>NZ_JADBRE010000007.1:0-28982 GCF_014930525.1 Enterobacter cloacae complex sp. S1
TTCAGGATTTTTTCTCTTCAGCCGACCCGGTTGTTTGTGAAGTGATTCACATGTTCCGTGTCGATGGAGGCGCATTATAGGGAGTTCTCCGCAGGCCGCAACCGCTAAATGACAGAAAAATGACTGACTGCTGCATTCCACAGCAAAACCCCGCCTTATACCTTTTTACGCACAGACTTATCCACAATGATACGAAAAAGTAAAAATGTGCGAGCGTTGCGCAAACGTTTTCGTTAAAATGCTCGCGCTTCACAAGGATGCCTCGTCAGGTGTGTTAGATGAGTTTTTCACAGGAAAATTCATCTAACGCTCTCTGTAATCGTGAAATCCAGGGGATTTACCATGCAACAACATCGTCCAGTCCGCCGCGCTCTGCTCAGTGTTTCTGATAAAGCCGGTATCGTCGAATTCGCTCAGGCACTTTCTGCACGTGGCGTAGAGCTGCTTTCTACAGGCGGTACCGCTCGCCTGTTAGCAGATAAAGGTCTGCCGGTAACCGAAGTGTCCGATTACACCGGTTTCCCGGAAATGATGGATGGACGCGTCAAAACCCTGCACCCGAAAGTGCACGGCGGTATTCTGGGCCGTCGCGGTCAGGACGACGGCATTATGGAGCAGCACAATATTGCCCCCATCGACATGGTGGTCGTTAACCTCTACCCGTTCGCCCAGACCGTCGCCCGTGAAGGCTGTTCTCTGGAAGACGCTGTTGAGAATATCGACATCGGCGGCCCGACCATGGTGCGCTCCGCAGCCAAGAACCATAAAGATGTGGCCATCGTGGTAAAGAGCAGCGACTACAACGCCATTATTAATGAGATGGATGCCAACCACGGGTCCCTGACGCTTGAAACGCGTTTCGATCTCGCCATCAAAGCCTTCGAGCATACCGCCGCCTACGACAGCATGATCGCCAACTACTTCGGTAGCCTGGTACCTGCCTACCACGGTGAAAGCAAAGATCCATCTGGCCGCTTCCCGCGCACGCTGAACCTGAACTTCATTAAGAAGCAGGATATGCGTTACGGCGAGAACAGCCACCAGCAGGCTGCCTTCTATATAGAAGAAGAGGTAAAAGAAGCCTCTGTAGCGACTGCCCAGCAGGTACAGGGCAAAGCCCTCTCCTATAACAACATTGCCGATACCGACGCCGCGCTGGAATGCGTGAAAGCGTTCAGCGAGCCGGCCTGCGTTATCGTCAAGCACGCCAACCCATGCGGCGTTGCGGTAAGTGCGTCTATTCTGGAAGCTTACGATCGCGCCTACAAAACCGACCCGACCTCCGCGTTCGGCGGCATTATCGCCTTCAACCGCGAGCTGGATGCGGAAACCGCGCAGGCCATCATCTCCCGTCAGTTTGTCGAAGTGATCATCGCGCCATCAGCATCCGAAGAGGCGCTGAAAATCACCGCGGCGAAACAGAACGTGCGCGTACTGGTTTGCGGCCAGTGGGCAGAGCGCGTTCCAGGCCTGGACTTCAAGCGCGTGAACGGCGGGCTGCTGGTTCAGGACCGCGATCTGGGTATGGTGGGCGAAGCCGATCTGCATGTCGTCACCAAACGTCAGCCAACCGAGCAGGAACTGCGTGACGCGCTGTTCTGCTGGAAAGTGGCGAAGTTCGTGAAATCCAACGCCATCGTCTACGCCAAAGAGAACATGACCATCGGAATAGGCGCAGGCCAGATGAGCCGCGTTTACTCTGCGAAAATCGCGGGTATTAAAGCAGGTGACGAAGGTCTGGAAGTCAAAGGTTCCGCCATGGCCTCTGACGCCTTCTTCCCGTTCCGCGACGGTATCGACGCGGCCGCTGCTGTGGGCATCACCTGTGTGATCCAGCCTGGCGGTTCAATCCGTGATGACGAAGTGATTGCCGCTGCCGACGAGCATGGCATCGCAATGATCTTCACCGACATGCGCCACTTCCGCCATTAATTCCCGGAGCAGAAAATGAAAGTATTAGTGATTGGTAACGGCGGGCGCGAGCACGCCCTGGCGTGGAAAGCAGCGCAGTCTTCGCAGGTTGAAACCGTCTTTGTGGCACCGGGTAACGCCGGGACCGCGCTGGAGCCCGCACTACAGAACGTCGCCATCGGCGTAACCGACATCCCGGCGCTGCTGAGCTTTGCCCAAAACGAGAATATCGATCTGACGATTGTTGGCCCGGAAGCACCGCTGGTGATCGGCGTTGTAGATGCCTTCCGCGCCGCGGGCCTGAAAATTTTCGGCCCAACGGAAGGGGCTGCGCAGCTGGAAGGCTCAAAAGCCTTCACCAAAGATTTTCTCGCGCGTCATAACATCCCGACGGCGGAATATCAGAACTTCACCGAGGTAGAGCCTGCTCTGGCTTACCTGCGTGAAAAAGGCGCGCCCATCGTGATCAAAGCCGACGGCCTGGCTGCCGGGAAAGGCGTTATCGTGGCGATGACCCTCGAAGAAGCGGAAGCCGCCGTGCAGGATATGCTGGCGGGTAACGCCTTTGGCGACGCGGGCCACCGCATCGTAATTGAAGAGTTCCTCGACGGCGAAGAAGCGAGCTTTATCGTGATGGTTGACGGCGAGCACGTTCTGCCGATGGCGACCAGCCAGGATCACAAGCGCGTAGGCAATGCCGACACGGGGCCAAACACCGGCGGGATGGGAGCTTACTCCCCTGCTCCGGTGGTCACTGACGAAGTACACCAGCGCACCATGGACCGCATCATCTGGCCAACCGTGAAGGGGATGGCTGCGGAAGGCAATACCTACACCGGTTTCCTTTACGCAGGCCTGATGATCGACAAGCAGGGTAACCCGAAGGTGATTGAATTCAACTGCCGCTTCGGCGATCCGGAAACCCAGCCGATCATGCTGCGCATGAAGTCCGATCTGGTTGATCTGTGTCTGGCGGCGTGCGAAGGCAAGCTGGACGAGAAAACTTCCGAGTGGGACGAGCGTGCCTCTTTAGGTGTGGTGATTGCTGCGGGTGGCTATCCGGGTAGCTACAACACCGGAGATGAGATCCACGGCCTGCCGCTGGAAGAGATTGACGGTGCGAAGGTGTTCCACGCCGGTACAAAGCTCTCTGACGACGACCGCGTGCTCACCAACGGCGGTCGCGTGCTGTGTGCGACCGCGCTGGGCCAGACCGTGGCAGAGGCGCAGAAGCGCGCCTATGCGCTGATGGCGGATATTCACTGGAATGGCAGCTTCAGCCGCCAGGATATCGGCTATCGTGCCATTGCGCGGGAGCAGGGAGAGTAATTTCCCCCTCACCCTAACCCTCTCCCTCAAGGGAGAGGGGATTTACGTCAGAAACTCTTCTCTGTCGGCTGCCAGGTGCAGAAATCTTCATTCGCCACCAGCAACAGCTGAGAGCCTTCCGGCGCTTCCAGCCATGCCACACTCACCTCCACAGATGAATGCCGCTGACGACGCTGAATGTGTTCGGTTGCCCAGGATTCAAGCTCAGGCTTCACCGTCTGCCCTTCGCAGGTGGTCACCGTGCCGTCGGCATGCCAGCGCCCCTGGCGCAGCACCACGCGGCCCTGACGCAGCGCATCGCTGGTCTGGCGGAGTTGTTCAGCACGGTAGCGGTAGAGAGCGACCTGATCGCTGGAAAGCTGCTGTTTCAGTCCACTGACCTCATGCTGCATAAAGCTCAGCTCGCCGTGGTCGTCGAAACGCACCTTCACGTGTTCGGGAGTCTTACTGTAGATATTCAGTTCAATGAGCGACAGCGCATCGCCCTGCCAGCGGTATTCTGCGGTCGAGGTGTTGCCGTTATGCCACGGGCTGAATGCGGTGAGCATATGGACTTCATCGCTGGAATCTTTGCGCCAGATCCTGACCGCACCCTGGTTGTCAGCATAGCCGCTGGCGGTAAACGGGGGGAGTGAGGAATCATGGCTACAGGCAGACAGCAACAGTACGCCTGCCAGCGCGAGCGTTCCACGCCAGAATGACAAAAGGGGCGTTGCCGCCCCTTCGTTAAAACTGTTCACTGCCACGCGTCTTACTTAACTGCGTCTTTCAGTGCTTTACCAGAAACAAATGCCGGCACGTTAGCTGCGGCGATTTTGATTTCTTTACCGGTCTGCGGGTTGCGGCCAGTACGCTCAGCGCGGTGGTTCACTTTGAAGGTACCGAAACCAACCAGTTGTACAGCATCGCCTTCTTTCAGAGACTCAGTAATAGCAGCCAGGGTAGATTCCAGAGCAGCTTTAGCCTGCACTTTAGACAGATCAGCCTTGTCCGCAATTACATCAATCAGTTGAGTCTTGTTCATAAGTTATCCTTTCAATGTGTTTATCGCTTGCTAAGCATCGAGTGCGACGAAAATGCCAAAAAAGCACTCTCCTGCATACACGCACCGATAGCCACTTTTTTTCGCCCCCCAAATGTAGACCAGACGGGGGGCGAAAGGGAAGAGTCGAGGAGTGACAAAACAGGCGTTAAATCACGTTTTGTTGTCTCATTGGTTAAAAATTATACCAATATTGCTCTCACCGGCCTCGCGCAGGTCCGCGCGAAGCCCTTTGATCAGCTCAATATCACGTTCTTCACACTCCGCCAGCAGACGGAAAATTTCCCACTGAATATCCCATTCCTGTTCAACCGCCGGGTTAGCACGCAGCTCCTCGTCGGTCATTTCACGGCCTTCCTGGGTCATTTCCAGCATCGCAACGGTGGTAATGGATGCCTTGCTGACTTCAATGGCGTGTTCCAGGGTTTCACCGCTCAGACGGGAGTGGATCAGCTCGCTCAACGCCACACAGGCATCAATGGCCGGGTAGACGCCATACAGATCGAAATCATCCGCAGCCGGAATAGCCTCTTCCAGCTTTTCGAGCTGAGAGTCAAAATTTACCTTCGCATCTTTGACCGTCAGCGTCTCCCAGATTAAATCCAGGATACGACGATAAATCTGGCCTTCGCCAAACGCCGTCTGCTTGCAGAACGCGGCATAGTTGGGATACATGCGCTCGCACAGGCAAGCCATAAACGTCACGTGCTGCCAGCTTTCCAGCTTCTCAAGGCGCAGATGAATCGGGTTTTGTAACATGATGATGTCTCGAATCGAAAATTAGCCGCAGTTTACCTGAATCACGGCTGAATTTCCTGCCAACGAATGAATGCCGGACGTGAAGAGGCCACGGCGTCGGCCCAGCGGGTTGGCTCCGGTAAACGGTAGCCCTTCATACAGCGTTGCACCCACGCCAGGGCGCTATCCATGCTGACCCGATGCCCGGTGGCGATAAACAACGGGTTGCAGCGCGCTTTACTGCGCCAGACCCACGCCAGCTGCTCGCCTTTATGGATAAGCGGCGCCAGTGCGCCCGGTTCGGCAGAGAGCGGCTCAAACGCGCCGCACAGGCGTTTTTTCGCCACGCCGATGGTCGGCACGTCCACCAGCAGACCAAAGTGGCTGGCGACGCCTAAGCGACGCGGATGGGAGATACCATGCCCATCAACAAACAGCAGATCGGGTTTTTGCGAGAGTTGCTCCCACGCGGCCAGCAGCGCGGGATATTCGCGGAAGGAGAGAAAGCCGGGGATATAGGGCATGGTGGTGGCGATACGCGCCACCTTGTACTCCACCAGCTCCAGCGAAGGGTATTTCAGCACCACCATCGCCGCTCGCGTCACTTCACCGCCCTGCTCAAATCCGACGTCCGCCCCGCCAATGTACCGCGGAGGGTCCGTATCCAGACGATCCTCGCGGATCACTGATGAAGCCAGTTCGATTTGCTGAGCGCGTAGCGACGCGAGATCCATAACCACTCCTTACTTATGATACTGGGCAGAAAGCCTATGCACCGCCTCCACAAATACGCCAGCGTGTTCTGGCGGTACATCCTGATGAATACCGTGACCGAGGTTGAAGACGTGGCCTTCGCCCTGGCCGAAACCAGACAGTATAGTCGACACTTCTTCTTCGATACGGGCAGGCTGCGCATAGAGCATGGACGGATCCATGTTGCCCTGGAGCGCCACTTTGTCCCCCACGCGACGGCGCGCATCGGCAATATCGGTGGTCCAGTCGAGGCCCAGCGCGTCGCAGCCGGTGGCCGCCATCGCTTCCAGCCACTGACCGCCGCCTTTGGTAAACAGCGTCACCGGCACGCGACGGCCTTCGTTTTCACGCAGCAGGCCATCGACAATTTTGTGCATGTAGTACAGGGAGAACTGCTGATAATCACGTCCGGTCAGCACGCCGCCCCAGGTGTCGAAAATCATCACCGACTGCGCGCCCGCTTTAATCTGCGCGTTGAGATAGAGCGTGACGCTCTTCGCCAGCTTGTCGAGGAGGGCATGCAGGGCCAGCGGCTCGGCGTACATCATCTTTTTGATGACGGTAAAGGCTTTGCTGCTGCCGCCTTCCACCATGTAGGTGGCCAGCGTCCACGGACTACCGGAGAAGCCAATCAGCGGCACGTCGCCTTTCAGTTCGCGGCGAATGGTGCGCACGGCGTTCATCACATAGCCCAGCTCGCCTTCAGGATCGGGGATCGGCAGCTTATCAACGTCGGCTTTGCTTTTGATCGGAGAGGTAAAACGCGGGCCTTCTCCGGTTTCGAAATAGAGCCCAAGGCCCATCGCATCCGGAATGGTGAGAATGTCCGAAAAAAGAATGGCGGCATCGAGCGGGAAGCGGCGCAGCGGCTGGAGCGTCACTTCACAGGCCAGCTCGGCGTTTTTGCACAGCGACATAAAATCGCCTGCCTGCGCGCGCGTGGCTTTGTACTCTGGCAGATAGCGTCCCGCCTGGCGCATCATCCACACCGGGGTGACATCAACGGGCTGGCGCAGCAGCGCACGCAGATAACGATCGTTCTTCAGTTCGGTCATTTTGCAGTTCCTTATTGCGTCAGTCCGTCAGTGTAACACTACTCACACTCGGCCCGACACATTGCCACGGTATCTTCTATCAGGCGACGCGCCACCGTTCCCGGCGGGGGCAGCAGCGGTAAATCGTCGTAGCGATACCAGTTAGCCTCCAGCAGCTCTTTCTGATCGATAACAATCTCGCCGCTGTCGTATTCCGCCATAAACGCGGTCATCAGGGACATCGGGAACGGCCACGGCTGCGACGTCACATAGCGCAGGTTTTTCACCTTAATGCCGCTCTCCTCCATCACCTCGCGCGCCACCGCCTGTTCCAGCGTTTCGCCGACTTCCACGAACCCGGCGAGGACGGTGTGAATGCCGTTGCGATGGCGGGTATGCTGCGCCAGCAGGATGGAATCATCACGGCGGATGGCGACAATGATGCACGGTGCGATTTGCGGGTAGTAGCGTTCACGGCAGTGGCCGCAAAGCATTGCCCACTCGGTTTTGCTCGGGTGCATGGTGTGGCCGCAGTAGCCGCAGTATTTGTGCGAGCGGTAAAACTCCGCCAGCTGCACGCCGCGCCCCGCCAGCTGGAACAGGCCGACATCCCGATCCAACACCTGACGAACGGAGCCCATATCCTGACGACGAGCCTGTTGGATCAACCATACCGGATCGCCCTGCCACTCGCCGATCCGCAGCGCCGGTTGGCCGACGAGATCGAAGATGTCTGCCGCACCGTAGGGTATCTCCCCACCGGGCAGCCATAATTTTTGTTCGCGACTGACGATCCACCAACCCAGATCTGATTTTTCAATAATACGATCCATATCTATTGCACTACCTTCGCTTCACTGACATGTTGTTAGCATTATGGTTACATTTTGGATAAGCAGATCCCATTCTAAACCTTATGGAGTCGACCATGTTAAACCAGCTGGAAAGCCTGACTGAGCGCGTTGGAGGAAGTAACACCCTGGTGGATCGCTGGCTACATGTGCGCAAGCATCTACTCGTGGCATATTACAATCTGGTTGGTCTTAAGCCTGGCAAAGAATCCTTTATGCGGCTGAATGAAAAAGCGCTGGACGACTTCTGTCAGAGCCTGGTCGACTACCTTTCCGACGGCCATTTCAACCTTTATGAACGCATTATCCGCGAAATGGAAGGGACAACGCCGTATTTAGCGGCCAGCAAACTCTGTCCGCTGCTGGAAGCCAACACCCAGCAGATCATGGACTACTACGATTCCACGCTAGAGAACGCTATCGATCACGATAACTATCTTGAGTTTCAGCAGGCGCTTTCCGACCTTGGCGAAGCGCTGGAAGAGCGATTCACGCTGGAAGACAAGCTCATCGCCCTCGTGCTGGACAACAACCTGAATATCAGCACCAGCGATAACGTTGCGCGCCCTGCTTGAGTTCTTAATCGTTAACGAGTAATTTACAACCATTCGCCCCTCTCACGAGGGGGATTTTTCTTGTCGGAGTGCCCAGTGTGAAAGCACGGGCTGAGACCGTTAATTCGGGATCCGCGGAACCTGATCAGGTTAATACCTGCGAAGGGAACAAGAGTCACACTGCTGTTGTATCGCCCCTGAGGCGATCTTCTCTTGCTTCATCCGTCGTCTGACAAGCCATGTCCTTCACATCTGGAATGAGCTATGTCTACAACAAAACTGACCCGCCGCGAACAGCGCGAACACGCACAACGCTTCATCGACACCCTGGAAGGCACCGCTTTCCCGAACTCAACGCGCATCTACATCACCGGTTCACAGGCTGATATCCGCGTGCCGATGCGCGAAATCCAGCTCAGCCCGACGCTTATCGGCGGCAGCAAAGAAAACCCGCAGTTTGAAGACAACGAAGCCGTGCCGGTGTATGACACCTCCGGCCCGTACGGCGACCCTTCTGTTGCTATCAACGTACAGCAGGGTCTGGCAAAACTGCGCCAGCCGTGGATTGACGCCCGTAACGACTGCGAAGAACTGAGCGTGCGCAGCTCGGCGTATACCAACGCGCGCCTGGCCGACGACGGTCTGGACGAGCTGCGCTTTACCGGCCTGCTGACGCCGAAACGCGCTAAAGCGGGCAAATGCGTCACCCAGCTGCACTACGCGCGCCAGGGTATCGTCACGCCGGAGATGGAGTTCATCGCCATCCGCGAAAACATGGGCCGCGAGCGCATCCGCAGCGAAGTGCTGCGCCACCAGCATCCTGGTGAAGGGTTTGGCGCTCGCCTGCCGGAAAACATCACGCCGGAATTTGTGCGTGACGAAGTGGCCGCCGGGCGCGCCATTATCCCCGCCAACATCAACCACCCGGAATCCGAGCCGATGATTATCGGCCGCAACTTCCTGGTGAAGGTCAACGCCAACATCGGCAACTCAGCGGTGACGTCATCCATCGAAGAAGAGGTGGAAAAGCTGGTCTGGTCGACGCGCTGGGGCGCGGACACGGTGATGGACCTTTCCACTGGCCGCTATATTCATGAGACCCGCGAGTGGATCCTGCGTAACAGCCCGGTGCCGATTGGCACCGTCCCGATTTATCAGGCGCTGGAGAAGGTCAACGGCATCGCCGAAAACCTCACCTGGGAAGCGTTCCGCGACACACTGCTGGAGCAGGCCGAGCAGGGCGTGGACTACTTCACCATCCACGCGGGCGTGCTGCTGCGCTACGTGCCGATGACGGCGAAACGTCTGACCGGTATCGTCTCACGCGGCGGTTCGATTATGGCTAAATGGTGCCTTTCCCATCATCAGGAAAACTTCCTCTACGAACACTTCCGCGAAATCTGCGAAATTTGCGCCGCGTACGACGTCTCTTTATCGCTGGGCGACGGCCTGCGTCCTGGCTCCATCCGCGATGCTAACGACGAGGCGCAGTTTGCCGAGCTGCACACGCTGGGCGAGCTGACCAAAATCGCCTGGGAGTACGACGTGCAGGTGATGATTGAAGGCCCGGGCCATGTGCCGATGCAGATGATCCGTCGCAACATGACCGAGGAACTGGAGCACTGCCACGAAGCACCGTTCTACACCCTGGGGCCGTTGACCACCGATATTGCGCCGGGCTACGACCACTTCACGTCAGGCATTGGCGCGGCGATGATCGGCTGGTTCGGCTGCGCCATGCTCTGCTACGTGACGCCGAAAGAGCACCTCGGGCTGCCAAACAAAGAGGACGTGAAGCAGGGGCTGATCACCTACAAGATTGCCGCCCACGCGGCGGATCTGGCGAAAGGCCATCCGGGCGCGCAAATTCGCGACAACGCCATGTCCAAAGCGCGCTTTGAATTCCGCTGGGAAGACCAGTTTAACCTGGCCCTCGATCCGTTCACCGCCCGCGCCTATCACGACGAAACCCTGCCGCAGGAATCGGGCAAAGTTGCGCACTTCTGCTCCATGTGCGGACCTAAATTCTGCTCGATGAAAATCAGCCAGGAAGTACGCGATTACGCCGCCGCGCAGACCATTGAAGTCGGCATGGCGGACATGTCGGAAACCTTCCGCGCGAAAGGCGGCGAAATCTACCTCAAAAAAGAGGAGGCATAATGTACCAGCCTGATTTCCCCCCTGTCCCCTTCCGCTTAGGGCTTTACCCGGTGGTGGACAGCGTGGCGTGGATCGCCCGCCTGCTGGAAGCTGGCGTTCGCACCCTCCAGCTACGCATCAAGGATAAACGCGATGAAGAGGTGGAGGCCGACGTGATCGCCGCTATCGCGCTGGGACGTCGCTACCACGCCCGCCTGTTTATCAACGACTACTGGCGGCTGGCGGTTAAACACCAGGCGTACGGCGTGCATCTGGGACAGGAAGATCTGGAAACGACCGATCTCAACGCGATCCGTGACGCCGGTCTGCGGCTGGGCGTTTCTACCCACGATGATATGGAGATCGACGTGGCGCTGGCGGCCCGCCCCTCTTACATCGCGCTCGGGCACGTTTTCCCAACGCAAACCAAACAGATGCCGTCCGCTCCACAGGGTTTGACGCAGCTGGCGGCCCACGTTAAGCGCCTTGCCGATTACCCCACCGTCGCCATCGGCGGGATCAGCCTTGAACGTGCGCCCGCGGTGCTGGAGACCGGCGTCGGCAGTATCGCCGTCGTCAGCGCTATCACCCAGGCGGCAGACTGGCAGGCCGCCACCGCGCAGCTTTTACAACTGGCAGGAGCAGGTGATGAAAGATCGTGATTTTATGCGTTACAGCCGCCAGATCCTGCTGGAGGATATCGCCATCGAGGGACAGCAAAAGCTGCTCGCCAGCCGGGTACTGATTGTCGGTCTGGGCGGATTAGGCACCCCCGCCGCGCTGTATCTGGCCGGCGCGGGCGTGGGCACGCTGGTGCTGGCCGATGACGACGAGGTACATCTCAGCAATCTGCAACGGCAAATTCTCTTTACGACAGAAGATATCAACCAGCCTAAAGCGCACGTTACGCGCCAGCGGCTGAACCAGCTTAACCCCGATATCGAACTGGTCGCACTCCAGACGCGGCTGAGCGGGGAAGATCTGCAACGCGAAGTGGCCCTTGCCGACGTGGTGCTGGACTGTACGGACAATATGGCGACACGTCAGGCCATCAACGCGGCCTGTGTTGCGCAGAACACGCCGCTGATCACCGCCAGCGCGGTCGGTTTCGGTGGGCAAATAATGGTGCTTACGCCGCCGTGGGCACAGGGCTGCTACCGCTGCCTGTGGCCGGACGAGGCTGAACCGGAGCGTAACTGCCGCACGGCAGGCATTCTGGGCCCGGTGGTGGGCGTGATGGGTACTCTTCAGGCGCTGGAGGCCATCAAGTTGCTCAGCGGCATGGAGACAGAACGCAACACGCTGCGGCTGTTCGACGCCCGCTCCAGCGGCTGGCGTCATCTGGCGTTGAACCGTGCCAGCCACTGCCCGGTATGTGGAGGCCGCAATGCGCATTCTGTTTAACGATGAGCCGATGACGTGCGACGACGATCTCACCGTTGCCGCCCTGCTCGACATGCTGCGCCAGCTGAAGCCGGGAACGGCGCTGGCGCTCAATCAACAGATCCTGCCGCGCGAGCGGTGGGAACATCAGCAGGTCAATGAGGGCGACCAGATCCTGCTGTTTCAGGTTATCGCAGGGGGCTGAGATGTTACGTATTGCCGACAAAGTCTTTGATTCACATCTGTTTACCGGAACCGGAAAATTCGCCTCCCCGCAACTGATGGTGGATGCCATTCGTGAAAGCGGCAGCCAGCTGGTGACGCTGGCGATGAAGCGCGTGGATTTGCGTCAGCACAACGATGCCATACTTGCGCCGTTACTGGAGGCAGGCGTGACGCTCTTACCGAATACCTCCGGTGCGAAAACGGCCGAGGAAGCAATTTTCGCTGCGCAACTGGCGCGGGAAGCGCTCGGCACCCGCTGGCTGAAGCTGGAAATTCATCCGGACGCCCGCTGGCTGTTGCCCGATCCGATCGAAACCCTGAAAGCGGCAGAGAAGCTGGTGCAGCAGGGATTCACCGTTCTGCCCTACTGTGGTGCCGACCCCGTGCTCTGTAAGCGTCTGGAAGAGGTCGGCTGCGCGGCCGTAATGCCGCTGGGCGCCCCCATTGGCTCCAACCAGGGGCTGGAGACCCGCGCGATGCTGGAAATCATTATTGAGCAGGCGACCGTGCCGGTGGTGGTGGATGCGGGCATCGGCGTACCCAGTCACGCCGCGCAGGCGCTGGAGATGGGGGCCGATGCGGTGCTGGTCAATACCGCGATTGCGGTGGCCGACGACCCGGTGATGATGGCGCGTGCGTTCCGCCTTGCCGTGGAGTCCGGTCTGCTGGCTTGGCAGTCCGGCCCCGGCTCGCGCAGTGTTCAGGCGCAGGCCACCAGCCCGCTGACCGATTTTCTGGAGGCGCTCTGATGGCTACCTTTACCGATCGCTGGCGTCAGCTTAACTGGGACGATATTGCCTTACGCATCAACAGTAAAACCTCTGCGGACGTAGAGCGGGCATTAACAGCCAAACATTTGACGCGCGAGGATTTGATGGCCCTGCTTTCTCCGGCAGCCAGCGCGTACCTTGAACCGATGGCCCAGCGCGCGCAACGCCTCACCCGCCAGCGCTTTGGCAACACGGTGAGCTTTTACGTGCCGCTCTATCTTTCTAACCTGTGCGCCAACGATTGCACCTACTGTGGTTTCTCCATGAGCAACCGTATTAAGCGTAAAACGCTGGATGAGCATGAGATCGCCCGCGAGTGTGCGGCTATTCGTGAGATGGGTTTTGAACATCTCCTGCTGGTGACGGGTGAACATCAGGGCAAAGTGGGGATGGACTATTTTCGCCAGCATCTTCCGGCCATCCGCCGCGAATTTGCCTCGTTGCAAATGGAAGTGCAGCCTCTGTCGCAGGAGGAATATGCGGAGCTGAAAACCCTCGGGCTGGACGGCGTAATGGTTTATCAGGAAACCTACCATGAGGCGACCTATGCCCGGCATCACCTGAAAGGGAAGAAGCAGGATTTCATCTTCCGGCTGGAAACGCCGGACAGGCTGGGGCGCGCCGGTATCGATAAAATTGGGCTGGGCGCGCTTATCGGTCTGTCCGACAGCTGGCGGGTGGACTGCTATATGGTGGCGGAGCATCTGCTGTGGCTACAGCAGCACTACTGGCAAAGCCGCTATTCCATCTCTTTCCCGCGGCTGCGCCCCTGTACGGGAGGCGTTGAACCCGCCTCGCTGATGGATGAGCGACAGCTGGTGCAAACCCTGTGTGCATTTCGCCTGTTCGCGCCGGAAGTGGAATTGTCGCTCTCCACGCGTGAATCCCCCGCGTTTCGCGATCGCGCGATCCCGCTGGCGATCAATAACGTCAGCGCCTTTTCCAAAACGCAGCCGGGCGGTTACGCGGACGATCACCCGGAACTGGAACAGTTTGCACCGCACGACGGCCGACGGCCCGAAGCGGTGGCGGAAGCCCTGACTGCACAGGGGCTACAGCCGGTGTGGAAAGACTGGGATAGCTGGCTGGGAAGAGCCTCGCATTAGCGCTGAAACTGTCTGCAAAAATGCGAAAAGGTTACGAGGCGGCTCGTAAGATCATAACCGGGCGATTGAGGCGATCTGCCCGGTTTTCTTATGCTTAACCACGTCAGCAACGGACGCTGACCAGGGTGAAAATGCTTCTTCCTCGTTTCGCCCTGCCCTCCGCCTCTTAAACAAAATTCAATTGATACAATAAATACGTCGTTTCTTATCTACGCTTAAGATAAATCATCTCGTCGGTAATCGCCTTCTGTATAATTTACTACCAGCAACCGGACAGCGACTATGCTGAGGGTATCGACAGACGCAACGCGTCTACCATCTGGATTGATGTACAACTCATGGCACTCCACAGTAAAAAGCTCTCTTTTACCCGGCCAATTATGGTCAGCTTCGCGGGGATCCTGTTCAGTTTCGCGCTGATCGCCGTCCTGGTCGTCCTTTCACAGAGAAAGGATTTTATTGAGGATTATCATAAGATTAATGGTAACTTCACCCATAATCTGGCGGTGAACTATACCGAATCCATCCTGCGAGAAAATGACTATATTCTTGGTCGCGCTGCGATGTACTTCGCCCGTAATGACAGAGTGAATCAGACAATAAATATCGATCCGACACACGGTTTGCAGATGTTGATGCATTTGCAGAACCTGATGCCGACGGTGTCGTCTATCTCTCTGGCGGACACAGAAGGGCGCCATCTGCGCGCGCCGGAAGTGCTGCCAACGGAGAAAAGTAAGTCGTTCGACGCCAGAACCCGCCCATGGTTTGTCGGGCAAGCGGAAGCCAGCAACTTTCCTCACTACACCCGCCCCTATCTGGACTATTTCACCCAACATCCTACGGTCACTCTTTATAAGCCGGTCATTTCACCGGAAGGCCGTCTGAAGGGCACGCTCGCTTTCCATCTTGATTTAACGTCCATGGGGTATACCCTGCGCCAGATGGTGGCGCCGGTTCAGGGTGAGTTTTTTGTCGTGGAGCGTGACGGCGCCGTTGTGCTGCATCCGGACACGGGGGCGCTCTTTAAGCAGTACGTAAGCGAAGCGCTGATGGACAAAATGACCAGCGGCGAAGGCCATCTTTTCGACCCCAAAAGTAAAACCTGGTATTACTACTACTCTTTCACCAATCCGGACTGGTTTGTGATTTATCGGGTCTCCGATGCCACGCTTACCGTCATCACCCGGCATGAAACCACCGTCGTCGGCTGGGGATTTGCGCTGGCGGCAATCATCATCATTTTGTTCGGGCTTTACCTTCGTCATGCCTCGCGTTCTGTGCTGATGAACATTATCAACGCCATCAAAACCGGCGACGTCAACCAGGCGCCACGCCTTGAGGCGATGCTCAGCCATACCATTCGAACCAATAAAGAACGCGAGCTGGCCTATGTCCGTCAGGCCACCCATGATGCGCTGACAGGCTGCAAAAATCGCCGTGCGTTCGATAACGATGTGGATGAGCTGCTGACCGCTCATCAACCCTTCGTTCTGGCGCTGATCGACATCGATAACTTCAAATCCATTAACGACACCTGGGGCCACCTGAGCGGGGATATTGTGCTGCGCAACGTGGCGCGGGAAGGTATTCAGATCATGCAGCCGCACCACGTTTCCGTTTACCGCTACGGTGGAGAAGAGTTCGGCGTGATATTCCCGGCCGAGCTGATGAACTCCGCGCACGCGCTACTGGAAGCCTGGCGCACCGCCGTTGAAAAGCGGACCTGGCGGGAAGAGAATCTGCGAGTGACCTTCAGCGCCGGGATGGGGGAGTGGCACTTCGAACCGCTGGAACAATTTATCGGTAGCGTAGATGAAGCGCTGTATACCGCTAAACAACAGGGTAAAAACCGCATCGTAAGCACGGCCAGCCGATAATACCCTTCCTCAAATTCTGCCCGATCTGACGGGCAGAATGCTCTCCGCTGTAAAATTGTAACCGGTTTCAGAAAAATGCCGATTTCTTTGTGATGCCTGACACACAATCGCGGTAAAGCGGTTGTTGAAGCGGTCTGCACGGGATAATTATCAATAAACACATGTAGATCGAGGCTGACTATGAAGAACATCGTTTTATGCTGTGCAGCGGGAATGTCAACCAGCATGCTGGTTCAACGTATGAAAGATGCCGCGCAGAAAAAAGGAGTCGAAGTAACCATTAAAGCCGTTCCGGTCGCGGAGTTTAAAGATAACATCGCGACGGCTGATATCGTATTACTGGGGCCACAGGTTAAATACGAACAGGCAAAACTCCAGGCGCAGGCCGATCCGCTCGGAAAAAAGGTTGCGGTCATCGACATGATGGATTACGGCATGATGAAAGGTGATGCCGTACTGGAAAAAGCGCTCAAACTTCTGGAGTCATAATGGAAGACTTAGAAACCACGATTATGGAACTGCTGGTCAACGCAGGCGCAGCGCGCAGCGCGGCCCTGACGGCGTTGCAGATGGCGCGAAAAGGCGACTTTGATGAAGCCGAGAAAGCGATGGAAGAATCGCGTGAATATGTGAAACATGCGCATACGATCCAGACGCAGCTTATCGGTCTTGATGAAGGGACCGGGAAACTTCCGGTTAACCTGATCACCGTTCACTCTCAGGATCACCTGATGAACGCGATGGTTATTCAGGATCTGGCGGGCGATATGATTGAGCTTTATCGACGTATCCCGTTAGTGAACTGAAGACATACAGATGTAAAAAAAACCCGCCGAGGCGGGTTTTTTATTGTCGGGTGGCGCTACGCTTACCCGACCTGTGATTCATATGCCCGGTAATTTTACCTACCGGGCATCAACGATTACTCGTTGTCGGAACCGCCCAGACCTGCGTTCAGCAGTTCTGCAAGGCTCGCGGATGCATCTTCGGCAGTCACCTGCGGTGCAGCTGGCAGTTCGCCCGCTGCGCGACGACGCATACGATCCTGGTGGTACGCATAACCGGTACCGGCCGGGATCAGACGACCCACGATAACGTTCTCTTTCAGACCGCGCAGTTCATCACGTTTACCTGCAACAGCCGCTTCGGTCAGGACACGAGTGGTTTCCTGGAACGATGCAGCAGAGATGAAGGACTCGGTTGCCAGAGACGCTTTGGTGATACCCAGCAGATCGCGTGCGAAGGTCGCACCGATTTTGCCGTTCGCTTCCAGATCGCGGTTAGCGATCTTAACGCGTGAGTATTCAACCTGCTCGCCTTCCAGGAAGTCGGAGCTGCCCGCGTTTTCGATGGTTGCTTTACGCAGCATCTGACGAACGATAACTTCAATGTGTTTATCGTTAATCTTAACGCCTTGCAGACGGTATACGTCCTGTACTTC
Organism: Enterobacter cloacae complex sp. S1; assembly: GCF_014930525.1. Taxonomy (NCBI): domain Bacteria; kingdom Pseudomonadati; phylum Pseudomonadota; class Gammaproteobacteria; order Enterobacterales; family Enterobacteriaceae; genus Enterobacter; species Enterobacter cloacae complex sp. S1. Next base: position 17,157 of record NZ_JADBRE010000007.1, read on the forward strand.
GTTAACAATGTAACGGGTAACAGCATGCACACCACGCAGACGCAGGATGTCGTGCGGCGCTTCTGGACCATCGGAAACCACGTCACCACGTTCTACGCGTTCACCTTCGAACACGTTGAGCTGACGCCACTTAGGAATCATCTCTTCGTACGGCTCGCTGCCATCTACTGGCGTGATAACCAGGCGGCGCTTACCTTTGGTCTCTTTACCGAAGGAGATGATACCGCTGATTTCAGCCAGGATCGCAGGCTCTTTCGGACGACGTGCTTCGAACAGGTCCGCAACGCGTGGCAGACCACCGGTGATGTCCTTGGTACCGCCGGATTCCTGAGGAATACGCGCCAGGGTGTCACCAGAGCTGATCTGTACGCCATCTTCCAGCTGTACAATCGCTTTACCCGGCAGGAAGTACTGCGCAGGCATATCGGTACCAGGGATCAGAACGTCGTTACCCTGAGCATCAACGATTTTCAGTGCAGGACGCAGATCTTTACCGCCGGTAGTACGTTCAGCAGAATCCAGAACCACCAGAGAAGACAGACCGGTCAGCTCGTCGGTCTGACGAGTAATGGTCTGGCCGTCAATCATGTCAGTGAAGCGGATGAAACCACTTACTTCGGTGATAACCGGCATGGTGTGTGGGTCCCAGTTTGCAACGGTTTCACCGCCGGCAACCTGCTCGCCATCACCTTTCGCCATAACCGCACCGTAAGGCACTTTATAGCTCTCTTTAGTACGACCGAATTCGTCGATCAGCTTCAGCTCGGTGTTACGGGAGGTCACAACCAGCTTGCCTGCGGAGTTAACAACAGACTTCGCGTTGCTGAGCTTGATGCTACCTTTGTTTTTCACCTGGATGCTGGATTCAGCAGCCGCACGAGATGCCGCACCACCGATGTGGAACGTACGCATCGTCAGCTGTGTACCCGGCTCACCGATGGACTGTGCCGCGATAACGCCGATAGCCTCACCTTTGTTGATGATGTGGCCACGCGCCAGGTCACGACCGTAGCAGTGCGCACACACACCAAAGTCGGTGTCACAGGATACAACGGAACGCACTTTCACGGAGTCAACAGAGTTCGCTTCCAGCAGGTCACACCACTGTTCGTGCAGCAGGGTGTTGCGTGGAACCAGAATGTCTGCGGTGCCCGGCTTCAGAATGTCTTCCGCGGTCACACGACCCAGTACGCGATCGCGCAGCGGCTCTTTAACATCACCACCCTCGATAACCGGGGTCATGGTGATACCTTCGAGGGTGCCACAATCGTCTTCGGTGACGACCAGATCCTGCGCAACGTCAACCAGACGACGCGTCAGATAACCGGAGTTCGCCGTTTTCAGTGCGGTATCCGCCAGACCTTTACGCGCACCGTGCGTGGAGATGAAGTACTGGAGTACGTTCAGACCTTCACGGAAGTTCGCGGTGATTGGCGTTTCGATGATGGAGCCATCTGGCTTCGCCATCAGACCACGCATACCTGCCAGCTGACGAATCTGTGCCGCAGAACCACGCGCACCGGAGTCGGCCATCATGTAGATGCTGTTGAAGGAGACCTGCTGCTCTTCTACGCCGTCACGGTTAATCACGGTTTCGGTTTGCAGGTTATCCATCATCGCTTTAGATACACGATCGTTCGCCGCAGCCCAGATATCGATAACTTTGTTGTAACGTTCGCCTGCGGTTACCAGACCAGACTGGAACTGCTCCTGGATCTCAGCAACTTCAGCTTCCGCTTCAGAGATGATCTCGTGTTTCTTCTCTGGGATGACCATGTCATCGATACCAACAGATGCACCTGAACGCGCTGCATAAGCAAAGCCGGTGTACATTGTCTGGTCAGCGAAGATAACGGTCGGCTTCAGACCCAGAATGCGGTAACAGGTGTTCAGCATTTTGGAGATCGCTTTCTTGCCCAGCGCCTGGTTGACGATGGAGAAAGGCAGACCTTTCGGTACGATCATCCACAGAATGGCACGGCCAACGGTCGTGTCTTTCAGGCTGGTGTGCGCAACGAACTCGCCGTTTTCATCTTTTTCGTATTCGGTGATACGCACTTTAACGCGCGCATGCAGAGAGGCCAGGCCAGCGCGATAAATACGCTCAGCTTCTTTCGGGCCAGTCAGCACCATGCCTTCGCCTTTGGCGTTAACACAGTCACGGGTCATGTAGTACAGACCCAGTACAACGTCTTGAGAAGGAACGATGATAGGTTCACCGTTCGCTGGAGACAGGATGTTGTTGGTAGACATCATCAGCGCACGCGCTTCGAGCTGGGCTTCCAGCGTCAGCGGTACGTGAACAGCCATCTGGTCACCATCGAAGTCGGCGTTATAGGCCGCACAAACCAGCGGGTGCAGCTGGATCGCTTTACCTTCGATCAGGACTGGCTCAAAGGCCTGGATACCCAGACGGTGCAGAGTTGGTGCACGGTTCAGCAGTACCGGGTGTTCGCGGATCACTTCGTCCAGGATATCCCAAACGACAGCTTCTTCACGCTCAACCATTTTCTTCGCGGCTTTGATGGTGGTGGCGAGGCCACGCAGTTCCAGCTTGCCGTAGATGAACGGTTTGAACAGCTCCAGTGCCATTTTCTTCGGCAGACCGCACTGATGCAGACGCAGGTATGGACCTACGGTGATTACAGAACGACCGGAGTAGTCAACACGCTTACCGAGCAGGTTCTGACGGAAACGACCCTGCTTACCTTTGATCATGTCGGCCAAAGATTTCAGAGGACGTTTGTTAGAACCGGTGATCGCACGACCACGACGACCGTTATCCAACAGGGCATCGACTGCTTCCTGAAGCATACGTTTTTCGTTGCGTACGATGATGTCCGGCGCAGCCAGATCCAGCAGACGTTTCAGACGGTTGTTACGGTTGATCACGCGACGGTACAGATCGTTCAGATCCGACGTTGCGAAACGACCACCATCCAGCGGAACCAGCGGACGCAGATCTGGCGGCAGAACCGGCAGAACGGTCAGGATCATCCACTCTGGTTTGTTACCAGACTGAACGAACGCTTCCAGCAGTTTGATACGCTTGGTCAGCTTTTTACGCTTGGTTTCGGAGTTGGTTTCGTTCAGCTCTTCGCGCAGAGTTTCACACTCTTGCTCCAGATCCATGCTCTTCAGCAGGGCCTGGATAGCTTCCGCACCCATCTTCGCGTCGAATTCGTCACCGAACTCTTCCAGCGCGTCCAGATACTGTTCTTCGGTCAGGATCTGGTTACGTTCCAGATTGGTCATCCCGCCTTCGATAACCACATAAGATTCGAAGTACAGAACACGTTCGATATCGCGCAGCGGCATATCCAGCAGCAGACCGATACGGGACGGCAGAGATTTCAGGAACCAGATGTGAGCGGTCGGAGACGCCAGCTCGATGTGGCCCATACGCTCACGGCGTACTTTGGTCTGGGTCACTTCAACGCCGCACTTCTCACAGATCACACCACGGTGTTTCAGGCGCTTGTACTTACCGCACAGGCACTCGTAATCTTTTACTGGCCCGAAAATACGCGCACAGAAAAGGCCGTCACGCTCAGGTTTGAACGTACGGTAGTTAATGGTTTCCGGCTTTTTAACTTCACCGAAAGACCATGAACGGATCATGTCTGGCGAAGCCAGAGCAATTTTGATCGCATCAAACTCTTCGGTTTTAGTTTGCGCTTTCAGAAACTTTAATAAGTCTTTCACGGATTTGCTCCCGTCGGAGTTAGCACACTCTGCTGTCGGGCGTTAACCCGACAGCAGTGACCTGTTTGAGCGAGAATTACTCGTCTTCCAGTTCGATGTTGATACCCAGCGAACGAATCTCTTTCAACAGTACGTTGAAGGATTCTGGCATGCCCGGTTCCATCTGATGGTTGCCGTCTACGATGTTCTTATACATCTTAGTACGACCGTTCACGTCATCAGACTTAACGGTGAGCATTTCCTGCAAGGTGTATGCTGCGCCGTATGCTTCCAGCGCCCACACTTCCATCTCCCCGAAGCGCTGACCACCGAACTGAGCCTTACCACCCAGCGGCTGCTGAGTAACCAGGCTGTAAGAACCGGTAGAACGAGCGTGCATCTTGTCGTCGACCAGGTGGTTCAGTTTCAGCATGTACATGTAACCTACGGTTACCGGACGCTCGAACTGTTCACCGGTACGGCCGTCAAACAGCGTAATCTGACCAGACGTTGGCAGACCACCCAGTTGCAGCAGCTCTTTAATTTCAGCTTCTTTTGCACCGTCGAATACCGGCGTTGCAATTGGCATACCTTTGCGCAGGTTCTCTGCCAGACGCAGCACTTCTTCATCGCTGAAGGTGTTCAGGTCGACTTTCTGACGAACGTCGGTACCCAGATCGTAGGCACGCTGGATGAACTCGCGCAGTTTCGCGACTTCCTGCTGCTGTTTCAGCATGGCGTTGATCTTATCGCCGATACCTTTCGCAGCCATACCCAGGTGGGTTTCCAGAATCTGACCGATGTTCATACGAGACGGTACGCCCAGTGGGTTCAGTACGATATCTACCGGCGTACCGTTAGCATCGTGCGGCATATCTTCGATCGGGTTGATCTTAGAGATAACACCCTTGTTACCGTGACGACCTGCCATCTTATCACCAGGCTGGATCTGACGTTTAACAGCCAGATACACCTTAACAATCTTCAGCACGCCTGGTGCCAGATCGTCGCCCTGAGTGATTTTGCGGCGTTTCGCTTCGAGTTTTTTCTCGAACTCGTGTTTCAGTTCGTCATACTGCTCAGCCAGCTGTTCCAACTGATTCTGTTTCTCTTCGTCGGTCAGGCCCAGTTCCAGCCAGCGATCGCGTGGCAGTTTGTCGAGCTTCTCAGCTTCAACGCCACCGGCAACCAGCACCGCATAGATACGGCTGAACAGACCTGCTTCGAGGATTTGCAGTTCTTCAGACAGGTCTTTCTTAGCCTGTTTGAGCTGCATCTCTTCGATTTCCAGCGCACGCTTATCTTTCTCAACGCCGTCACGGGTGAAGACCTGAACATCGATAACCGTACCGGAAACACCGTTTGGTACGCGCAGAGAAGAGTCTTTAACGTCAGACGCTTTCTCACCGAAGATAGCACGCAGCAGTTTCTCTTCTGGCGTCAGCTGGGTTTCGCCTTTCGGCGTGACCTTACCAACCAGAATGTCACCGCCGGTCACTTCCGCGCCGATGTAAACAATACCGGATTCATCCAGTTTAGAGAGCGCAGCTTCACCCACGTTCGGGATGTCAGCGGTGATCTCTTCTGGCCCCAGCTTGGTGTCACGGGACACACATGCCAGTTCCTGAATGTGGATGGTGGTGAAACGATCTTCCTGAACCACACGCTCGGAGACGAGGATGGAGTCTTCGAAGTTGTAACCGTTCCACGGCATGAACGCTACGCGCATGTTCTGACCGAGCGCCAGTTCACCGAGGTCGGTGGACGGACCGTCAGCCAGCACGTCGCCGCGCTCAACTGGCTCACCCAGAGACACACATGGCATCTGGTTGATACAGGTGTTCTGGTTAGAACGGGTGTATTTGGTCAGGTTGTAGATGTCGATACCCGCTTCGCCCGGATACATCTCGTCTTCGTTAACTTTGATAACGATACGGGATGCGTCAACGTACTGAACGGTACCGCCACGCTTAGCAACTGCTGTAACACCAGAGTCAACGGCAACAGCACGTTCCATACCGGTACCAACCAGCGGCTTATCAGCACGCAGAGTTGGAACGGCCTGACGTTGCATGTTCGCACCCATCAATGCACGGTTGGCGTCATCGTGTTCCAGGAACGGGATCAGGGACGCACCGACGGATACCACCTGCTGGGTGGATACGTCCATGTAGTCAACCTGGTCGCGGCTGAACAAGCTGGATTCGCCTTTGCTACGGCAGGTAACCAGATCTTCTACAAAGTGGCCTTCGTCATCCAGGTTGGAGTTCGCCTGAGCGATAACGTAGTTGCCTTCTTCGATAGCAGACAGGTAATGAATTTCGTCAGTAACAACACCGTCGGTCACTTTACGATACGGGGTCTCGAGGAAACCGTATTCGTTCGTCTGTGCGTACACGGACAGGGAGTTGATCAGACCGATGTTTGGACCTTCAGGCGTTTCGATTGGACATACGCGACCGTAGTGAGTCGGGTGTACGTCTCGAACTTCAAAGCCTGCGCGTTCACGGGTCAGACCGCCTGGGCCGAGTGCGGAGATACGACGTTTGTGCGTGATCTCAGACAGCGGGTTGTTCTGGTCCATGAACTGAGACAGCTGGCTGGAACCGAAGAACTCTTTCACTGCCGCAGAAATCGGCTTCGCGTTAATCATATCCTGAGGCATCAGGGTATCCAGATCGCCCAGAGACAGACGCTCTTTCACCGCACGCTCTACACGTACCAGGCCAACGCGGAATTGGTTTTCCGCCATTTCGCCTACGGAACGGATACGACGGTTGCCGAGGTGGTCGATATCGTCCACTTCGCCTTTACCGTTACGGATATCGATGAGCTTCTTCATCACTTCAATGATGTCGTCTTTGCTCAGGATACCGGAACCTTCGATCTCGTCGCGCAGCAGAGAACGGTTGAACTTCATACGACCAACCGCGGACAGATCGTAGCGGTCTTCGGAGAAGAACAGGTTCTCGAACAGGCTTTCAGCCGCTTCGCGAGTTGGTGGCTCACCAGGACGCATCATGCGGTAGATTTCGACCAGCGCGCTCAGACGATCGTTGGTTGGGTCGACGCGTACAGTCTCAGAGATGTACGGACCGTGGTCCAGATCGTTGGTGAACAGCGTTTCGATACGTTTGTGGCCAGACTGGCTCAGCTTAGCCAGCAGATCCAGGCTCAGCTCCATGTTCGCCGGGCAGATCAGCTCGCCAGTTGATTCATCAACGTAATCTTTCGCGGCTACTTTTCCTGCAATGTATTCAACCGGAACTTCGATGTGTTTGATATCATCTTTTTCCAGCTGGCGGATGTGGCGCGCGGTGATACGGCGACCTTTTTCCACATACACTTTGCCGTCGGCTTCGATGTCGAACGACGCGGTCTCACCACGCAGACGTTCCGGCACCAACTCCATCTGCAACTTGTTGTCGCGGATTTCAAAGATCACTTTCTCAAAGAACAGGTCCAGGATCTGCTCAGTGGTATAGTTCAGTGCACGCAGAATGATGGTTGCAGGCAGCTTACGACGACGGTCGATACGGACAAACAGGTTGTCTTTTGGATCGAATTCGAAGTCCAGCCATGAACCACGGTAAGGAATGATGCGTGCGTTATACAGTACTTTACCGGAAGAGTGCGTTTTACCTTTATCGCTGTCGAAGAAGACGCCCGGGCTACGGTGCAGCTGGGAAACGATAACACGCTCAGTACCGTTGATAACGAAAGTACCGTTGTCCGTCATGAGTGGAATTTCACCCATGTAGACTTCTTGTTCTTTAATGTCTTTTACGGTGCCTTCCGGCGCTTCGCGCTCGTAGATCACCAGACGCAGTTTTACGCGCAGCGGTGCGGAATAGGTCACGCCACGGATCTGACATTCCTGAACGTCAAACACCGGTTCGCCAAGGCGGTAGCTGACGTACTGCAGCTCGGAATTACCGCTGTAGCTCTGAATCGGGAACACGGAACGGAAGGCTGCTTCCAGGCCGTACTGCCCTTCAGGATCTTGCTCGATAAACTTCTGGAACGAGTCAAGCTGGATAGAAAGGAGATATGGAATGTCCAGAACTTGTGGACGTTTACCAAAATCCTTACGAATACGTTTTTTCTCGGTATAGGAGTAAACCATAGGGTTCCTCAGCTCGCTGACAAGTCGACCCATCTGTCCGACGAAGGGACAGTTTGTGCAACACCATTTTGTGGACCGGAAAATTGAATACTTTCCGCAATACCTGTTGCTATCACGCTTAAACCATTTCATTGCGATTTACACAGAGCGAGCACCCTGTCGCAGTATATTAAGTCGTCGATAGAAACAAGCATTGTCAGGACAACCAGCAGTCAAACAGTGTGAAATGCTGCTGATGCCTTACAGCGCAAAAAGGCTGGTGACTAAAAAGTCACCAGCCATCAGCCTAATTACTTAGGCTGCAACCAGAAAAGTTGGCTTATTTAACTTCAACTTCAGCGCCAGCTTCTTCCAGAGATTTTTTCAGTGCTTCTGCGTCGTCTTTGCTCACGCCTTCTTTCAGCGCAGCTGGAGCAGATTCTACCAGGTCTTTAGCTTCTTTCAGACCCAGGCCAGTTGCGCCACGTACTGCTTTGATTACAGCAACTTTGTTCGCGCCAGCAGCTTTCAGAATTACGTCGAATTCAGTTTTTTCTTCAGCAGCTTCAGCCGGGCCCGCAGCTACAGCTACAGCAGCAGCAGCAGAAACACCGAATTTTTCTTCCATTGCAGAAACCAGCTCTACAACGTCCATTACGGACATAGCTGCTACTGCTTCAATGATTTGATCTTTAGTGATAGACATTTAAATTGTTCCTGAAAATCAGAATAAGTTTATACGTAAGCAAATGCTTTATAAAGATAACTGCGATTAAGCAGCTTCTTTCGCATCGCGTACAGCAGCCAGAGTGCGAACCAGTTTGCCAGCCGCAGCTTCTTTCATGGTTGCCATCAGGCGTGCAATTGCTTCTTCGTAGGTCGGCAGGGTTGCCAGGCGATCGATTTGCGATGCCGGGATCAACTCACCTTCAAAGGCTGCAGCTTTGACCTCAAATTTTGCATTCGCTTTCGCGAACTCTTTGAACAGACGAGCAGCAGCGCCCGGGTGTTCCATAGAGTATGCAATCAGGGTCGGACCAACAAACGTGTCTTTCAGGCACTCGAACTGAGTACCTTCAACTACGCGACGCAGCAGGGTGTTACGAACAACACGCATGTATACGCCAGCTTCACGACCTGCTTTACGCAGTTCAGTCATTTTGTCTACAGTAACGCCACGGGAATCCGCAACTACTGCAGACAGCGCGCCTTTGGCTACTTCGCTGACTTCAGCAACAATCGCTTGTTTGTCTTGAAGATTTAAAGCCATTAGCTTTGCTCCTGGATGTTTGCCGGAACTCATGTTCCGGAACTCACTTCACTCAACCCAACGGGAAGAGCGTCTTAATACGGTGAGCAGAAACAAGCCAGAGTATTTAAAATAATCTTAGCGTTCTGTCACCGTCTACGCAGGGGATTAAGTTTCTTGCGAAACACCTGCGGTCTTCGACGGAGGCCTGGATAGGCCAGGCTCCAACGAACAATTCTTTTAGCCGCTAACTTTTGTTAGCAAACGTGGGGGTAAGATTGTAGACAAAATCACCGCCCACGTAAAGGCATTAGTTTGCAGCAGCGCTCAGGCCAGCCTGGTCAACTGCAACACCTGCACCCATGGTGGTGGAGATGCTAACTTTCTTGATGTACACGCCTTTCGCCTGAGTTGGTTTTGCTTTTTTCAGCGCAACCAGCAGAGCTTCCAGGTTTTCTTTCAGTTTGTCAGCGTCAAAGTCCACTTTACCGATGGTGGTGTGGATGATGCCGTTTTTGTCGTTACGGTAACGAACCTGACCTGCTTTAGCGTTCTTAACCGCTTCAGCAACGTTAGGGGTTACAGTACCCACTTTCGGGTTTGGCATCAGGCCGCGTGGACCCAGAACCTGGCCCAGCTGGCCAACAACGCGCATTGCATCTGGAGAAGCAATAACAACGTCAAAGTTCATTTCGCCTTTCTTGATCTGATCAGCCAGATCTTCCATACCTACCAGTTCAGCGCCGGCAGCTTTAGCAGCTTCAGCGTTTGCACCCTGAGCAAATACAGCTACGCGTACGGAACGGCCAGTACCGTGTGGCAGTACAGTTGCGCCACGAACGTTCTGATCGGATTTACGAGCGTCGATGCCCAGGTTAACGGCAACGTCAACGCTTTCAACGAACTTAGCAGTTGCCAGTTCTTTCAGCAGAGCGATAGCTTCGTTGATGTCGTACTGTTTGGTCGCATCAACTTTGTCACGGATCACGGACATGCGCTTGGTCAGTTTAGCCATTTCTTAGTCCTCCACTACCAGGCCCATGGAACGTGCAGTACCTTCGATGGAGCGAGTCATCGCTTCAATGTCGGAACCAGTCATGTCGGCAGCTTTGGTCTGCGCGATTTCCTGCAACTGAGCGCGGGAAATTTTACCCACTTTGTCTTTGTTCGGCTTACCGGAACCAGACTTGATGCCCGCTGCTTTCTTCAGCAGAACTGCTGCTGGAGGGGTTTTGGTAACGAAAGTGAAAGAACGGTCAGCGTAAACAGTGATTACAACTGGGATTGGCAGACCTTTTTCCATGGATTCAGTTTTGGCGTTGAACGCTTTACAGAATTCCATGATGTTCACACCCTGCTGACCCAGAGCTGGACCAACTGGTGGACTTGGGTTCGCCATACCTGCTGCAACCTGCAGCTTGACGTAGGCTTGTACTTTCTTAGCCATTCTAAAATCCTCTGATTGGGTAATAACGCCTCGGAGAGGCTCCCCGTGAATAAAATTCGTTTTACGGGTCGGGACCCATAAAAACAAAAGGCGCGAAATTGTATTCCAATCTCGCGCCCTGTGCAACGATTAAATCGTCGCTTTTTTGATCGCTGCTTAGGCTTTTTCTACCTGAGCAAAGTCCAGCTCTACCGGGGTCGCACGACCAAAGATAGAAACGGAAACTTTCAGGCGGGACTTCTCGTAGTCCACTTCTTCGACGACGCCATTGAAGTCAGCAAACGGACCGTCGTTAACACGAACCATCTCACCCGGTTCAAACAGCGTTTTCGGACGCGGTTTATCACCAACCTGCTGGAGGCGGTTCATAATCGCATCAACTTCTTTGTCGCTGATTGGCGCCGGACGGTCAGATGTGCCGCCGATAAAGCCCATCACGCGTGGTACGCTGCGCACCAGGTGCCAGCTCGCGTCGTTCATCACCATCTGAACCAGCACGTAACCCGGGAAGAATTTACGCTCGCTTTTGCGACGTTGGCCGCCACGGATCTCAACCACTTCTTCGGTCGGAACCATAACTTCGCCAAATAACTCTTCCATATTGTGTAATTTGATATGCTCACGCAGCGACGTAGCTACGCGGCCTTCAAAACCGGAAAACGCCTGAACGACGTACCAGCGCTTTTTAGGGGCTTCAGACATCTCAGAACCTCAGGCCAGTGATAAAGGATACCAGGCGAACCAGAATACCATCCAGTCCCCACAGGATCAGTGACATTACAGCGGTTACCGCCGCTACAATCAGCGTGGTGTGCAATGTTTCCTGGCGAGTCGGCCAAATGACCTTGCGGACTTCGGTACGCGCTTCGCGGGCAAACGCAACGGTCGCTTTGCCTTTCGTCGTCAACAGCGCGACACCACCCGCCGCAGCAATCAGAATTACCACTGCAAGCGCGCGTAGCGGCAGCATCATGTCACGATAAAGATAGTTGCCGACAATCGCCACAATCAGCAGCACGGCTACAACTACCCATTTCATCGCTTCCAGGCCGCGCCCGCTCCCTTGAGCTTCGGTATTCGCACTCATAAACCAACCTGTCAGAAGTATTCTACAAACATTTTCACCCCGCGAGTGCGAGGCAAACCAATCGAAATGCTATTCGCTTTTCGTATTATACGCTCTCCGCAGAGCCTGTCTCAGCAATGATTATGACAAAATTAATCACTGATGAGCCAGGTTCTGATGTGAAAGCGTGCAAAAAGGGCATCAAATGATGCCCTTTTATTGCGCATTGCGTCAAATGTTATCAGCGATTAGCCGAGAACTTTAGCAACAACGCC
>NZ_JADBRE010000069.1:0-624 GCF_014930525.1 Enterobacter cloacae complex sp. S1
AGCAAAAGATTTTAATGACATATGGCTGGGTGAACCTGAAATTGTAGATTGGGAGAATCAGATAGGCTATTGTTTTGAGAAGCGGCAAAGAAGCATGATTTATGAAAGTTTGTCGGTTAGTCATATTTGTGAGTATTTTGAAAGCAAAAAGATTGAAATTACTTTAAATGATCTCAAAGGAAGCAATTTGCATGTTTTAGATGCAGATTATCAGTCTTTAAAAAAATGGTCTCTTTATAGATGTCTGTATGCTGAGATAAAGGAAGGTGATCAAAACTATATCCTGAGAGATTCAATTTGGTACGTGGCTGATAGAAAGTTTGTTTCCACCATTGATAATGAAATTAAACGAATTAAGCTGTATGAGGAAGCCGACAAATTCCCGATTTATTCTTATAAAAGAGAAGAGCAATACAATAAAGAAACTTGTCTTGCTGATCAAAGCTTTACTCATATGGATCAAAAGTTCATATATCATGGTGGTGGGCGAAGTAAAATTGAATTTTGCGATATTATTAGAGGTGCAACTGATTTTATTCATGTGAAATATTATAGCGGTGCGCAAAGCATGAGCCATCTATTTTCACAAGGATTTATAAGCTCTGAACTTTTCATAAGCGATTC
>NZ_JADBRE010000070.1:0-3059 GCF_014930525.1 Enterobacter cloacae complex sp. S1
GCCAGAGCCAGAGCCAGAGCCAGAGCCAGAGCCAGAGCCAGAGACAATAAAATCCTCTTTAAAGGAAAATACTGAGACTGTAGAAATGAAGAGTAAAGTTTGGGGGAGGCTAAAAAAGATAATCACTATCTTTAAAAAGTGATTTATGTTTTCTGTAAAAAAGCCCGTAGGTTTCAACTGCGGGCTAAATTTTCCCTTGATGCTGGTTTTGTCTTTTATCTAAAAAATGCCAGTCTTCACGTTGCTTGTTCCAGCATTAAAGATGTATGTGCTGACTTTTTCGCCTTTGAAAGAAACTGTCAGAGATTTAGTTTGTGAGTTTGCGCCGCCTGCAAGCAGTCCCACAGCGGGGATGAAAGAGGTTGCTTTGGACTGGCTGTTATACATAGTGTATGACCATTGCTCTTCACCATCGATCAAAGAACGGCTGTCAGGTTCACCGAACGATGCTAACACGTCCTGTTTTGTAGTTTTGCCTTTAAAAATTTTGGTTTTCACACTTTCCTGCGTCTCATTTTTCAATGACTGGTTGCCTACTGAAGAACAACCTGCCAAGGCCAGAAAAACGAATCCTACGATGATGATTTTTTTCATACAACACTTTCCTTTTTTATTTTTAAATTTTAGCGCTTTACTAACTCAATAAGATTTCTAAGTTCATTCTCAAACTTCTGGCTTCTTCTTTTCATCAAATTGATACAAATAAAACTACCAACTCTTGAGAAAAGATATGTAAACCACATGTATTTGTGGTCGCTCCACATGTAGCCGTCTTTAAATCCCCAAGGTAGTGTGAGGAATGAAATAAGTGCAGAAGCACAAAGTAAAATGAGAATAACGGTGAGCAATTTTGGAACAGGCATTGCTCTGTAATACGATGCTGTAGAGGCAGTATGAAATAGCATTGTCAGAAAAGCGGGAATAATAATGGTTTTCCTTTTTAAGTTTACCTCGTGTTCACCCGTTTTCTTATTAACGATAAGCGCATCTTTATATACATCATACGAACCATCCTCACTATATTGGCGAAGTTCGTATTTATGGATAGTGTGTGAACTTCTGAAAGGGATACCATAGTCAGAAATCTGCTTCTCATCCCCTGTGTTGGTTTTTACCCAGATATGACCATTGCCTAGATCGGAGTAGATGACAGTGGCAGAGAAGGTCTCAATAAATGTGAAAGTTCCACCAAACAGCACAAAATTGGGTGTCGTGATTTCCGTTTGCCGAGGATCATCAGAAAGACCAGCTTCAGATTCTTTCTTCCTGCTTTTCGTTGCGGAGATGCTCATACAAGTTCCTTAGTGTTCAAGATGAAGTCATATTCGGTGATGTATGAAACCGTCCAGGCTTACAGTTGAGATGGTAGTTGCCATTTCAAACCCTACGTTTGAGCTAATGAATAAGTAAATAGACTAGTTAAATCATATTGTTAGATGATTGCATGTAAATTGACATTTTGACTTAGTTCGTAAGAAACGCAAATCACTTGTACCGATCGATTACGTAATAATGATAGCCATTAACTATCAACACTAGGTTATCGATCGGTATAAACGATCGATATATTGGACTGTATTTATCAAAAAAGGCTTGCCAGCCTTACATCGAAAGCGAAGCTCTTCTGGATTGAGGTGCTGATTCGATGAGATTTTTTTGGGGGAGAGGCATAATCTCTACCACTCTCACGCCAGTGATGGTTTTGTGTTTTCGAGGACGTTTAAGGGTTGGGATTTTGAGGTTTTTCAACATACGATAAATTACATCGAGGTAGGGGATGTATTCCAACCACCTGAACGCTGAAACTGCATAGCTTTGGTCGGGGGCTTCTTTTAACGCTTCTTTAGCACCAGCTTCTAAGTGAAACTGCTTTACAGAAGCGTTAGTGTATTCGTCCTGACCAGCACGGTTATCATGGATAAGCGCTTCTATGGGGCTGTGAACCTCTCTTGTTGTGATTTCAGGAGCATCTGTAGTCATGAACGTACAAGGCGCTTCACTGTCAGATGCTTTCAGTTCAAACAGGAAAGCATTATCACGTTCCGGTTGATAGTTGAGTTTGTTCTGCAAGGCTGACCAAGAATAACCCTTACCGAGCTGCGAAGCTTTGAAAGCAATCCCCCTATATTCGAATGAAAAACCGTTCATCTTACCCGCAGAAGCAATGTTAGGGATTGGCCTGATATTTTGTGCCATAAGCTGTTGCACGAAGTCGGTAATCGATTGCCTGGTATCAAGCAGTTCATTAAGGGCGTTTTGGATGATTGCTTTTGGGCATAGCTCACCAGTTCTCTTTTCTATCATCAGCTCATTACGGGATTTTTTGAGCTTCGGTTTAGGTGAGGGCGCTGCTGGAGAAGCTTTCGGTCCTTTGGTTCTTGTCAGATTGTAATCTCTTTCAAGTTGCTGAATTATTCTTGTGCTTGCCAGATTCTCGTTCTTGCCGAGGTAGAGCTTTCCTGCATCAAGAGAAACTCTGCTTGCGATGATATGGATGTGCTGGCCGTCTTCGTCGTCATGTAGGATGTAGCATCTGAGATGCGTTTCAGAGAACCCCATTCTTGCCATGTAGTCATCTGCGATGTAGGACCACTGTTTAGCCGTTAGTGATTCACCTTTAGGTAAGCGAAGCGAGTTGTGCCAAACAGCCTTTTGCACGTCAGGGCGAAGCTGTTTGGTGCTATCAAATTCAGCGATCAGATCTTTAGCGGCATTGCCAACTATCGTTATATTTCCACCGATCACGATAGGGTCTTTTTTATGATGAGAACCGGGCTTTAATGCATAGAGGACGATACCAGCAAAACTCTTTCCTCTGCGGATTTTCTGCATCCCTTTCATTATTTATCACTGACAGATCGATTTGCTGACAGAAGGGCATCTCTTAGTGCTTTTATTCTTTTTTGCACCGTATAAATTTCGGTGATAGTAAAAGGACTATCGTGTGATTTAGTGTTGAGATGCTGAACAAGGTTGTTCAGATCCAGAGATGCTTTAGCAAGGTCTTTCCAGACAGTTAGATTTATTTCAGGAATTTTGGGAGGGAGACGATCCAATGC
>NZ_JADBRE010000071.1:0-1214 GCF_014930525.1 Enterobacter cloacae complex sp. S1
ATCATAAACCGTGCTGAATAAGCATGTATATTATTTTTTTCCAAAGATAAAAATGACGGATATGTAGCCCCCCCCCTTGGCAAAGCGCTGAATTGTGCCATAGGAAAATCATCCTGAAATTCATTTTTTTTTCTAAACAAATTAAATATGTTAATTTTCATCAATGTAATCCGCCACCCAATCTGCTCCAAAGTAACCTGCAGTTCCGAATATAATCCCACCAACGAGCCCCGTCAGCACCGCCCCTGGCCCTGTCTCAATACCAACCGCCGCACCTGCCGCTGTACCTATTTTTGCTCCAGCAACAGCCATCCCCCATCCTCCAGCTTGTCTGATGACCTCAGCAGTTATTGGTTTAACGCTACCGTTTTTAAGCGACTTTTCAGACGCCTGCTCTAGATCATAGGCTGTAAAGACAATCCCTGTTACCTGTACCACACGAGCACCACGTGTAAAATACTTTGTGTATTTTAACGTTTCTGGAGTAAAAATCGCAGCAGCTGGTATTTTTTCACCGTGCAACAATACTTCCTTATCTATGTCCCTAACATAATTTGATATTTTGTCAATGCGTTTCCCAAGATGTGGGTTTTGTTTCTTGTAGTCGTCAAGACTCTTAAGTATCTCTTCTGTAGAAATTAATTTCGCACCTGACTTAACGGCTTTATCAATATCAACAATAATTGTTTTACCTTCAAACCTTGGAGATCCTTCCGGAAATGCAGAACTAGTAGAAATATAAGCTGATGCATTCTTGCCCATCACATGCTCTGCTACAGAATAGGAAGCAGAAAAATCCTTTGGAATTAAACCATATCGCTCTGGATTAGTTTCAGAAAGCATCTTTGCCTCTGATAAATCCATTTTTGAAAGGTAAGGATCAGAATTAGAAGCATATATTTTCCTAACCAAGAAGCCATCTTTACCTGGCTCATCAACAACAGTAAAAAAAAATGCTCGAGCGGGCATTAACAACCCAGTTATATCATATGTTGAATGTGGGGTTTCATTGGTTAAAGCTGATTGTTCAGTCATTTACCACTTCTCCAGAGCATGAACACCTAACCAAACAGTTAGTTTGGATGGTTCCTTTGTAAAAACGCGTTTACATAAACCTTGAGCATCGGTGACACCTTTAAATGTTTCATTATATTCGTTACGGATAAAGTACGGAACGTTGGCTAAAGGCTTGCCATTATCATCCAGGACACGGA
>NZ_JADBRE010000071.1:1299-1459 GCF_014930525.1 Enterobacter cloacae complex sp. S1
TTGCTCATCATATAAACCATCTTTTCTCAGATCATCAATAAATGGCATTGGCTTTGTTGTGACTTGTAAATTATTAGAGGCCGCCACCATAGTCCGCTTAACTTTGCGCAGATACGTCGCTGTCGTGCCGTACTCAACCTTCCCCGCCTCCAGCCGCAGG
>NZ_JADBRE010000072.1:0-2769 GCF_014930525.1 Enterobacter cloacae complex sp. S1
AGACTATTAAGAGCCACTATACTACTTTCGAATGCAGCATTCATATTCATATCCATTGTGTGTGTAATAAAGGGACGCCGACGAATATTCTAGTAAATCTAAGTGATGGGTGCTAGCTATGAAAATTATACCAAGATCATAAATTTAAAAAAACATAGCGATACCTTTTAAAATAACTCATCGAATCGTATCTGTCGCATGTAGTTGATGTTAGTTGCGAACGCTATGGACAGTTCATTTTCAACCAATGGCCAACTCATGCAAAAGATGGATTACAACAAAGTATCCACTTTTTAATTTATTGACTGAAGCAACTGTAACTTAGAGCGCGTTCAGCCGAAAATCCCCTTTGGCGCTGCCGGTGGGTGACAACTTTTGACAACTCAATCTGAACGCCAGCGTCCGGGCAAACCAGAACAGCGATCTGAAAGAGGCTCGAGGATGGTTGCAAAGGGGGAGTGCTTAACACCTCCCCTTCCCGAGTTCGTGTACCTGAAGTTTTCTAAAGCGGTAGCGGTTGACACTTTACCCCTAGTTTTCCCTAGTAAGGCATAACAAACCATGACAGGCTGACACCTGCCCTGCTTCGCATCAGGATTAACAAAAGCTAACAACCAAGGCTCAACAAATCTCAACGCCAGCCCTTTACACTTCTGCCGTAGCTGCTGTTCGAAGGCGTCAGGATCCGTTAGGTTGGGTTGACACTTTTCCCAGTTTCTCACGAAAAGTGTCAAGTTTGAGGGGCTGGGGGGTTTACAGTTTTTCGCCGTCCAGCAGGCAGAGTGACATTAAACCAGTTTTGTTCCAGTCATCCAGCGTATCGGGGTGCATTGTGGCAACGTAAGCCAGCTCAGAACGAAGAAACCGTAAAGCGCCTGCTGCACGGTCTTTGCCAAAGAAGCTGTGGTTTTCTTCATCCGGCCGGAAGAGAATCAGCAATTGTTCATCGGGCTCGTGCTGAACATCAAAACCCAGCTCAGCGGCTGCTGCCTCTATACGCTGGCCAGCATCAATATCAGCCGGCAACTCTTTCCCGCCGTCATGCTTCCATACCCATGCGGCGGCCTGCGCCCACGTCATTTCAGTCTGGTGTTCGCCAGCACCAGCAGAATTTTGTTTAGCCTGCGATGCTTCGACATCCACTTTATCGCCTGAAATTACAATTTCACCGCGGGCTATCCAGCCGTAAACAGTTTGCCGGCTGACGCCCATATGCCTGGCGTAGGCTGATTTACTTAACAGCATTCTGGTGTATCCCTCCGGGCAGAAAAAAGCCGCCCTCAGGCGGCCTGCTTCTCTTCTGAATGTGTCTGCCGCTGGCTGCCTTTGAGCATCGCGCTGACATGTTCGCTTAACTGATCAAGGCCGGTCATGCGGGGCAGAACTTCTGATGGATCGTCGTTCTTCCCGTAAACGAGATGTTTTGCCTGTCCGCTCAAATCCAGATGGTTTCGGATGACGTCCAGCAAATCCGCCTCAGCTTCGGCCTGCTGTACCGGGGGTCTTTCTCTCCTTGCAGTACTCGTGATTAAACTCCCGCATGGCGCTTTCTATTCCTTCTGAAAATTATTTCGGCGTCAGCGGCTTGTCGAAGCCGTTCGTCTCTAAGAATGCCAGCTAAACAGCAGCGGTCAGAAAAATGCGGACAGATAGTAATAAGGCATGGAAGGGAGCACTAAAGCGGGCAGGAATTAGCAATTTCCGCTTCCATGACCTCAGGCATACATGGGCGAGCAGGCTCGTTCAGTCTGGCGTTTCACTTCTGGCGCTGAAGGAAATGGGGGATGGGAGACACTGGAAATGGTTCAACGATATGCGCATTTATCTGCCGGACACCTGACAGAGCACGCGAGCAAAATTGACGCGATTATTGGTCTCAATGCCACAAATACGGCACAGGAGGAGAACGTGGTTTACTTGAATGTAAGATAAGTAATTGAAATAACTGGTGCGATAATAGGAATGGAACCAAACTCACAAACTACTGATAAAGATGAATATTTCACATTTCGAATAATCACATGCCCCCAATAATGCCCCCACTATCACCGAAGCTCAAAAACACGCATAACATATGCACCAATGCCCCTATCATCCCGAATCTGGTTTTGGGAGAGCTTGTAGCTAATGGTATGCCATTTAGTAGAAGCATCTGGTCCGTTTAGAATTGAAGCACTTCAAGCTATAGCTATACCTCTACACTTCAAAGAAGATGAAATACGCCAGCGCTCTTCAAGTCCTATAGATTCTTCTTGCGATATCACTCTATGTACGTATGTCCTCTGATTGCCGAGGCAAGATACTTCAATAGTTTTCTGGCAACTCAAAAGCGAGCACTCAAAATCCCCTGCAAAAGCTTTTTGCCATTACCTTGATGATTTAATGAAGGTAAGAATCTTATAGCTTCAAAAGGGATAAAGAGGTTGAAATCGCTTAAAAAATGATCAATTTTGTTGGGGGTTTGTTCGCTTTTGACTGGTCGGAGAAAGTGTAATGGGTGATGAAAGTCAGAAAAATCATAAAATTAGAGTCGCTCAGTATCTGAGGATGTCCACAGACCATCAACAATTCTCAATCGACAATCAGGCTCTTTATCTAAAAAAATATGCAGAAGATCACAATATGGTGATTGTAGAAACTTATGATGATGAAGGTAAAAGCGGAGTCTCCGCTTCAGGTAGAAAAAACTTCAACAGACTAATAGAAGATGTCGTTACAGGAAGAGAAAAAATAGAAGCTGTTCTTCTTTATGATGTCAGTCGGTATGGA
>NZ_JADBRE010000073.1:0-382 GCF_014930525.1 Enterobacter cloacae complex sp. S1
TATCATAGAAGAGTTTACTGATTTATGATCTAACGCTTTAGCAATCACCTCAATTGAGGCTCCTTCATTAGCCAGTCGACTTCCTAACGTATATCTGAATCTTCTAGCATTAAGTTCTATATAGCTGTTAGTCCTTTCTGACCTAACATCGAATTTTGACGGAAAGTGTTTTAATAGTTTTGACATAACTGAATTTTTCATATGGAAAAAATCTGTTGTTAAATCATATAAAAAATCCTCAATCCTTTTTGTTTCCGTAATCTTATCTAAATTCATGAAGATTGGTAATTCGCCTCTATAGTTACTAATCCCAACACTGAATTTATCTTCAACAAACGCCTGATTTTGATTAATTAGCATTGATAAGCTGTCATATAAGAAC
>NZ_JADBRE010000074.1:0-1053 GCF_014930525.1 Enterobacter cloacae complex sp. S1
TTTATAAACGAATCGATCAAGCAGTAATAGATACCTTTCCATTAAGTTAATATTTGTTTTATCCATAATATGCATCCTTGCAATAGTGAAATTTTGTCGTCCTGACAAGAAAATAAATAACATAATATTTTACCATGTCAATAGCTAAAACCTATCAATTCTATTAAAGGTATTTTGCAGGTAATGGATTATTAAGTTCTTCAATCGTTATTTGTTTAAGGTGAGCATTATAAAGCCACACTTTGAACTGTTCTAAATAGCGTTCATTTAATGCCTTCAAAGCTTCATTTTCTGCTTCAAGTCTTCTAATTCGTTGAGAAGCCACTTTTAAATTAGCAGGTTTTACAGTGTGTAATGCACCAGATTTGATAGTGGCTTTTTTCACACTGAAGCTTTCTGCAATCCTTACATGACTACTTAAGGATTGTCTTGATGGTCTTTTCCCAATAATCCTTACTAACCTGTCGCACAAAGCGTCCCAAGTTAGTTTTTCATCTATAGACCATGTGTTAATAACATCTACAATCTTCTTCTCATGATAACCATTTATATGCTTAGCCATTTATTCTCCTTTTTTTATTCTCTTATGGAATTCATACCATCTATCAGCATTTATGTTACCATCATTTTTATCATACAGTGTTCTTTTTAAAATTTTATCGTGAATGTTTGAAATCGTTTCGTTATCTAAACCAGAATTCTCAATCGGATAATGTTCACACGGCTTAAACGCATATGAGTGCTTGCAGTAGCCATGTTTTGATACAAGTACTGCACCACTACTAAGTGAGTCAAACTCATTAAGATCCACCACTGGAATATCCTTTATTCTGTGCTCATTAACACATACTGATAACTTTTGTTCTCTTATTGCTTTAGACATTTGAAGATGCGATCTATGGTCATAAGAAACATTTTGAGAAATAAGCTTACGTCCAGACCAGCGAGCAATACTAAATTCATCCATACCATTTATTTGAGCAAATGTGTTGAGAAGATGCCTCAGTTGATGTGTTCTTAGCAAATATGGGCTACCATCTTCATTTATATAAC
>NZ_JADBRE010000075.1:0-1363 GCF_014930525.1 Enterobacter cloacae complex sp. S1
GATTCACTGGATGAGAAAGAAACTAAAGCAGCTGAATATCTTGCCTTATGCGAAGAAGCTATTCGAGCTTCAACATCCAAAGGTTTAGCAGGAGCATTTGAAATAAAAGCAAATAAGCTTAATAAAAGTATTCAAGCTTGGGTAGGTGGATTAATACTATCTTTAGTGTTAGGTGGATGGTTTGGCTTCAAACGTTTTGAAGTCTATCAACTGTGCTTAAGCAAGACAACCCAAATACAACAGTTATTATTACACAGTTATTCTTATCTTTGTTTAGCATAGCAGCACCATTATGGTTTGCTTGGTTGGCAACTAAACAAATAAACCAGCGCTGGAAGTTGGCAGAGGATTATGCATTTAAATCTTCAGTGGCGAAAGCGTATGAGGGATATAAAAATGAAGCAAAACGTGTATCTGATGGTGAATTTGAAAAAAGACTTTTTGATTCAGCTCTGACTCGTCTTGAGGAAGCTCCGTTACGGCTTATTAAAGGTGATGATCATAGTACACCTTGGTCAGAGTTATTAAGTTCAAAGTCGTTTCAGAAATTTTTAGATGCCTCTGTCGAAAATGTTCAATTTGTTAGAGGGATTTTAAACAAAAAAATTCAACAACCAGCGCTGGCTAGTAATGATGCAGAAACTGATATAGTTAAAAAACAAAGTGAACTATAAATTAAGCATCTCGCGAAACTGGTAGGCTTTAATGATGTTAAATGGAGTCTAGTGCTGTTGATTAAATAAAGTCTTTTTATTTCAGTAATATATTCTAATAAGTGTGGGGCTATTTTAAAAGCCCCACTATTGGGGCTTTATAATTGCACTATGGTGAAACAGTCCAGCCGTGAAGAGAAAGTGTTTCTATTTCAAACTCAACTGATTTAGGTGAGTTAATTTTCAGGTCAGGCAGCAAAATGTAGTAGCAGTCTTCCTTAAATTGGCAAACAACTTCGCAAATTTCTAGCTGATCATGCCACATAGAATCTTGAACGTACATTCCTGGTATGGGTATTAAGTTGCTTTCATATGTTTTTGTAAGTTGTTTGAACGCTTCGCCTTCCGGCAATACTAACATCCTGCGTGCTTTAATCAACATTTACAACTCCTCCATTTTAGGTTAGCTCATTGGCAGAAAATAATTTTTTTATCTTAGATAAATTCAACAGTTAATAATTCACTGATACAATCCAGAGGTATTTCGCCTTTATAACCAACTTCCACCCAAGTGACTACTCTATCACACCATGCCTTTTCATTTTTCCATGATGCCCATGAAATTAGATGTTTATAATTTTTTTTCATGAAGAAACAAGAAACACATTTTATCACCTTTACGGAGATTCTGTGTAGGAAAGCATTTATAG
>NZ_JADBRE010000076.1:0-871 GCF_014930525.1 Enterobacter cloacae complex sp. S1
ATGTTATCTTGATAGATTTTTTTTAATTCATCTGTAGTCATTTTTTTCTTTTTCTTTGTTATCCCAAAGTTATTATTTAGGTATCCTTTCAAGCCTTCATCTCGTGAGTCAAGTATCTCACGTATTTTTCCTACATCTTTGTGTTTTATTAGACCTTTATCAAATGCTTTAATTAACAATTCCTGACCACCTTCAAAATCGACTCTTGCAATCTCAACAGCAAGCGAGATAGGTATGCTTCCTGATTCTACAGCGGATAATAATTTATTTTCACCTTTACTGATAAGCATTGTCAGACTTGTTATCCAGTGTAATGATAATCCAGTCGAGTTAGATATTTCTTTATTGGTTAATCCTTGCTCTGTCATTTCCTTTATACGTTGGAACTGTTCACCAGCACGAGGAACTACTCTTGCCATATTTTCAACCAGACTCATTATGTAGGCTTTGTTTTCATCTATATCAAGTACGATTGCTGGTGTTAATTCTTCTCCTAAAGCTGTCAATGATTCGAGCCTTCCTTGACCACAAATTAAAGCGAATTGATACTTTTTGTCCACGATTCGACGTACGGTTATTGGCTTTCTCAGTCCACTTGCGTCGATACTTTCAGTAATTTCCGAATGTCGAAGTTTATTTCGTGAACGTGGGATGACTACTTTTATGTCGGATATCTTAATCATGTGGATTTGATCATCTTTCATTTAAGCTACTTCCTTTTTATTGGTCGAAAGCATTTTAAAAAATATGTTGATATCGTCGAATCGATACATCTCAAAGAGAAGGCTGTTATTTTCTTTTAGGTTTAATTCATTTTCAAATGAATCAATAGAAGGGAGGATATAGTAATCAAGGGGGACGCTATTAAGGC
>NZ_JADBRE010000077.1:0-524 GCF_014930525.1 Enterobacter cloacae complex sp. S1
GTATTAAGCCAGTCGTTGACTATTACATAAATAATAGCAATCATAATGAACAGCTATCAATCCCTCCATATGGCACGCGATCTTATAAAGATACATTTCAACTTATTTTTTACAAAAACAACATACGTTATTACAAACCTGCTATTTATTACGGTGTAGTCCAGTCTAATATTCGTCTGCATGAAGATTCAGATAAACATTGTATTACTTTCCTCGCAAGGGATAAGAAGACGCAAAAACCATTTACGCTTGAAATTGATGTTTCTGACTGGAATAAAAGTCAGAAGGATGTGTTTTGGAAGGAATATGAAAAGCAAAGAAAGGAAGCTGATAGGTATTATAAGGGACTTAAAGATAAAAGGAATGCTAAAAAATACCTGACGGTTTTCTTTTTTGGGATGCCGGATGAAAATGATAAGTTTCTATTTAAGACAAACCACTTTAAATTAGTATATGTGGCTTTCTTGGGTAAAATTGAAAGCTCATATAATGATAGTAATTATTACATTGAAAATGATCTGTCT
>NZ_JADBRE010000078.1:0-665 GCF_014930525.1 Enterobacter cloacae complex sp. S1
CTGCACACAGGTCAGGCATACCTCTAACAATTTTTAATTATCCTTTGTGTCATCTTCCTGAAAGAGCTTGGGAGCTTGCTGCTCAGTCGATCTCTGATTGGAAAAATTACTATCCGAAAGAATGTGATGAATGCACTCAGAAGTCTTCCTGTGCTGGTTATTTCAGTTCCTCAACAGGCCGTTTTCATCAACCACCGAGACCAATTTTATGAAAAAATTTAATTTTGCTGCTCTACTTCCGGGATTTTTAGCACTCAATAATTCTGTATGGGCAAGTGATTCATCTACCGGAGCAAGTGATTTGCCTGGTATGACTCTTAATGAACATGATTTAGTGATCGCACCACTTAACACCGAAGTTCCATTCTACATTGCAGGGCATCGCAGTCATAGCTCCCATCGGAGCCATAGTTCTCACCGTTCATCATCAGGTGGCGGGTACTATGGTGGCAGCACTCCTTATTATCCAAAAACATACAGCTCACCAAGTTCATCTGGGTCTTCAAGTTCAGGAACAAGTTCCTCATCGTCCTCTTCCTCTGTGCGTTCGCTTCGTTCTAACGACAATATTAACTCTACTACTACGAATTCAGTTGGAACTACAGAAGCTAACCGTGCAAGTAATGGGCTTACTTCTGGTACAGAGAAGCGTAAGCGCTTAATCA
>NZ_JADBRE010000008.1:0-63115 GCF_014930525.1 Enterobacter cloacae complex sp. S1
CCAACTGAGCTACGTAGCCATCTTTTTTTCGCGTTACCTTATCGGCGTTGCGGGGCGCATTATGCGTATAGACCCTTGCAGCGTCAACACCTTTTTCAATGAAAATAGCCGGAAT
Source organism: Enterobacter cloacae complex sp. S1 (assembly GCF_014930525.1). Taxonomy (NCBI): domain Bacteria; kingdom Pseudomonadati; phylum Pseudomonadota; class Gammaproteobacteria; order Enterobacterales; family Enterobacteriaceae; genus Enterobacter; species Enterobacter cloacae complex sp. S1. The sequence goes on from NZ_JADBRE010000008.1 coordinate 116, forward strand.
GTGACTGTTTGGTTAGGTTGCGAACAGCGAGGCCGAATATTCGACAATTATTGGTTATTAATCGATTTTATGCGGAGAAAAGAGAGGCAAAAAAATCAGGCCCCGGAGGGCCTGATGATACTCTGAACATTATTTATAGGCAGACTGGTGAACGCCCACCGCGCGTCCTGACGGATCGTTCATCGCTTTGAATGATTCATCCCATTCAATGGCTTTAGCAGAAGAGCAGGCGACCGATGGGCCACCCGGTACGCACTCTGCTGCGCTTGGAACCGGGAACAGCTCCTCAAAGATCTCACGGTACAAATACGCTTCTTTCGAGGCTGGCGTGTTGTACGGGAAACGGAAGCTCGCAGTTTCCAGTTGTTGATCAGAAACCTGTTTCGCCGCCACCTCTTTCAGGGTGTCGATCCAGCTGTAACCCACGCCATCCGAGAACTGCTCTTTCTGACGCCACGCCACGCTCGCCGGCAGGTAGGATTCAAAACATTCACGCAGGATATGTTTCTCCATTTTGCCGTTGCCGCACATTTTGTCCTGCGGGTTGATGCGCATCGCCACATCAAGGAATTTCTTATCGAGGAACGGCACGCGGGCTTCCACACCCCAGGCGGACATCGCTTTGTTGGCGCGCGCGCAGTCAAACATGTGCAGCGCCTGTAGCTTACGCACCGTTTCTTCATGCAGCTCTTTGGCGTTTGGCGCTTTGTGGAAATAGAGGTAACCGCCAAACACTTCGTCAGAACCCTCGCCGGAGAGCACCATCTTGATGCCCATCGCTTTGATCTTCCGCGACATCAAATACATCGGTGTGGAGGCGCGAATGGTGGTCACATCATAGGTTTCAATGTGATAGATCACATCGCGGATCGCATCCAGACCTTCCTGTACGGTGAAGTGAATTTCATGGTGCACCGTGCCGAGATGATTTGCCACTTCCTGGGCGGCTTTCAGGTCAGGTGCCCCTTCCAGACCTACGGCAAAGGAGTGCAGCTGCGGCCACCAGGCTTCAGAGCGCTCCTGATCTTCCACGCGACGTGCGGCGAATTTCTTGGTGATCGCGGAGATCACGGAGGAGTCCAGACCGCCGGAGAGCAGTACGCCGTAAGGTACGTCTGACATCAGGTGGCTTTTCACTGACTCTTCCAGGGCCTGACGCAGTTCGGCTTTGTCCGTCACGTTGTCTTTCACCGCCTCATAATCAAACCAGTCACGCTGGTAGTACGGGCGGATCTCGCCGTCTTTACTCCACAGGTAGCTACCTGCCGGGAACTCTTTGATGGTGCGGCACACCGGTACCAGGGCTTTCATCTCTGAGGCAACGTAGAAGTTGCCGTGCTCATCGTGACCCATGTACAGCGGGATAATACCGATATGGTCGCGGCCAATCAGGTAAGCGTCTTTTTCGCTGTCGTACAGGGCGAAGGCGAACATCCCTTGCAGGTCGTCGAGGAACTCCGGGCCTTTCTCCTGATACAGCGCCAGGATCACTTCGCAGTCTGAGCCGGTCTGAAACGCGTAGCGATCGCCGTACTCGGCGCGCAGCGCCTGATGGTTGTAAATTTCACCGTTAACAGCCAGCGCGTGCGTTTTTTTCTCGTTATACAGCGGCTGTGCGCCAGCGTTTACATCAACAATGGAGAGACGTTCGTGAGCCAGAATCGCTTTATCGCTGGCGTATACGCCTGACCAGTCCGGACCGCGATGGCGCATCAGGCGGGACAATTCGAGTGCTTTTTTACGCAGTTCGCCCGCGTCAGTTTTAATATCCAGTACGCCAAAAATAGAACACATAACCTTCTCCGTTAACCCTGTTGCGTTGTGATGTTGCTTGCTTATGAAAATGCCGCAAAAGGGGGAGGGGGCGCAAGCGTTTTACCGATGAAAACGTAAAAAGTGCAATGACGATTGCCGAATCTTAAAAAAAGAGTATGTCTTAAGCAATTCTATTGATGATTTCTCAATGAAGGGCTGATTTCGTTAGATGAAGTGATGTTTTCAGACGGCAGAAATGAAAAACCACGCCCTGAGGCGTGGTTCTGAATCAAATAACGTCGATTTCGTCGACAGAAGGGTAAATCCAGCTTGGCCGGAACGGCATCGTATCAATGTCATCAAGCTGTGAAACGCCAGAAAGCACCAGGATGGTTTCAAGCCCCGCCTGGAAGCCAGCCAGAATATCGGTACGCAGGTTGTCGCCCACGATGACGGTTTCTTCTGAGTGTGCCTGCATCGTATTCAGTGCGGCGCGGATGATCCACGGGCTCGGTTTACCGACAACAAACGGCTTACGACCCGAGATTTTTTCGATACCGGCGCAAAGCGCACCGCAGGCGGGATAAAAACCACGACCGTGCGTGTCCGGGTTGGTGGCGATAAAACGCGCACCGTTGGCGACAAAGTAGGCTGCCTTATGCATCATCTCCCAGTTAAAGGAGCGCGTTTCGCCCACGATGACAAAGTCCGGGTTCACGTCGGTGATGGTGAAGCCCGCTTTATACAGCTCGTGGATCAGCGCACCTTCACCAACGACATAGGCTTTTTTGCCTTCCTGACGCTTCAGGAAATCCGCGGTCGCCATCGCAGAGGTATAGAACACGCTGTCCGGGACGTTGACGCCTGCGGTAGCAAAGCGGTTTGCCAGATCCTGACCAGTCTGTGAAGGGTAGTTCGTGAGAAGAACCAGTGGCATTCCTTTGTCGATGATGCGGTGAAGAAACTCCGCAGCACCCGGCACGGCAACGTTGTCGTGCATCAGCACGCCGTCGATATCACAAATTACATTCTTAATGGTCATGGACAATCCGACATCAAAAAAAGAAGGCGTTACTATAAGGTCCGATCAGGATTCCAGCAAATGTTGCAGCAGGATCCCGTTGAGCATGGCACGTTTTACCAGGGCGAATGCGCCAATTGCCGAGCGGTGATCGAGCGTAGATCGCACCACCGGCAAATTCTGGCGAAATGCCTTCAGCGCCTGGGTATTGATGCAGCCTTCAATGGCGGGCAGTAACACTTTTTCGGCTTCAACGATCTCGCCGGCAATCACCACTTTCTGCGGATTAAACAGGTTGATGGCAATGGCGATGGTCTTACCCAGGTGGCGTCCTACCTGTTCGATCACTTCGCAGGCCAGCGCATCGCCTTTGTTTGCCGCTTTGCAGATGGCGCCGATCTTACAATCGTCCAGCGTGACGCGGCTCTGGTAACCCTGCTCCAGCAGATGGCGAACGCGATGTTCAATGGCGGCATTGGCGGCAACGGTTTCAAGACAGCCAAAGTTACCGCAGTGGCAGCGCTCGCCAAGCGGTTCCACCTGGATATGACCAATCTCGCCTACGTTACCGTTACGGCCAATAAAAATGCGGCCATTCGAGATGATGCCCGCACCTGTACCACGGTGAACGCGCACCAGAATAGAGTCTTCGCAGTCCTGGCTCGCACCAAAGTAGTGCTCCGCCAGCGCCAGCGAGCGAATATCGTGACCAACAAAGCAGGTCAGCTTGAAGCGCTTTTCCAGCGCCTCAACCAGCCCCCAGTTCTCTACCTTAATATGCGGCATGTAGCGAATAACGCCGCTTTCCGGGTCAACCAGGCCGGGCAAAATCACCGAGATGGCGATGAGTTCACGGATCTTGCGCTGACAGCTTTCGATGAAATGCGCAATGGTATTCAGCAACGCGTGTTCAAGCGTCTCCTGCGTGCGCTCAGGAAGGGGGTAGTGTTCTTCGGCAATGGCCTTGCTGCTCAGATCGTAGAGCGTAAGCGTGGTGTCATGACGTCCTAAGCGAACGCCAATGGCCTGAAAATTGCGGGTTTCCGTGACGATGGAAATCGCGCGGCGGCCCCCAGTGGAGGCCTGCTGATCGACTTCTTTGATCAGGCCGCGCTCAATAAGCTGACGTGTAATTTTTGTCACGCTGGCGGGAGCAAGCTGGCTTTGTTCGGCTATCTGAATGCGTGAGATTGGCCCGTGCTGGTCAATCAGGCGATAAACCGCCGCGCTGTTAAGTTGTTTAACGAGATCGACATTACCGATTTGAGCTTGTCCGCCTGGTGTCATACTTTTACTTACTCAGTGACGACCTCGTTACCATTAACGATGGTCTTAATAATTTTATAATCGTGTGTGAACGCCGTCAGGTTTGCAACCATACCTGGCGCAATACCGCCGAGCTGTTTATCGACGCCAATGGCGCGCGCCGGATAAAGCGTGGCCATGCGCAGCACTTCCTCAAGCGCGATGCCGCAATGTTCAACGAGGTTACGTACCCCTTCGATCATCGTCAGAGAAGAACCGCTCAGCGTGCCGTTCTCATCCACACACAGTCCATTCCGGTAGTATATTGTTTTACCAGCAAAAATGAACTGCTCAATATTCGCTCCTGCCGGAGCGGTAGCATCCGTCACCAGGCAGAGCTTGTCGCCTTTCAGACGCTTGGCGTTGCGGATGTTGGTGTAATCGACATGCAAGCCGTCGGCGATAATGCCGCAGTAGACGTCTGGTTCATCCAGAATGGCGCCAACCAGTCCCGGTTCGCGGCCAGTAATATAGGGCATCGCGTTATAAAGGTGTGTGGCAAACGTAATGCCTGCGCGGAAACCGGCCTTCGCCTCTTTCAGCGTCGCGTTCGAATGGCCCGCAGACACCACAATCCCGGCGGCGGCCAGTTTGCTGATAACGTCCGTGCCGGTCATTTCCGGGGCCAGCGTTACTTTGGTGATCACATCGGCATTGGCGCACATGTAATCCACCAGCTCGGCATCCGGTTTGCGCACGTAGTTTGGGTTATGGGTGCCTTTCTTGACCATATTCAGCCATGGTCCTTCCAGGTGCAGGCCCAGCGCCTGATTCGGATGTTTTGCCAGGTATTCGCGCATGACGCGGATACCCTGTTTCATCAGGTCATCGCTGCTGGTGATAAGCGTAGGCAGATAGCTGGTGCAGCCCGATTTCTCGTTGGCTTTTTGCATGATTTCCAGCGTTTCAACCGATACCGCCTCTGCGGTATCGTTAAACTGGACACCGCCGCAGCCGTTAAGCTGTACGTCGATGAAACCGGGGGAGATTACTGCTCCATTGAGGGAACGCTGTTCGATCTCCGGCGGCAGTTCCGCCAGCGGGCAAACACGTTCAATCAGGCCATTGGCGATTACAATCGCATGGTCATCCAGAATTTCATGGCCGGTATAAATCCGACCGTGGGTTAAAGCGTACATATCGACCCCCGGTTAAAAAAAGCGACCGCCCCGGATATAAAGAGGCGGTTATTCAATTACAGACCTTTGATGTTCTCAGCTTCCAGCTCGTTGAAGTATTTCAGCGTTTTCACTTTCAGCTCCATGGTGGACGGTTCGTCACACACGACAACCGCTTTTGGATGCAGCTGTAAGCAGCTGATCGTCCACATATGGTTCACATTACCTTCAACGGCAGCCTGAAGCGCTTGCGCTTTCACCGCGCCCAGCACCAGAATCATCACTTCTTCGGCATCCAGCAGCGTGCCCACGCCTACGGTCAGCGCGTATTTAGGCACCTGATTGACGTCGCCGTCAAAGAAGCGGGAGTTAGCCACGCGCGTATCATGGGTCAGCGTTTTAATACGGGTACGGGAAGCCAGTGAAGATGCCGGTTCGTTGAACGCGATATGACCATCGTTGCCTACGCCGCCCATAAACAGGTGGATTTTACCGTAGGAACGGATTTTTTCTTCATACTGACGGCATTCTGCGTCAATATCAGGCGCGTTTCCATTCAGCAGGTTAATGTTTTCAGCCGGAATATCAACGTGATCGAAGAAATTACGGTGCATAAAGCTGTGGTAACTTTCCGGATGTTCCTTCGGCAGGCCGACATATTCGTCCATGTTGAAGGTCACAACGTGTTTAAAGCTAACCTGGCCCGCTTTGTGCATTTCAACCAGAGCTTTATACGCGGTCAGGGGCGTGCCACCGGTTGGAAGACCGAGAACGAAAGGACGATCGGCTGTTGGTTTGAACGCGTTGATGCGATTAACGATATGACGAGCAGCCCATTTTCCGACTTGTTCAGCTGTTGCCAGGGGAATCAGTCTCATTATTCACCTCTAAAGTTTAAGTAAAAGTGGGCGGATGATTAGTGCAACCTGAACTAAGCGTAACCTGGAACCTTTCAGGCCGGATCAATCCGTCTTGATTTTTTGAATGATAAAATAAGTTTTCGTCGTTAGCCAGTGAAAGGGAGGGTTTAATACGATATTTGGTGACAATAATCACAAAAAATAGGTGTTTAATTTGCGATACGAATTAATTTTTCACACACTCACACTGCCAGTGAATCATCAACTGTATCTATCGTTCGTGACACAATAAAAACATAGTTTATGCGCGAGTCTTAACAAAGGGTCTCGTAGGGGGAATAGGATGAATATTTTAGGTTTTTTCCAGCGCCTCGGTAGGGCTTTGCAGCTCCCTATCGCCGTGCTACCGGTTGCAGCGTTGCTGCTGCGATTCGGGCAACCCGATCTTCTTAACGTGCCGTTTATTGCCCAGGCAGGCGGTGCAATTTTTGACAACCTGGCGCTGATTTTCGCCATCGGTGTGGCGTCAAGCTGGTCAAAAGACAGCGCTGGTGCCGCGGCACTGGCAGGGGCTGTCGGTTACTTCATCCTCACGAAAGCGATGGTAACCATCAACCCTGAAATCAATATGGGTGTGCTGGCAGGTATCATTACCGGCCTGGTGGGTGGCGCCGTGTACAACCGTTGGGCAGGTATCAAACTTCCTGACTTCCTGAGCTTCTTCGGCGGTAAACGTTTTGTGCCGATTGCGACGGGCTTTTTCTGTCTGATCCTCGCCGCCATCTTTGGCTACGTTTGGCCACCGGTGCAGCATGCTATCCATGCGGGTGGCGAGTGGATCGTGTCTGCGGGCGCAATGGGCGCGGGCATCTTCGGTTTCATTAACCGTCTGCTGATCCCAACCGGTCTGCATCAGGTACTGAACACCATCGCCTGGTTCCAGATTGGTGAGTTCACCAACGCGGCCGGCGCGGTATTCCACGGTGATATCAACCGCTTCTACGCAGGCGACGGCACCGCGGGCATGTTCATGTCTGGCTTCTTCCCAATCATGATGTTTGGTCTGCCTGGCGCGGCGCTGGCAATGTACCTGGCTGCGCCGAAAGCGCGTCGCCCAATGGTTGGCGGGATGCTGCTGTCCGTTGCGATCACCGCCTTCCTGACCGGCGTGACCGAGCCACTGGAATTCCTGTTCATGTTCCTGGCTCCGCTGCTGTATCTGATGCACGCGATCCTGACCGGTATCAGCCTGTTCGTCGCCACCCTTCTGGGTATCCATGCTGGCTTCTCCTTCTCCGCAGGCGCCATCGACTATGTGTTGATGTACAACCTGCCGGCGGCAAGCAGCAACGTCTGGATCCTGATGGTGATGGGCCTGATCTTCTTCGTTATCTACTTCGTTCTGTTCAGCGCGGTTATTCGTATGTTTAACCTGAAGACGCCGGGCCGCGAAGATACGAAAGATGATGTTGTGACCAGTGAAGCCAACAGCAATACCGAAGAGGGTTTAACCCAGCTGGCAACCAACTACATTGCCGCTGTGGGTGGCACCGACAACCTGAAAGCGATCGATGCCTGTATTACCCGTCTGCGTCTGACCGTAGGTGACTCCGCACGCGTGAGCGATGCAATGTGCAAACGCCTGGGTGCGTCTGGTGTGGTGAAACTGAACAAACAAACCATCCAGGTTATCGTGGGTGCGAAAGCCGAATCTATCGGCGATGAAATGAAAAAAGTGGTTGCCCGTGGGCCGGTCGCTGCCGCCTCAACGGATAACGCGCCAGTGGCTGACGCGCCGGTTGCAAAACCGCAGGCTGTGCCAAACGCGGTGACCATCGCTGCGCTGGTTTCTCCGGTGACAGGTGACGTTGTTGCGCTTGAGCAGGTGCCTGACGAAGCGTTCGCCAGCAAAGCGGTCGGTGACGGCGTGGCGGTGAAACCAACGGACAAAACCGTGGTCTCTCCGGCTGCCGGTACTATCGTGAAAATCTTCAACACCAACCACGCGTTCTGCCTGGAAACGGAAAAAGGCGCGGAGATCGTTGTCCATATGGGTATCGATACCGTTGCGCTGAACGGTCAGGGCTTTACTCGTCTGGTGGAAGAGGGTGCTGAAGTGGCGGCAGGTCAGCCGATTCTGGAAATGGATCTGGACTTCCTGAATGCCAACGCGCGCTCCATGATAAGCCCGGTCGTGTGCAGCAACATCGACGACTTCAGCGGTCTGGTGATCCAGGCGCAGGGGCAGGTGGTTGCAGGCCAGACGCCACTGTATGAGATTAAAGGCAAGTAATCGCTCCTGAGTAGAGTTATGCCTTTAGCGGCGGGGGATATCCTCCGCCGCTTTTTTTTGCAGCAATTGCCCCCATTATTTTCTTCCGGGACGTTTTAAGGGTTGTCACTACGTCCGGCTTATAAGATCATATGCCGTTATACGTTGTTTACGCTTTGAGGAATCCACGATGAGTGAGGCAGAAGCCCGCCCGAGTAACTTTATTCGTCAGATCATCGATGAAGATCTGGCCAGTGGTAAGCACACCACAGTCCACACGCGTTTCCCGCCGGAGCCAAATGGCTACCTGCACATTGGTCACGCCAAATCGATCTGCCTGAACTTTGGTATTGCGCAAGATTACCAGGGGCAGTGCAACCTGCGTTTCGATGACACCAACCCAGTAAAAGAAGACATCGAATACGTTGAGTCGATTAAAAACGACGTGCAATGGCTGGGCTTCAACTGGTCTGGCGATATCTGCTACTCCTCAGACTACTTCGATCAGCTGTATGCCTATGCGGTTGAACTGATTAACAAAGGTCTGGCATACGTCGACGAATTGTCTGCTGACGAAATCCGTGAATACCGCGGTACGCTGACTCAGCCTGGTAAAAACAGCCCGTTCCGCGATCGTAGCGTGGAAGAGAACCTGGCGCTGTTTGAAAAAATGCGTGCCGGTGGCTTCGAAGAAGGTAAAGCGTGTCTGCGTGCCAAAATCGATATGGCGTCTCCGTTCATCGTGATGCGCGATCCGGTGCTGTACCGCATTAAGTTCGCTGAACACCACCAGACCGGTAACAAGTGGTGCATCTACCCGATGTACGACTTCACCCACTGCATCAGCGATGCGCTGGAAGGCATTACGCACTCTCTGTGCACGCTGGAATTCCAGGACAACCGTCGTCTGTACGACTGGGTGCTGGATAACATCACCATTCCTGTGCATCCGCGTCAGTACGAGTTCTCTCGTCTGAACCTGGAATACACCGTGATGTCCAAGCGTAAGCTGAACCTGCTGGTCACCGACAAGCACGTTGAAGGCTGGGACGACCCGCGTATGCCCACCATCTCTGGCCTGCGTCGTCGTGGCTATACCTCGGCGTCTATTCGTGAGTTCTGCAAACGTATTGGCGTTACCAAGCAGGACAACACCATCGAAATGGCGTCTCTGGAATCCTGCATTCGCGAAGACCTGAACGAAAACGCGCCGCGCGCGATGGCAGTGATCGATCCAGTGAAACTGGTCATCGAAAACTATCCGCAGGGTGGAAGCGAACTGGTCTCGATGCCTAACCATCCTAACAAACCGGAAATGGGCACCCGCGACGTGCCGTTCAGCGGTGAAATCTGGATCGATCGCGCCGACTTCCGTGAAGAAGCGAACAAGCAGTACAAGCGTCTGGTGCTGGGCAAAGAAGTGCGTCTGCGTAACGCCTATGTGATCAAAGCCGAGCGCGTAGAGAAAGATGCGGAAGGTAACATCACGACCATCTTCTGTACGTACGACGCAGAGACGCTGAGTAAAGATCCGGCGGATGGCCGTAAAGTAAAAGGTGTAATCCACTGGGTGAGTGCGCAGCATGCGCTGCCGGTTGAGATCCGTCTCTACGATCGTCTGTTCAGCGTGCCTAACCCAGGCGCTGCGGAGGACTTCCTGGCGGTTATCAACCCTGAGTCGCTGATTATCAAGCAGGGTTATGCCGAGCCGTCTCTGAAAGCCGCTGAAGCCGGTAAAGCGTTCCAGTTCGAACGTGAGGGCTACTTCTGCCTGGACAGCCGTTACAGCACGGCGGAAAAACCGGTATTTAACCGTACCGTCGGTCTGCGTGATACCTGGACTAAGATCGGCGAATAATAACGCTGGTATGGTCAATGAGAAACAAACGCCGCGTAATGCGGCGTTTTTTTATTTAACGATCATGTCGTTAAGCATCGGGATGATGAATTAAAGCCAACATTCCAGGTCAATGTGGTGCTACTTATTTTATTTAAAAAAGTTTGTTGTTTTCCAAAAACAGAAACGCTGAAAAATATATTCACAATATCAATGTTACTTACTGAAAATTAGCGCATTCCCCCGCCAGTACTTGCTTCCCGGTAAATGTTACAAAGCACTACGAAATATGTGCTCTTCGTCATAATCCTGACTTTTGCCTGATTAAAAGCATTGATAATTCGCGTCGCGAAAAATAACCTAAAGACGGTAGTTAATTCGAGGGTATTTCTGACTACCCCTGACCACTTGGTCTTTTCTGTTTTTCGCCGTTTAAGGCGTTTTAATTCGTCAAAGAGGAATAATCTATGCGTACGTTTAGTGGCAAACGTAGTGCGCTGGCGCTGGCTATCGCCGGTGTGACAGCAATGTCGGGCCTGGTGGTTGCGCCAGAGGCAAAAGCAGCAGGTTTCATCGAAGATTCCACCCTCACGGGCGGTATTTATTACTGGCAGCGTGAGCGTGACCGTAAAGACGTCACTGAAGATAAATACAAAACCAACCTTTCTCACTCGACCTGGAACGCCAACCTTGATTTCCAGTCGGGATATGCCGCCGATATGTTCGGGATCGATATTGCAGCGTTCACCGCAATTGAAATGGCCGAAAATGGCGACAGCGGCCATCCGAACGAAATTGCGTTCTCCTCCAGCAATAAAGCCTACGACGAAGACTGGTCCGGCGATAAAAGCGGAATCAGCCTGTATAAAGCGGCTGCAAAATTCAAATATGGTCCGGTCTGGGCGCGTGGAGGTTATATCCAGCCAACCGGCCAGACGCTGTTAGCACCGCACTGGAGCTTTATGCCAGGTACCTATCAGGGTGCGGAAGCCGGTGCTAATTTTGACTACGGCGATGCGGGGGCGTTGAGCTTCTCCTATATGTGGACCAACGAGTACAAAGCGCCGTGGCACATTGAGATGGACAAGTTCTATCAGAATGATAAAAAAACCAAAGTTGATTATCTCCACTCGCTGGGGGCGAAGTACGACTTCAAAAACGATCTGGTGCTGGAAGCTGCTTTTGGTCAGGCTGAAGGCTATATCGATCAGTACTTTGCTAAAGCCAGCTACAAATTTGATATCGCGGGTAGCCCGCTGAGCACCAGCTATCAGTTCTACGGTACGCGCGACAAAGTCAGTGATGGCAGCGTAAATGATATCTATGACGGCACCGCGTGGTTACAGGCGTTGACCTTCGGCTACAAGGTAGGTCAGGTTGATTTACGTCTGGAGGGAACATGGGTCAAGGCAGAAGGGCAGCAGGGCTACTTCCTGCAACGTATGACGCCAACCTACGCCTCTTCCAATGGTCGTCTGGATATCTGGTGGGATAACCGCTCTGACTTTAACGCCGACGGCGAAAAGGCGGTCTTCTTCGGCGCAATGTATGACCTGAAGAACTGGAACCTGCCTGGCTGGGCAGTGGGTGCGTCCTACGCGTACGCCTGGGACGCGAAGCCAGCAGATATGGCTACGCCAGACGCCTACTACGATCCGAACTACCGTCTGAAAGAGTCTTCATACAGCCTGGATGCGATTTACACCCTTCAGGAGGGCCGTGCGAAAGGCACGATGTTCAAACTGCACTTCACCCAGTATGACAACCACTCCGATATCCCGAGCTACGCGGGCGGTTACGGCAACATCTTCCAGGATGAACGTGACGTGAAATTCATGGTCATTGCGCCATTCACAATCTTCTGATGAACACGATGGCGGGCGAAATCCCGCCTGCATGGAGACTGCATATGATGAAAAAAATGGTAATCGTTGCGCTGCTGGCATCGGGGCTGGTGGCGTGTGCGCAGGATCAGGCGCAGAAAGAAGACTCCCGTCTGAAGGAGGCGTATAGCGCCTGCATCAATACAGCACAAGGATCGCCAGAGAAGATTGAAGCCTGCCAGAGCGTGCTGAATGTGCTGAAAAAAGAGAAAGCGCATGAGCAGTTTGCGACGCAGGAAAATGTTCGCGTGATGGATTACCAGGCCTGTATCCAGGCGCGGAAAAGCGGTAACGATCAGGAAGTGGCGAAGCGTTGCGATAAGATTTGGGACGAGATTCGCAATAACAATAAATAAGTTGCTTTACGCCCGGTGGCGCTGCGCTTACCGGGCCTACAACGGTGTCACAGCCCGTAGGCCCGGTAAGCGCAGCGCCACCGGGCTTTTTTCAGGCAAAAAAAAGCCAACCTTACGGCTGGCTCAGAGTATGAACACGATATTATTTCGCGTCGTGCGCGTGGTCGTCTTCGCGGCAATCGCCTTCAGCGCAGTGACCGTACAGGTACAGGCTGTGGTTGGTCAGGCGGATGCCATGACGGGCGGCGATTTCACGCTGGCGTGATTCAATGGAATCATCGCTAAATTCAATGACCTTGCCACAGTCGAGGCAGATCAGGTGATCGTGGTGATGCTGCTGAGTCAGCTCGAACACGGATTTACCGCCTTCGAAATTATGACGAGTAACAATGCCCGCGTCATCAAACTGGTTCAGCACACGATAGACGGTTGCCAGCCCAATCTCTTCACCCATATCGATAAGACGCTTATAAAGGTCTTCCGCACTGACATGGTGATTGTCTGGCCCCTGAAGCACTTCAAGGATTTTTAACCGAGGAAGCGTTACTTTCAGGCCAGCTTTCTTTAATGCGGTATTGTTGTCAGTCATGCGGAATCTGTCCTGTTGCTAAACGATTCACTTCAAAAGAAGAAGTGACAGAAAATGCACTTGGGATAATGCGTCTCATTATAGAACTGCCATGGCTAAATGAAAACTGCAAGTCTCAAGCAAAGTATGCTTATAAAAACGTGGTATCACCAACAAACTTGTTCGATGGCACCCACTTTTTACCAGGGGGATATTGTACAGGTCTGGGCGAAAAAGTTAAAAGTTTGTAGCAATTAATTTAATCGGTTTTACCTGGAAAACGGGCGCAACCGGAGTTGCGCCGCAGGGATATCAGGCGTTAAGGATATCGTCAAGGTTCAGCTCTTCACGAACCTGCTTAACCCATTTTTCTACACGCTCAGCGGTCAGCTCTGGCTGACGGTCTTCATCAATGGCCAGGCCAACGAAGTGATCGTCATCTGCCAGACCTTTGGACGCTTCGAAATGGTAACCCGCCGTTGGCCAGTGACCGACGATCGCCGCTCCGCGTGGCTCAATGATGTCGCGAATAGTGCCCAGCGCATCACAGAAATACTCAGCATAGTCTTCCTGATCGCCACAGCCAAACAGGGCAACCAGCTTGCCGTTGAAGTCTACTTCTTCCAGCGTCGGGAAGAAATCGTCCCAGTCACACTGTGCTTCACCGTAGTACCAGGTCGGGATGCCCAGCAGCAGGATGTCATAGCCCTCGAGATCTTCTTTGCTGCTCTTGGCGATGTCATGCACATCAGCAACGTCTTTACCGAGCTGTTTTTGAATGTTTTTTGCGATATTTTCAGTATTGCCGGTATCACTGCCAAAGAAAATGCCGATGATTGCCATGAGTAAAATAACCTCTTGAAACTTAATGGTATGGTGGCGCAAATTGTCCACGGATAAGGGCAATAATAGCAGAACAGGCAACCCTGCGGAAACAGCTATCACGCAGGACTGCACTCTGTGCTACATGAAAAAGGTAATATTGGGGATTTTCTGACTCACGCCTTGCCGCGTAACGTCTCAAGCTGGGCGATCAGCATCTCTTCGATCAGTTCGCTGCGGCTGATGTTGCGCGCGTCAGCTAACTCGTTAAGCGCATCGACGGCATCGGCATTCAGCTTCAGTTCGACACGCTTAAGCCCACGATTTTTATCGCGTTTAAGCTGGTTGCGTTTATTGATACGCAGCTGTTCATCGCGCGAAAGCGGATTCGTTTTCGGTCGTCCCGGTCGACGCTCATTCGCGAACAGATCTAGTGTCGTACGGTCCGTTTGTTCTTTGGCCATGATTCTGAGACTTCGGGGGAAACACGCCGCCCTGCTAATGCCCGGGCGATAAGCGCGCCATCATACATCACCCAAATCCACACGCCAACGACTGGAAGCCCGTCGTCTTCCGGTCGCTGGCTTTTTAATCAATTCGCTGTATCAGTAAGATAGCGGCGAATGGCGCGCAGGACGGCATCCGGTTTTTCCGCGTGTACCCAGTGCCCGGCACCCGCAATGACGTGAGCGCGAGCCTGCGGGAATTGCGCCAGCAGCGTGTCACGGTACGCATCAGTGACGTAAGGGGAGTTGCCGCCGCGAATAAAAAGGGTAGGGTGCGGCCAGGCGGGGACGGTTTCCCAGCCCACAATATGCGAATACTGATCCCACAGTACCGGGACGTTAAAGCGCCATTGTCCGTCAACAAAGGATTTCAGCAGGAACTGCACCACGCCCTCTTCATCGAGATGCTCGCGCATAACGGCAGCCGCCTGCTGGCGGGTTGCGACACCCGCTTCGGTGACCGCATTGATGGCGGCAAAAATCTCATCGTGACGGCGAACGTCGTAATTGACGGGCGCAACGTCGATGACCACCAGCCCGGAAATTCGCTCAGGGGCCAGCGCAGTGAGCGCCATCACCGCTTTGCCGCCCATTGAATGCCCGATAAGCGTCGCTTTCTGGATATTATTCGCATCGAGGGTGTCCCGCAGATCCTGCGCCATGGCTGCGTAGGTCATCTCCTCCGAGCGCCCAGAAAGACCGTGATTGCGCATATCAACCTGGAGGATCGCGTGATCGGTCACTAAATCGCGCGCCAGCACACCCAGATTATCCAGGCTACCAAACAGGCCGTGAACCAGTACGATGGGAGAATTATTGTTCGGCGATTGTGCAGTTTGCGCTCGGGTATTCAATTTCATGGCAAAGTTCTTTTTTTAGGTTTGTCAGGTTAGGGTATCATGTTGACCATTCTGCCGCCCGGGGGCAAGGATCCAGTTTAATCTGACTTTTGCCGCCAACCTGGTTTGACGCTATCCGCTGTTGGGATTTGACCTTATAATCTCAACGACTTGTATTCAGATAAGATATCGCACTGGATTAAGATGAAAACAATCGAAGTTGATGACGAACTCTATCAGTATATTGCCAGCCAGACGCGGCATATTGGGGAGAGCGCGTCCGACATTTTACGGCGCATGCTTAAAATTTCCGCCGCCTCACAGCCCACTCCTGTCACTAAAGATGTCGTGTCTCAGCCGAGCGTTGTTGCACAAGTAAAACCTGCCGTCATGCCGGCAAAAGACAAAGTGCGCGCGATGCGCGAGCTGCTGCTGTCCGATGAATATGCCGAGCAGAAAAAGGCGGTTAACCGCTTTATGCTGGTGCTGTCTACACTTTATTCACTGGATAACAACGCATTTGCAGAAGCGACAGAGTCGCTGCACGGTCGCACGCGCGTTTACTTCGCAGGCGACGAGCAGACCCTGCTGCAAAATGGCAACCAAACCAAACCCAAACACGTTCCCGGTACACCATACTGGGTGATCACCAACACCAATACGGGCCGTAAGTGCAGCATGATCGAACATATCATGCAGTCCATGCAGTTCCCGGCGGAATTGATCGAAAAGGTTTGCGGTACAATTTAACCCTTGCATCAGAAGGACCAGGCAATGGCAAATCACAGCCGTGCAGGACAACCTGCACAACAACGCGATTTGATTAACGTCGCTCAACTGACCGCGCAGTACTACGTGCTGAAGCCGGTGGTGGGCAACGCAGAACACGCAGTGAAGTTTGGTACATCTGGCCACCGCGGCAGTGCGGCGCGCCACAGCTTTAACGAACCGCACATTCTGGCCATTGCTCAGGCCATCGCGGAAGAGCGCGCCAAAAATGGCGTCACCGGTCCGTGCTATGTAGGGAAAGATACCCACGCTCTGTCTGAACCTGCTTTTATCTCCGTGCTGGAAGTGCTGGCGGCGAACGGCGTAGACATGATTGTTCAGGAGAACAACGGTTTCACACCAACGCCAGCGGTTTCTAACGCTATTCTGGTACACAACAAAAAAGGTGGCGCGCAGGCTGACGGCATTGTGATCACCCCGTCACACAACCCACCGGAAGATGGCGGCATCAAGTACAACCCACCTAACGGTGGCCCGGCGGATACCAACGTCACGAAAGTGGTGGAAGATCGTGCCAACGCGTTACTGGCTAACGGTCTGAACGGTGTGAAACGCATCTCGCTGGATGAAGCCATGGCCTCCGGCCACGTGAAAGAGCAGGATCTGGTGCAGCCGTTCGTGGAAGGGCTGGCGGATATCGTCGATATGGCCGCTATCCAGAAAGCCGGTCTGAAGCTGGGCGTGGATCCACTGGGCGGCTCCGGTATTGAATACTGGAAACGCATTGCCGAGCACTACAAGCTGGATCTGACCATCGTGAACGATCACGTCGATCAGACCTTCCGCTTTATGCACCTGGACAAAGACGGCGCGATCCGTATGGACTGCTCCTCCGAATGCGCAATGGCTGGCCTGCTGGCGCTGCGCGACAAGTTCGATCTGGCGTTTGCCAACGACCCGGACTACGACCGCCACGGTATCGTCACCCCGGCAGGGCTGATGAACCCGAACCACTACCTGGCTGTTGCAATCAATTATCTCTTCCAGCACCGTCCGCAGTGGGGCAAAGAGGTCGCGGTGGGTAAAACGCTGGTCTCTTCCGCTATGATTGACCGTGTGGTCGATGCGCTGGGTCGCAAGCTGGTGGAAGTGCCGGTGGGCTTCAAGTGGTTTGTTGACGGTCTGCACGACGGCAGCTTCGGCTTTGGCGGTGAAGAGAGCGCGGGGGCATCCTTCCTGCGCTTCGACGGCACCCCATGGTCAACCGATAAAGACGGCATCATCATGTGCCTGCTGGCGGCGGAAATTACCGCGGTCACCGGTAAGAACCCGCAGGAACATTACAACGAGCTGGCGGAACGTTTTGGTGCGCCAAGCTATAACCGTATTCAGGCTGGCGCCACGTCTGCGCAAAAAGCAGCTCTGTCAAAACTCTCTCCGGAGATGGTCAGTGCCAGTACCCTGGCAGGTGACCCGATCACCGCGCGTCTGACGGCGGCGCCGGGTAACGGCGCATCGATCGGCGGCCTGAAAGTGATGACCGAAAACGGCTGGTTCGCCGCGCGTCCATCCGGTACGGAAGATGCGTACAAAATCTATTGCGAAAGTTTCCTCGGCGCTGAGCACCGTCAGCAGATTGAGAAAGAAGCGGTAGAGATTGTCAGCGAAGTGCTGAAAAACGCGTAAGTGGTGTTTGGTGCGGGCTGATGCCCTCACCCCGGCCCTCTCCCACAGGGAGAGGGAGAAAACACTAAAAACGGCAACCCATGGGTTGCCGTTTTGCTTTACCTAACTATGCTTATTCTTCAATTCAAATCTCGGCGATACCAGACCGTACAGCGTCCAGCCCATAAAGGTCACCATCGCCCCATACAGCATCGCCTCCTGACCGGACGAGTAGAGCGCATAGAAGCTGTAAATCGCCCCAATCAGCGCCACGATATTGGCCGCCCGGGCTTTGCGCGGATCCACCTTCGCCACCTTCTGAATAATCACCAGCGCCGCCATCGACAGAATGTACGGAATGATGTTCGTCACCACCGCCAGGTTGACCAGCACGTTAAACTGGCTGTTCAGTGACGGGCTGATGGTCATCAGCGACAATCCGCTCTGGAAGATGACAATCGCCAGCATGCCCTGCACCGGTGCATCCGCTTTGGTGACGCGGGAGAAGATTTTCGGGAAATAACCTTCGTCAGCGGAAGATTTGAATACCTGGGCGATGGTGAACTGCCAGCCCAGCAGCGAGCCGCAGCAGGACATCACCATCAGTCCCATGATCACTTTCCCCACCTCCGGCGTAAACATCTGCGCAAACGCCAGCCCGAACGGCGCCGTGGAGTTAGCCAGATCCATGTTGGGCACAATTCCCGCAATCACGTTGGTCGAGACGATATAGATCACCGCCGCCCCCAGCGTCCCGCCGAGTACCGCGATCGGCACATTTTTCTCCGGGTTTTCCACCACTTCCGCATTTGCACAGGCTGACTCCAGCCCGAGGAAGGCCCACAGCGTCATGGCGATGGACGATCCCACGGCGGTGAAGAACGGTACGTGATGCGGATTCCAGGAGTTGGCGTACAGCGTAGGACTGAACCAGAACCAGCCGATGATGCACAGGCCGACAACCGGGATGATGACGCCCCAGACGGTGATGCTGCTGAGCTGTCCGGTGATGCGCGCGCCGCCAAAGTTAGCGACGGTGCAGATCCACAGCACGCCGATGGTCGCCAGCCCAATCTGCACCGGGGTCAGCGTCGCGCCAAACAGCTCTGTGCCGTAACCGACAGCGGAAATGGCAATCGCCACATTGGCGATCAGCAGCGACACGCCATAGGTATAGTTCGCCATAAAGTTACCGGACTTACCAAACGCATATTCGGCATAGCCACCCATCCCGCCGGACTTGCGGCTGAACATACCGCACTTGGCAAACGCCCACGCCAGCGCCATCGAACCCACGGCGGTGACAAGCCAGGAGATAATCGAAATCGTCCCCACTTCAGCGAGCTTGGTGGGCAGCATGATGATCCCCGAACCCATCATATTCACCATGGTGAGAATAGTGAGTTGAACCACGCCCATCTTGTTGGCCTTACTCATAATTTTTCTCCTTTCAGCAGCGATGGCTGAGCGGCAGGTTGTTTGATGACGTAGCAGCGCACCTGTTTGCGACCGTCACACTCCTCGACGTAAACCCCCTGTAACTCCGGCGCAAAGCCCGGCAGCAGATTGATCCCGTCTTCCAGCGCGGCGAAATAGCGCAGCACGGAACCGCCCCAGACTTCCCCTGGAACCACGCACAACACCCCCGGTGGGTAAGGCAGCGCGCCTTCCGCGGCGATACGGCCTTCCGCGTCGCGCAGGGACACCAGCTCGACCTCACCGCGCAGATAGGCATAGTTCGCCTCCTGCGGGTTCATCATGACGCGCGGGAAGTGAGACTTGCGGAACATCTCTTTCTGCAACTGCTTCACGTTATGGCGGGCGTAGAGGTCATGCATCTCCTGACAAATCTGACGCAGGGTATAATCCGCATAACGTTCCGGATGTTGCTTATAAAGAGAGGGCAGAACCTCTTTTAGCGGCACATCGCTCTGGAGCAGTTTTTCGAAGCGCACCAGCTGGGCGACGAGCTGCTGCAATTTGCCCATGTCCTCCGCCGGGGTGAGCAGGAACAGAATGGAATTGAGGTCGCATTTTTCCGGCACGATGCCGTTTTCACGCAGGAAGTTGGCGAGGATGGTGGCGGGCACGCCGAAATCATCGTACTCACCGGTGCGGGCGTTGATGCCCGGCGTAGTTAGCAGCAGTTTGCAGGGATCGATAAAATACTGATGCTCGGCGTATCCCTCAAAGGCGTGCCAGCGTTCGCCCGGAACGAAATGGAAGAAGCGCAGATCGGTCGCAATCTCTGCCGTATTCCAGCTTTCCCATGGACGGCCATCCACCGTCTCCGGCACGAACGGACGAATAAACTGACAGTTCTGAAGGATCAGTTTCCGCGCTTCGATACCCGTCACCACGCAGTCCATCCACATGTTGCGCCCACTTTGCCCCTCGTGCATGCGGGCGTTGATATCCAGGGCGGCAAACAGCGGATAAAACGGGCTGGTGGAGGCGTGCATCATAAAGGCGTTGTTGAGGCGTTTATGCGGGACATAGCGCGGCTGGCCTTTTATGTGGCTGTCCTTCTTATGGATTTGCGAGGTTTGCGAGAAGCCCGCCTGCTGCTTATGCACCGACTGGGTCACCAGAATGCCCGGATCGTTTTCGTTCAGCTCCAGCAGCAGCGGCGAGCAGTCGGCCATCATCGGGATAAACTGCTCGTAACCCACCCAGGCGGAGTCAAACAGAATGTAATCGCACAGGTGACCAATCTTATCCACCACCTGACGGGCGTTATAAATGGTACCGTCGTAGGTGCCCAGCTGGATCACCGCCAGACGGAACGGACGTTCATCCCGCGCACGGCCAGGCGCGACCTCTGACACCAGCTCCCGCAGGTAGCTCTCGTCGAAACAGTGTGCGTCGATACCGCCGATAAACCCGTACGGGTTGCGCGCCGTTTCCAGATACACCGGCGTCGCGCCCGCCTGTAACAGCGCCCCGTGGTGATTAGATTTATGGTTATTGCGATCGAACAGCACCAGATCGCCTGGCGTGAGCAGGGCATTGAGCACCACCTTGTTGGAAGAGGAGGTGCCGTTCAGCACGAAGTAGGTTTTATCCGCATTAAAGACTTTTGCCGCATGCTGCTGGGCGATGCATGGCGCGCCTTCGTGGATCAGCAGATCGCCCATTGCCACGTCGGCATTGCACAGATCGGCGCGGAAAAGCGTTTCGCCAAAGAAATCGACAAACTGGTTTCCGGCCGGATGGCGGCGGAAGAACTGGCCTCCCTGATGTCCGGGGCAGTCAAACGCGCTGTTCCCCTGCTGGACGTAATCGACCAGCGCGCGGAAGAACGGCGGGCGGAGCTGGGTTTCGTACTTCTGCGCAGCCGCTTCAAGCTGGCGTCCGTAGTACGCATTGCTGGTGTCGGAGTACTCAAAAACGCCGTGAATACGCGACAGAAATTCAGCCGGAACCCTTTCTTCTTTATGCGTGGCAATAAACACCGGAATACCGAATCCCGTGGCTTCTATTTCTTCTATGGCGCCATTGAAAATATCGCTGACGGCCAGAATCACGGCTGCCACATCAATATAATCCGATGCGGTGATATCCACGATGTCGCGCGAAGTGGTAAAGCATTCAGGGCAGGCACGGCTGACGGCAATTTTTAACGTTTTCATCTTTATCTCTTTATTTCAGGCAATATGGGGCCCTCGACTTCTTGCGGTAAAGAAATCGATTTTTTCCGGAAAAAAAAGCAAAGCATGTCCGCTGATACGAAATCAGTTAATTGCTTTTTTGCTGAGTAGAATTCAGTCCGCCCGGTTGCGGAGAATCTGAATCACAAGGAATGAGCGCAGGTGTTCACAGGCAACAGCCTGTAAAATAGCGTTTTTCAGGATAACCTGTAAGCAGATGCGCCAGAAGTCGAAGGACTACCGGGCGTTAAAGAGATGAAAGTCAAAACAGTTACGGTGGGCAAACATCATGATATGTGTTGTCCGCCTTATATGGGGCATTAAACGATTATTGTTTTCCATGTTCAGTTTCCTTTCAGTAATTGAAAGCATGGTCATTTTATCCAGGAAAAAGGGATTAACTGTGAAACAGATCACCAATAACCGATCATTTCAGAAATAATTAGTCGTTTTGAGTGAATAACGCAGATCAAAATGCTGTTTTGTTGGTTCGGTGTTAAATTGATGTTTTAATTGTGTTTAAAGAGGGCGGATATAGCTATGAAAATAAACTCATCGTTATTTTCATGGCTATATTAAGGCCAGTATGTTTTATATTTAAAATTAAAGTGAATACTTATTCAGATCATAAACCGATATCCGATACCGGTTTCTGTTAATAAATGACGAGGACGCGCGGGATCGGCTTCAAGTTTCTGGCGAAGGTGTCCCATATAAATGCGTAAATAGTGACTATGCTCGACAGCATTCGGTCCCCAGACCTGGCTTAACAGCTGTCGCTGCGTTAACACTTTTCCGTGGTTATTGAGCAGCACGGCCAGCAGACGAAATTCGATAGGCGTAAGGTGGATCTCTTCTTCCCCTCGCACGATGCGGCGGGCAGCAAGATCGACGCGGATATCGCCAAAGGCGTACACCGGATCGGAAGGGGACGTGGCACTGTGTCGACGCAGCGCCACACGAAGCCGGGCCTGTAACTCGCCAATGCCAAACGGTTTGATCAGATAATCATCCGCTCCGGCATCCAGCGCGGCGATTTTATCCGTCTCTTCGGTGCGGGCAGAGAGCACCAGAATGGGCATCTGGCTCCACTGACGCACCTCACGAATAAAATCGATGCCGTCGCCATCCGGAAGTCCCAGATCCAGGATCACCAGATCTGGCTTGCGGGTGGCGGCTTCAATTAACCCCCGTTGAAGCGTACCGGCTTCATGCACGCGCAAGCCGTCGCCTTCCAGCGCGGTACGCAGAAATCGGCTGATAGCGAGCTCATCTTCAACAATCAGAACGTTAATCACAAATCCTCTGGTAATTCATCAAGTTCTGGTGGGGTTTCAAGAGGAAGTGTAACACAAAAGCGTGCCCCACCTTCCGGGCGGTTCTCTGCGGAAATGGTGCCACCATGCACGTCGACAATCGCCTGGCAGATCGCCAGACCCAGCCCAACGCCCGGAATGGCGGATTCCTTATTACCGCGCGCAAATTTTTCGAATATGGTGCGCTCCTGACCGGCCGGAATACCCGGCCCGTTATCCCAGACGTCGAGCCGCAGCACACGTTTATCCACCCTGGCAGCAATCCCCAGCCGGGCCTTTGTCCCGGCGTATTTAGCCGCGTTTTCCAGCAGATTAATCAGCACGCGCTCAAACAGCGGGCCATCCACATGGATTAACGTCAGGGGTTCCGGCATGTCCAGCTCGATATGGCGCCCGCCGAGACCCGGCTCCAGCATCTTCAGCGCACTGCCGACAACCTCCTCAAGGGTGAGCCACTCTTTTTTGAGGTTAAACCCGCCGGACTGAATGCGCGCCATGTCCAGCAGGTTGTTCACCAGGCGCGTGGTATTCAGCACGTGCTGGCGAATTTCGCTGGCCTGCATCGCGTGCTTTGATCCTTCCGCCGCCAGATCCAGCGTCAGAATTTCGGACTGGCCAAACAGCACGGTAAGCGGGGTGCGCAAATCGTGAGACAGCGCTGCCAGCAGCGAATTGCGAATACTTTCGCGCTCGCTTGCCAGCCGCGCCTGCTCTTCGCTGGCGGTGAGCGCCAGCCGTTCAAGGGCGCTGGCGACCAGCAGGGTGAAGGTTTCCAGCAGGCGCTGCTGCTCTGGGATCATCAGCTGACGCAGGTTAGACGGCTCGACGATGACCAGCCCGTGATTTTTATCCGCGCTGCGCAGCGGCAGGATCTGGTAAGGCACGCCGGGCAGAGTGTCGGTGCCGGCGCCGGCAGGTAACCCCTTATCGAAACTCCAGCGGGCAATCGCTTCATCCCAGGGCGTCATCCCCGAAGGGGAGGTCAGCGGGCGAAGGCGCCCCTGTTCGTCGGGGAGCAAAATCAGGTTACTGGCATGAAAGGTCGAACGAATAAACTGCTCGCTGGTCTGCACGATATCTCGCTGCGTGCGGCCAACCGCCAGCGATTTTGACATTTCATACAGATGGCGCGTGCGCTGCTCGCGATAGCGGGCAATGCGTGCCTGGTAGCGTACGCCTGCCGTCAGATTCCCGATCACCAGCCCGACGGTAAGCATCACGGCAAAGGTCAGAATGTACTGCACGTCCGAGACAGCAAGCGTCCCGCGCGGAGCGATAAAAAAAAGGTCGAAGCTGATGACGTTGATCACCGTTGCCAGCACCGACGGCCAGCGGCCATAAAAGAGCGCGACCACAACGACGCCGAGCAGATAAATCATGACCAGATTGGCGGCGTCGAAGGCGATGAGCCACTGGCTGGCAATCACCGTAATCAGGGCGCAAAGGACCACGGCCACCAGGCAACCCCGGATCTGAATGCGCCATTTATCGCCAAAGGTGCGAGCATCCGGCGTACGGTTGGGCAGAGGGGCGGGCTTGTCATCCAGCGCGACGATGACTAAATCAAGATCCGGCGCGCGGCGGGCCAGCCTGTCGGCAAAAGATTCGCGGCTAAACCAGCGGCGATGCTGTCGACGTCCAATGACAATCTTGCCCAGGTTGTGCTCGCGCGCGTAGCGCAGAATGGCTTTATCTTCCTGCGGTTCGGAAAGGGTGGCGGTTTCGGCACCCAGCTCCTGCGCCAGCCGCAGCGCGCTCAAAATGGCGCGACGCTGATTTTCTGGCAGGCCATGCAGCTGCGGCGTTTCGACGTAGACCGCATGCCAGACGCTGCCAAATTTCGCTGCCAGCCGGGCGGCGGTGCGAACCAGTTTTTCGTTGCCGCTGCCGTGACCAATGCATAACAGAATGGCGTCCCGCGTGTGCCAGACGCGCTCTTGTCCCTGTAGGTCTCGCCAGGCGCGCATCTGGTCATCAACGCGATCGGCGGTGCGGCGCAGGGCCAGCTCGCGCAGGGCAATCAGGTTTCCTTTGCGGAAAAAATGTTCGATGGCGCGTTCGGCCTGGCCGGCAATATACACTTTGCCTTCGTGCAGGCGCTGGCGTAGATCGTCCGGCGGCAGGTCAACCAGTACGACTTCATCGGCAGAATCAAAAAACGGATCGGGGACGGTTTCCCGCACCTGGATACCGGTTACGCCGCTCACTACGTCGTTCAGGCTTTCCAGATGCTGAACATTTACCGTGGTGAAGACGTCAATGCCTGCCTCAAGCAGCTCCTCAACATCCTGCCAGCGCTTCGGATGGCGGGAGCCTGGCGCATTGCTGTGCGCCAGTTCGTCCATCAGGATCAGGGCAGGGCGACGGGCGAGGGCGGCATCAAGATCAAACTCCGTGACCAGCCGCCCGCGATGGCTGATACGCTGGGGCGGCTGCGTCGCCAGCCCCGTCAGCAGCGCAGCCGTCTCTTTGCGACCGTGGGTTTCCACCACGCCGATGAGAATATCAAGCCCCTGCGCCCGAAGCCGCTGGGCTTCCGTCAGCATGGCGAAGGTTTTCCCGACGCCCGCGCAGGCGCCGAAGAAAATTTTCAGCTTGCCGCGGTGGGCTTCAGCCGTCTGTTCAAGCAGCCTGTCCGGATCCGGGCGCATGGGCTCGTCGGTCATTTAGTTCTTCCTTAGCGCGTCCAGCGCCAGATTCAGCTCAACAATGTTCACTATCGGCATGCCGATGAAGCTGACCAGCGGCTTTTGCGTATGTTCTGCAACCAGCTGGCTCACCTGCTCGACGGTCAGCTGACGGGCGGCTGCCACGCGTGGGATCTGCCACACCACCGCATCCGGCGTCAGGCTGTAATCCAGCCCGCTCGCGGAAGCGGTGATCAGCTCAACCGGCACCTCACGGCTGGCCTGCGGATTCGCGGCGCGCAGGGCGGCAACGCGTTCAGCAACGGCTTTGTCCAGGTCAGGATTACTGCCAGCCAGATTGCTGCCGCCGGAGGCCATTGGATTATACGGGCTTTCCGCAGTGGCGGAAGGGCGTCCCTGGAAGTAGCGCGGGTCCGTAAAGTTCTGCCCAATCAGACGCGAGCCGCGGTTTTCACCGTTCTGGATAATCAGCGAGCCGTTGGCCTGATCTTTAAACCACCACTGGCCCAGCGCGGTAGTCATCAGCGGGTAAAGCCCGCCGGTAATCAGAGACAGCAGAATAAACAACAGTATAGCGGGACGTAACATCGTCATTGGATCCACCTTTTAAACCAGCCCGAACAGCGTTAACAGCATGTCGATAACCTTGATCCCAATAAAGGGCACCACCAGCCCACCCAGACCGTAAATCCACAGGTTACGGCGCAGCATGGCGGCGGCCGTCAGCGGCTTATAGCTCACCCCTTTCAGCGCCAGCGGAATAAGAAAGACAATAATCAGCGCGTTGAAGATCACCGCGCTCAAAATGGCCGAGGCCGGAGAGTGCAGGTGCATCACGTTCAGGGCATTCAGCTGCGGGTAGGTTGCCGCAAAAGCCGCCGGAATGATGGCGAAATACTTCGCCACGTCGTTGGCGATACTGAACGTGGTCAGCGAGCCGCGCGTCATCAGCATCTGCTTCCCGATATGTACCACTTCGATCAGCTTGGTCGGGTTCGAGTCGAGATCCACCATGTTGCCCGCCTCTTTTGCCGCCTGGGTACCGGAGTTCATCGCCACCGCCACGTCGGCCTGCGCCAGCGCCGGGGCGTCGTTGGTGCCGTCGCCGGTCATCGCCACCAGACGGCCTTCCGCCTGATACTGGCGAATGAGTGCCAGCTTCGCTTCCGGCGTCGCTTCGGAAAGGAAATCATCCACGCCCGCTTCGGCGGCAATGGCCGCCGCAGTCAGACGGTTATCCCCAGTGATCATCACCGTTTTGATCCCCATCTTACGCATCTGGGCGAAACGCTCTTTAATACCGCCTTTAACGATATCCTTCAGGGCGATAACCCCCAGAACGCTTGCACCTTCCGCCACCACCAGCGGGGTTGCTCCCTGACGCGCCACGCTTTCCACCAGGTTGTCGACTTCCGGGGGGAAGTGTCCATTATTGGCTTCAATATGACGGCGAATGGCATCAACGGACCCTTTACGGATCATCCGGTCCTGAATGTTAATTCCGCTCATTCGGGTTTGCGCCGTAAAGGGCACGAACGTGGCGTGCAGGCTCTGAACGTCGCGCTGGCGCAGGTTAAAGCGCTGCTTGGCGAGGATCACGATACTGCGGCCTTCCGGCGTTTCATCGGCCAGCGAGGAAAGCTGCGCCGCGTCAGCCAGCGTTTTTTCATCCACGCCGGGAGCAGGTAGAAAGTCAGAGGCCTGACGATTGCCCAGGGTGATGGTCCCGGTTTTATCCAGCAGCAGCACGTCTACGTCACCCGCCGCTTCAACGGCGCGTCCGCTGGTGGCGATGACGTTCGCGCCCAGCATCCGGCTCATCCCCGCCACGCCAATCGCGGAAAGCAGGCCGCCGATAGTGGTGGGGATCAGACAGACGAGCAGGGCGATCAGTACGGTGATGCTAACCGCTGTACCGCCGTAGGCGGAGAAGGGCCACAGGGTCGCCGTTGCCAGCAGGAAGACAATGGTGAGCGCCACCAGCAGAATGGTCAGGGCGATCTCGTTCGGCGTTTTACGACGCTGTGCGCCTTCCACCATGGCGATCATCCGGTCGAGAAAGGTTTCGCCCGGGTTAACGCTGCACTGGATCACCAGCCAGTCGGAAAGAATGCGCGTTCCGCCGGTAACTGAGGCGAAATCTCCGCCCGACTCACGGATCACCGGTGCGGATTCCCCGGTAATGGCGCTTTCGTCTACCGACGCGCCGCCCTCAATCACCTCACCGTCGCAGGGGATTATGTCGCCAGCTTCCACCAGCACCACGTCACCTTTGCGCAGTTCATCCGCCGGAACGTGGTCCATCTGCGCGCCGTATTTAGGTTCGCGTAATTTGCGCGCAAAGGCGGTCTTTTTTATCCCTTTCAGGCTGTTGGCCTGTGCCTTACTGCGGCCTTCCGCTAACGCTTCGGCGAAGTTGGCGAACAGCACGGTAAACCACAGCCACAGGCTGATGGCGGCGGTAAAGGTTGCATTCCCTGAAAGGTGTCCCGTTCCCATGGCAATCGCCAGTGCGGTGGTGAGTAAACTTCCAGTCCAGACAATAAACATCACCGGGTTGTGCCACTGCACGCGCGGGCTCAGTTTTTTTACCGCATCCATGAGGGCCTGACGAACTAACGTCGGTTCGAGCAGGGCCAGTTGTTTACGACTCATGACAAATTCTCCGCAAAATCAGCGTAAAGAGAGATATTCCGCAACCGGGCCTAACGCGAGGGCGGGGATAAAGGTCAGGGCACCCACCAGCAAAACGGTGCCAATCAGCAGGCCGACGAACAGCGCGCCGTGAGTCGGTAACGTACCGGTGGTGGTCGGCTGGATCTTCTTATTCACCAGTGTTCCAGCGATCGCCATGACGGGAATAATCACGCCGAAACGTCCGATGAACATGCAGAACGCCAGCAAACAGTTCCAGAACGGCGAGTTGGCGCTTAATCCTGCAAAGGCGCTGCCGTTGTTGTTGGCGGCAGACGAAACGGCGTAAAGCACTTCGCTAAAGCCGTGAATGCCCGGGTTAAAGATGCCGTTGCGCCCGGCGTCGGTCATCAGCGCCAGCGCGGTACCGAGCAGCACAAGGGTGGGGGTGACCAGAATTGCCAGCGCGGTTAATTTCATTTCGCGGACGTCGATTTTTTTGCCGAGATACTCCGGCGTGCGACCGATCATTAGCCCGGCGATAAACACGGCGAGCAGAACGAACAACAGCATGCCGTACAGCCCCGAACCGACCCCACCGAAAACTACCTCGCCAATCTGCATCAGCCACATCGGGATCATGCCGCCGAGCGCGGTAAAAGAGTCGTGCATGGCGTTCACTGCCCCGCAGGAGGCCGCCGTGGTGACCACCGCATAGAGGCTGCTGGCAAGAATGCCGAAGCGGCTCTCTTTGCCTTCCAGGTTGATATTGCTGTTAGCCCCCAGCTGCATGAAGTGGCTGTTGCCGTTCCATTCGGCCCACATCACCAGTGCAACGCAGACCACGAAGATCAACGACATCGCCCACAGCAGCGTACGTCCCTGGCGGCGATCGTTAACCACATCGCCAAAGGCGAAGCAGAGCGCGGCGGGGATCAGGAAGATCGCCAGCATCTGTACAAAATTGGTTAATGCCGTTGGGTTTTCAAACGGATGTGATGAGTTGGCGTTGAAGAAGCCGCCGCCGTTGGTGCCCAGCATCTTGATCGCTTCCTGCGACGCCACTGGCCCCATAGGCAGGAGTTCCCTGGCCCCTTCAAGCGAGGTGTAAGGGGTATAAGGCAGCAGGTTTTGCAGAGTGCCTTGCTGAATAAAGAACAGGGCAATAATCAGCGCAACAGGCACCAGGATCCAAAGGGTGATGCGCGTGACATCAACCCAGGCGTTGCCGAGGGTGCTGACATTCTGACGGGCAAACGCGCGCGTCAGGGCGAAGATCACCGCGATACCGCTGGCCGCAGAAAGAAAGTTTTGCACGGTTAACCCGGCCATCTGGCTGAAGTAGCTGAGCGTGGTTTCACCGGCGTAAGACTGCCAGTTGGTGTTGGTGACAAAGCTGACCGCCGTGTTCAGCGCCAGATGCCAGGATAAACCCGGTAACTGCTGCGGGTTCAACGGCAGACTGCCCTGGAGCATCAGCAGCGTAAAGAGGGCAATAAGCCCCAGGATATTCAGAAGCAGTATCGCCATCAGGTACTGGCGCCAGTTCATTTCCCGATCGCTGATACCTGAAATGCGCCAGAGCACGTTTTCAATATTTCGCGTGCCCGGCAATGGCACGTTGTTTATCAGACGCGCCAGCGCTGTTCCCAGCGGCCTGGCGAGCACAAACAGCACCAGTAAAAAGCTGGCAATAAGCAAAAACGCCTGAGCAGCCATCAGAATGCCTCCGCATTAATCAGGGCATAAATCAGATAACCCAATAACAGGAACACCAGCACGATGCCGGCAATCAGACCTGCACTCACAATCCACCTCCGGGTGACTTTTGTTGTTGTACAAACGGTAGGATTTATGGCGCAAAGATTTCGCAAAAATCAGAAGGGCAGGTGTAAAAAAAGTATAAAAAGGGAAAGACCACAATTTAACTATTGGTAAGTAAATCGTTAACTTTTTTGTAACTTAATTACAGGCGGGAATGTAAATATTCACGAAATGAATGAAAATAAGTGGTCGGATGAGTAGTAAAATTACAAACAAAGCGGTATTATTTTAACCAGGTCACAGATTTCACATTTTCCGGAGACGGTTTCCGGCCAACTACAGGGGAGAAAATTATGGATCTTTATAAAGAGTTTCCGGCTCATATCATTTTCATGCGTCGCACTTTCGCCGTAGTGGCTGGCGTGCTGGCCCTGCCGGTGATGCTGTTCTGGAAAGATCGCGCACGTTTCTACAGTTACCTGCACCGCGTCTGGGCGAAAACCAGCGAGAAGCCGGTGTGGATGGATCAGGCCGAGAAAGCGACCTGCGACTTCTACTGATACGGTGTGACATCGTAGCCATAAAAAAACCGCCTACAGCAATGTGGCGGTTTTTTTGTCCCTCGGGATTCGCGGTCCGTTGGGTAATCTTGCAGCCCCTACCCGGGATTTTTATCATACCCTTCTTTAAAAAGTTCACAATCCACTTCACCTTTATAAATTCCTAATTTTACTGAAATAACTTACTTTTGGCGTTGTTGCTAATTATGATGCCACGTCCCTTTCCGCCATCTCGCAAATGGGCATCGGTCCTGGGAAAGGTGTATCCATAGCCGTAAAGCAGCCCACCTACCCGGGCTTGTGTCCACCGATTTATCACCGGTGGTGATAGGTGGAGCGGTTAGCAGCAGGGACCGCATAGTGAAACGCTATTTATGCATCGCGTTCATTGTCGCCAGCGCACTCGTTGTAAAGAGTGATAAACCGGATGTGTTTATTGCCTTTACCCTGATAGCGCAGGACAAGTAGCGTTAAGGCCGCCTCGGGCGGCCTTTTTTATTTCATCCCGTCTACACTTCATGGCAAAGTAGTTCAATGCATGCCTTTTTCCTTTTACGGCATGCCCTTACGGACATAATGGACAATTGCAGGAGTTTTATGCCCACCCATCTGGTTTGGTTTCGCGCGGATTTACGCATTCACGACAACTTCGCTCTCGCGGCGGCCTGCCGCGCTAAAGACGCGAATGTGCTGGCCCTGTTTATCGCCACGCCTGAACAGTGGCGGCAGCATGACATGGCGCCCCGGCAAGC
The DNA here is from genome assembly GCF_014930525.1 of Enterobacter cloacae complex sp. S1. Lineage (NCBI taxonomy): Bacteria > Pseudomonadati > Pseudomonadota > Gammaproteobacteria > Enterobacterales > Enterobacteriaceae > Enterobacter > Enterobacter cloacae complex sp. S1. The sequence goes on from NZ_JADBRE010000008.1 coordinate 30,976, forward strand.
GGCACTACTCAGCGCGTATCTGAATGACCTGCAACATTCACTGGCTGAAAAAGGCATTCCGCTGATCTATAAAGAGGCCCATGATTTCGCCGCGCAGCGCCAGACGGTGCAGGCAATCTGCCAGCAGCACGCAGTAACGCATCTTTATTACAACTATCAGTATGAATTCAACGAGCAACAGCGGGATCGTCAGCTGGAGAAAACCCTTGCGGGCGTGGTCTGTGAAGGCTTTGATGACAGCGTGATGCTCGCGCCGGGCAGCGTAATGACCGGTAGCCACGAAATGTATAAAGTTTTCACGCCGTTTAAAAATGCCTTTATCAAACGCCTGAAAGAGGGACTACCTGAGTGCGTTACCGCCCCGACCGTGAGAGGGGAAACGATAACGGATCTGCCGGCGATCAGGCTGAATTATCCCCAGCAGTCGTTCGATGAAACGGTATTCCCCGCCAGTGAGAAAGCAGCTATTGACCGGTTGCGTCAGTTCTGCGCGCAGGGGGCGGCGGAGTACGAGGCGCGTCGGGATTTTCCAGCGACTGAAGGCACCAGCCGCTTGTCGGCCTGTTTAGCGCTGGGCGCGCTCTCTCCGCGCCAGTGTTTACATCGCCTCCTGGCGGAACAGCCTCAGGCCTTAGACGGGGGGGCGGGCGCCGTGTGGCTGAACGAACTGATCTGGCGTGAGTTTTATCGCCATCTGATGACGTATCATCCTGATTTGTGTAAACATCGGCCCTTTATTCGCTGGACCGAACAGGTACAGTGGCAGTCGAATGAGAAGCTGCTTAAGGCATGGCAGGGTGGGCTCACCGGCTTCCCGATTGTTGATGCGGCTATGCGGCAGCTCAATGAAACCGGGTGGATGCATAACCGTCTGCGTATGATTACCGCCAGCTTCCTGGTGAAGGATCTGCTTATCGACTGGCGAACCGGAGAGCGTTATTTTATCTCTCAGCTGATCGATGGCGATCTGGCGGCGAATAACGGTGGCTGGCAGTGGGCGGCCTCCACCGGAACGGATGCGGCTCCCTATTTTCGGATCTTCAATCCGACCACGCAGGGACAACGATTTGACGCCGACGGCGAGTTTATCCGTCGCTGGCTGCCTGAGCTTAAGGATGTCCCGGCCAAAGCCATTCATGAACCCTGGGTATGGGCGGATAAACAGCGTGTTACCCTGAACTATCCCCGTCCCATTGTCGACCATAAACAGGCGCGCGTCGCCACGCTGGCGGCGTACGAAGCCGCCCGCAAAGTTTGAGAGAATGATGATGAAAAACAGTGAACTGGAACGCCTGATTAACGAAAAACTTAACGCCGCCTCCTTCAGCGACTACGGCCCGAATGGCTTGCAGGTGGAAGGTCGCGAAACGGTGCAAAAAATTATCACCGGCGTGACGGCAAGCCAGGCGCTACTGGATGAGGCGGTCCGTCAGGAAGCCGATGCGGTGATTGTCCACCACGGTTATTTCTGGAAAAACGAATCGCCGATTATTCGCGGCATGAAGCGCAACCGACTCAAAACGCTGCTGGCGAATGACATCAATCTGTACGGCTATCACCTGCCGCTCGATGCGCATCCTGAACTGGGAAATAACGTTCAGCTTGCGCAGCTGCTGGGGATTACCGTGATGGGCGAAATTGAACCCCTGGTGCCGTGGGGCGAACTGTCGATGCCGGTTCCGGGTCTGGAGCTGGCTTCGTGGATCGAAGCACGCCTGGGGCGTCGTCCGCTGTGGTGCGGCGACACCGGGCCGGATACCGTGAAGCGCGTGGCATGGTGCACCGGCGGCGGCCAGGGCTTTATTGACAGCGCGGCGCGTTTTGGTGTCGACGCCTTCATTACCGGCGAAGTCTCCGAGCAGACTATTCACTCTGCCCGTGAACAAGGCCTGCATTTTTACGCGGCGGGCCATCACGCCACCGAGCGTGGCGGCATCCGCGCCCTCAGCGAGTGGCTGACGGAAAATACCGATCTGGATGTGACGTTTATTGATATCCCTAATCCGGCCTGATGAGAGGTAGTTAAGTGCAGCGAGCGCGTTGTTATCTTCTGGGTGAAACCGCGGTAGTTCTGGAACTTGAGCCTCCGGTGACGCTTGCCACGCAAAAGCGTATCTGGCGTCTGGCTCAGCGACTGCCCGAGCTACCCGGCGTGGTTGAAGCTATTCCGGGTATGAATAATATCACCGTAGTGCTGCGTGATCCGCACACGGGGGCGCTGGATGCCATTGAGCGTCTGCAACGCTGGTGGGAGGAGAGCGAGGCGCTGGAGCCGGAATCGCGGACGATTGAGATCCCGGTTGTCTATGGCGGCAAGGGAGGTCCCGACCTTGGCGTGGTGGCCGAACACTGTGGATTAACGGAGAAGCAGGTTGTGGAGCTGCATAGCTCAGTCGACTATGTTGTCTGGTTTTTGGGATTTCAGCCGGGTTTCCCCTATCTGGGCGGGTTATCGCCCCAGTTACATACTCCGCGCCGGGCTGAGCCGCGCCTGAGCGTACCGGCGGGCAGCGTGGCGATTGGTGGCGAGCAAACGGGAATTTATCCGCTCGCCTCACCGGGAGGCTGGCAGCTGATCGGGCACACGTCCACGCCGTTGTTTGAACCAGGCCAGGACGCGCCCATACTCCTGCGTCCGGGGGATACCCTGCGCTTTATCCCGCAGAAGGAGGGAGTATGTTAACGCTTATTCGCGCAGGGCTTTACACCTCGGTACAGGATGCCGGGCGTTTTGGGCTGCGTCAGTCGGGCGTGAGCTACTGCGGCGCGCTCGATCGTCCTTCGCTGGAGATTGCCAACCTGCTGGTAGGCAACGCAGGCAGCACGGCGGCGTTAGAAATTACGCTGGGTCAGTGTGTGATTGAGTTTGGTCAGGAAACCTGGTTTGCCTTAACCGGCGCGGGCTGTGACGCGACGCTGGACGGCAAAGCGGTGTGGACCGGCTGGCGCCTGCGGGCGAAGGCCGGGCAGCGTCTGACGCTCAAGCGCCCTCTGCACGGCGTGCGCAGCTATCTTGCGGTGGCGGGGGGGATCGAGGTGCCGGAGGTGTTGGGCTCATCCAGCACCGACCAGAAAGCGGGAATGGGCGGCCATGAAGGACGGCTGCTGCGCGACGGCGATCGTCTGCGGATAAAGACCTCAACGCGCCATTTCACCACCACCCAGGGCGTGAAACAGCTGCTGTGGGGGAACGTGATCCGCGCCTTACCAGGACCGGAATACCATGAGTTTGATGAAGCCGCGAAAGAGTCTTTCTGGCGCTCGCCGTGGAAGATCAGCCCGCAGAGTAACCGCATGGGTTACCGGCTTCAGGGGCAGCCGCTGACCCGTACGACTGACCGGGAGCTGCTTTCCCATGGTCTGTTGCCCGGGGTGATTCAGGTGCCGGGCAACGGGCAGCCCATCGTACTGATGAACGATGCGCAAACCACGGGGGGATATCCGCGTATTGCCTGCATTATCGAAGCGGATCGCTACCATCTGGCGCAAATTCCTCTTGGTCAGCCAATTCATTTTGTGCAGTGTTCGCTGGAGGAGGCGCTGAAAGCCCGGCAGGATCAGCAGCGTTATCTCGAACAGCTGGCGTGGAGGCTCGATGGTAAAGATTGATTTAAACGCCGATCTGGGGGAGGGCAGCAGCGCCGATGCGGCGCTGATGACGCTGGTCTCGTCGGTCAATATCGCCTGCGGTTTTCACGCGGGCGACGCGCAAACCATGCTGGTGAGCGTGCGTAATGCCCTTAAAAATGGCGTAGCGATAGGTGCTCACCCGAGCTTCCCTGATCGGGAAAACTTTGGTCGTACGGCTATGGATCTGCCGCCCGAGACGGTCTACGCTCAGACGCTTTACCAGACTGGTGCGCTGGAGGCGATCGTGCGCGCCGAGAATGGCGTGTTGCGCCACGTTAAGCCGCACGGCATGCTCTATAACCAGGCGGCGAAAGATCCGGTGCTGGCAGACGCCATTGCCCGCGCGGTGCGGGACTGTAATCCGCAACTGATTCTGGTAGGTCTGGCGGGCAGCGAGCTTATCCGTGCTGGAGAACGGCTGGGGCTGACTACGCGGCAGGAAGTGTTTGCCGATCGGGGATACCTGCCGGACGGTAGCCTGGTTCCGCGTACGCAGGCCGGTGCGCTGATCACCGACGAAGGTAAAGCGCTGGCGCAGACCCTGGAGATGGTGCGCTTCGGGCGAGTAACCTCAACGGAGGGTACAACGGCAAACGTTCAGGCTGATACGGTGTGCTTACATGGGGACGGCGAGCATGCGCTCCAGTTTGCGCGACGCCTGCGGATTGCGTTCTCGGAAGAGGGCATTGTTGTCAGCGCAGAATAATCATGAAAGGACATTAACATGCCAGAAGGTCCGGAGATCCGCCGCGCGGCGGATAGCCTGGAGGCGGCGATAAAGGGCAAACCTCTGACACTCGTCTGGTTTGCCTTTCCTCAACTCAAGCCGTTTGAATCGCAGCTGGTGGGGCAGACGGTGACCCACATTGAAACGCGCGGCAAGGCGTTACTCACCCACTTTTCCCATAACCTGACGTTATACAGCCATAATCAGCTTTACGGCGTCTGGAGGGTGGTGGAGGCGGACGAGCAGCCGCAAACGACCCGCGTGCTGCGAGTGCGGCTACAAACGGCGGATAAGGCGATCCTGCTTTACAGCGCCTCTGATATCGAAATGTTAACGCCGGAGCAGCTGCTGACGCATCCGTTCTTACAGCGGGTCGGGCCGGACGTGCTGGATCTGCGCCTGACGGCGAGCGACGTGAAGGCCCGGTTGTTATCACCTAAATTCCGTAACCGGCAGTTTTCCGGCCTGTTGCTCGATCAGGCCTTTCTGGCCGGGCTGGGTAACTACCTGCGGGTAGAGATCCTCTGGGAAGTGGGGCTGGCGGCGCAGCACAAGGCGTCTCAGCTCAATGATGAACAGCTTGATGCGTTATCCCATGCGCTGCTGGATATCCCACGCCTGTCGTACAACACGCGCGGCGTGGTGGATGAGAACAAGCATCACGGGGCGCTGTTCCGCTTTAAGGTGTTTCATCGGGCGGGAAAGAAATGCGAAAGGTGCGGCGGGGTGATTGAGAAGACAACACTCTCTTCAAGACCGTTTTACTGGTGTCCTCGGTGCCAGATGTAAAAAAGCCGGGTGGCGGCTACGCCTTACCCGGCCTACATTACGCGTTAGTTTTAGCGCTTAATATCAGACTTAAAATCACGCTGCTCGTAGCCGGTATACAGCTGACGAGGACGGGCGATTTTCATGCCTTCGCTGTGCATTTCGTTCCAGTGCGCAATCCAGCCCACGGTACGGGCCATGGCGAAGATCACGGTGAACATGGAAGACGGAATGCCCATCGCTTTCAGGATGATACCGGAGTAGAAATCGACGTTCGGGTAGAGTTTCTTCTCGATGAAGTACGGGTCGTTCAGCGCGATGTGTTCCAGCTCCATCGCCACTTCCAGCAGATCATCTTTGGTGCCCAGCTCTTTCAGCACTTCGTGGCAGGTCTCACGCATGACGGTCGCGCGCGGGTCGTAGTTTTTGTAAACACGGTGACCGAAGCCCATCAGACGGAAGGAATCATTCTTGTCTTTCGCGCGGCGCACGAACTCAGGAATGTGCTCAACGGAGCTGATCTCTTCCAGCATCTTCAGTGCCGCTTCGTTCGCGCCGCCGTGTGCCGGTCCCCACAGGGAGGCGATACCCGCAGCGATACAGGCGAACGGGTTCGCGCCGGAAGAGCCCGCGGTACGGACGGTAGAGGTCGAGGCGTTTTGTTCGTGGTCAGCATGCAGGATCAGAATACGATCCATTGCGCGTTCCAGCACCGGGTTCACTTCGTACTCTTCGCACGGCGTGGAGAACATCATGCGCAGGAAGTTACCCGCGTAGGAGAGGTCGTTGCGTGGATACACAAACGGCTGACCGATAGAGTATTTGTAACACATCGCCGCCATGGTAGGCATTTTAGACAGCAGACGGAACGCCGCGATATCACGGTGACGTGGGTTATTCACGTCCAGAGAATCGTGGTAGAACGCCGCCAGCGCACCGGTAATACCGCACATGACCGCCATCGGATGAGAGTCACGACGGAACGCATGGAACAGACGGGTAATCTGCTCATGGATCATGGTGTGACGGGTCACGGTGGTTTTAAATTCATCGTACTGGGCCTGCGTCGGTTTTTCGCCGTTCAGCAGGATGTAGCACACTTCCAGATAGTTGGATTCGGTGGCTAACTGATCGATGGGGAAGCCGCGATGGAGCAGGATACCTTCGTCACCGTCAATGTAGGTGATTTTGGATTCGCAAGATGCGGTGGAGGTGAATCCAGGGTCAAAGGTGAATACCCCTTTGGAACCCAGCGTACGGATATCAATAACATCCTGACCGAGCGTGCCTTTTAGCACATCCAGTTCAATAGCATCATCACCATTTAGGGTGAGTTTTGCCTTTGTATCAGCCATTTACGGTCTCCTTAGCGCCTTATGCTTAAGACTGCGCTTCACCGGATTTGCTTTCAGCTGTTAATCATCGTTACCAGATTGTTATTTGGCTTACCGCTCAGCTCACGAGGAGAAACCAGGGTACAGAGCTATGGCGCCTTGCAGGTAAACGAATGAAATATCAGTGAAACAACAGCAAATCAGCGTTTTTGCAGTCCGAATTATTCAAACCTGTATATCACTAATAACTGTCCTGATAACTTCGGTCAATACCATCACACTGTTACATAACTATTTGTCAGGTGAAAGATAGACCTCATAACTTTTGCGCATTATATGCCTTTTCTGATGACGTTTGTAACAATATTGTTTAACATTTGTCAAATCAGATGATTAAAAATTAAAAAGATGTTGTTATCGTGACCCCGATCACTGTTCCAGAGAAAACCCAACAAACTGTATGTAGGTTAATTGTAATGATTTTGTGAACGGCCTATACTGCCGCCAGGTCTCCGGAACACCCTGCAATCCCGAGCCACCCAGCGTTGTAACGTGTCGTTTTAGCATTTGGAAGCAATGTTTTGCATGACGCGCAGTTATAGAAAAGGAACGCTGTCTGACCCGCATCGCAGTCCGGAGGAAGGAAACAATAAGAACAGCATGTGGGCGTTATTCATGATAAGAAATGTGAAAAAACAAAGACCTGTCAATCTGGATCTGAAAACGATCCGATTCCCTGTAACAGCAATAGCGTCCATTCTGCACCGTGTTTCTGGTGTGATTACGTTTGTGGCGGTCGGTATCTTGCTGTGGTTACTGGGAACCAGCCTCTCATCCCCTGAAGGATTCCTCCAGGCCTCAGACATCATGAACAGCTTCTTCGTGAAATTTATCATGTGGGGCATTCTGACCGCGCTGGCCTATCACGTGGTTGGCGGCGTTCGCCATATGCTGATGGACTTTGGCTACCTGGAAGAGACGTTCGAGGCCGGTAAACGTACCGCTAACATTTCATTTGTGATCACTGTCGTGCTTTCACTTCTCGCAGGAGTTCTCGTATGGTAAGCAACGCCTCCGCATTAGGACGCAACGGCGTACATGACTTCATCCTGGTCCGTGCTACCGCCATCGTTCTCACCCTTTACATCATCTATATGATCGGTTTCTTCGCGACCAGCGGCACGCTGACGTGGGAAATCTGGAGTGGTTTCTTCGGATCGGCCTTCACCAAAGTGTTCACCCTGCTGGCTCTGTTCTCCATCCTTATTCATGCCTGGATTGGCATGTGGCAGGTGTTGACCGATTACGTTAAACCGCTGGCGATTCGCCTTCCGCTGCAACTGATTATTGTTGTTGCTCTGCTGGTTTACGTCATTTATGGATTTGTTGTGGTGTGGGGTGTGTAATGAAACTGCCAGTCAGAGAATTTGATGCTGTTGTGATTGGTGCGGGTGGCGCAGGTATGCGCGCCGCACTGCAAATTTCCCAGAGCGGCCAGACCTGTGCGCTGCTCTCTAAAGTATTCCCGACCCGTTCCCACACTGTGTCTGCGCAGGGCGGTATCACCGTTGCGCTGGGTAATTCCCATGAAGATAACTGGGAATGGCACATGTACGATACGGTAAAAGGTTCCGATTACATCGGTGACCAGGATGCCATCGAATATATGTGTAAAACCGGCCCGGAAGCGATTCTGGAGCTGGACCACATGGGTCTGCCGTTCTCTCGTCTGGAAAATGGCACCATCTATCAGCGTCCGTTTGGCGGCCAGTCGAAAAACTTCGGCGGCGAGCAGGCGGCACGTACCGCAGCGGCGGCTGACCGTACCGGCCACGCGCTGCTGCACACGCTGTATCAGCAGAACCTGAAAAACCACACCACCATCTTCTCCGAGTGGTATGCGCTGGATCTGGTGAAAAACGCCGATGGCGCCGTGGTGGGATGTACCGCTCTGTGCATCGAAACCGGTGAAGTGGTCTACTTCAAAGCCCGCGCAACCGTGCTGGCGACCGGCGGCGCAGGCCGTATCTATCAGTCCACTACCAACGCCCATATCAACACCGGTGACGGCGTTGGGATGGCGATCCGCGCTGGCGTGCCGGTGCAGGACATGGAGATGTGGCAGTTCCACCCAACCGGTATCGCCGGTGCGGGCGTACTGGTGACAGAAGGCTGCCGTGGTGAAGGTGGTTACCTGCTGAACAAACATGGCGAGCGCTTCATGGAGCGTTATGCGCCAAACGCAAAAGACCTTGCGGGCCGTGACGTGGTGGCGCGTTCCATCATGATCGAAATCCGTGAAGGCCGCGGCTGTGACGGCCCTTGGGGTCCACACGCGAAGCTGAAACTCGACCATCTGGGTAAAGAAGTGCTGGAATCCCGTCTGCCGGGCATTCTGGAACTGTCCCGCACCTTCGCTCACGTCGACCCGGTGAAAGAGCCAATTCCGGTTATCCCAACCTGTCACTACATGATGGGCGGTATTCCGACCAAAGTGACCGGTCAGGCGCTGACCGTGAACGAGCAGGGCGAAGACGTAGTCATCCCTGGCCTGTTCGCGGTAGGCGAAATTGCCTGCGTATCCGTGCACGGCGCAAACCGTCTGGGCGGCAACTCCCTGCTGGACCTGGTGGTATTTGGTCGTGCGGTGGGTCTGCATCTCCAGGAATCTATTGCCGAGCAGGGCGCGCTGCGTGATGCGACCGATGACGAAATAGATGCCTCTCTTGAGCGCCTCAATCGCTGGAACGGTAATCGTAACGGCGAAGATCCGGTGGAGATCCGTAAGGCGTTGCAGGAGTGTATGCAGCACAACTTCTCGGTATTCCGTGAAGGTGACGCGATGGCCAAAGGGCTTGAGCAGCTGAAAGCGATCCGCGAGCGTCTGAAGAATGCCCGTCTGGATGATACCTCCAGCGAGTTCAACACCCAGCGCGTTGAGTGCCTGGAGCTGGATAACCTGATGGAAACCGCGTTCGCCACTGCGATGTCGGCAAACTTCCGTACCGAAAGCCGTGGCGCCCATAGCCGCTTCGACTTCCCGGATCGTGATGACGAAAACTGGCTGTGCCATTCCCTGTATCTGCCAGAGTCGGAAACCATGACGCGTCGTAGCGTTAACATGGAACCGAAACTGCGTCCGGCGTTCCCGCCGAAGATTCGTACTTACTAATGCGGAGACAGGATAATGAAACTCGAATTCTCAGTTTATCGTTATAACCCGGATGTAGACGATGCTCCGCGTATGCAGGATTACACCCTCGAAGCGGAAGAAGGTCGTGACATGATGCTGCTGGATGCCTTAATCCAGCTGAAAGAGAAAGATCCTACGCTGTCGTTCCGCCGCTCCTGCCGTGAAGGGGTGTGTGGCTCTGACGGTGTAAACATGAACGGCAAAAACGGTCTGGCCTGTATTACGCCAATTTCAGCGCTACAGCGTTCTGGCCAGAAAATTGTGATCCGTCCTCTGCCTGGCCTGCCGGTCGTGCGTGATTTGGTGGTGGACATGGGGCAATTCTATGCACAATATGAGAAGATTAAGCCTTACTTATTGAATAATGGGCAAAATCCACCCGCTCGCGAGCACTTACAGTCTCCTGAGCAGCGTGAAAAACTCGATGGGTTGTACGAGTGTATTCTCTGTGCATGCTGTTCAACGTCATGCCCGTCATTCTGGTGGAACCCGGATAAATTTATCGGCCCTGCGGGTCTGCTGGCTGCCTATCGCTTCCTGATCGACAGCCGCGATACCGAAACCGAGAATCGTCTGGAAGGGCTAAGTGACGCTTTCAGCGTATTCCGCTGCCATAGCATCATGAACTGCGTCAGTGTGTGTCCTAAGGGGCTGAACCCGACGCGCGCCATCGGCCATATTAAGTCGATGTTGTTGCAGCGCAGTGCGTAAGTAACAACGCCGGATGGCGCTGCGCTTATCCGGCCTACGTAACAGTAGGCCCGGTAAGCGTAGCGTCACCGGGCAAATTGCAGAAACCTTTAAAAACTGCCAGATAAGTAAATAATCGAGACGTTCAGCGCGAGACAAGGCGCGGTTGAACGAATCCCCTGGAGCATAGTTGACTATGTGACTGGGGTGAGTGAAAGCCGCAACGCAGTCGCAGCCGGAACGACGAAGATTATTTAGACAGTTTCTAAAGGTTCCTTCGCGGGCCACAAAGAGCTCGCAGGTGAACCCCGGCACGTACACGTGGTGTGCGTGGTAGTTTCTACGGCGAAAGTAAGCATAAAAATGCTTAAGGGATCACGATGCAGAACGGCGCAATGAAAGCCTGGCTGGACTCTTCTTACCTCTCTGGTTCAAACCAGAGCTGGATAGAACAGCTCTATGAAGACTTCTTAACCGATCCTGACTCAGTGGACGCAAACTGGCGTTCCATGTTCCAGCAGTTGCCTGGTACAGGGGTCAAACCGGATCAATTCCATTCAAAAACACGTGATTATTTCCGTCGTCTGGCGAAGGATGCCTCACGTTACTCTTCTGCGATTTCCGACCCTGACACCAATGCGAAGCAGGTTAAAGTCCTGCAACTTATCAACGCTTATCGCTTCCGTGGTCACCAGCATGCGAATCTCGATCCGCTGGGACTGTGGCAGCAGGAACGTGTAGCGGATCTCGATCCGGCTTATCACGATCTGACCGAGGCCGATTTCCAGGAAAGCTTTAACGTAGGTTCCTTTGCCATCGGCAAAGACACGATGAAGCTGGGCGATCTGATTGACGCGCTCAAGCAAACCTACTGCGGCTCCATCGGCGCGGAATATATGCACATTACCTCCACCGAAGAGAAACGCTGGATCCAGCAGCGTATCGAATCCGTGGCAGGCCACGCAAATTTCTCAGCAGAAGAGAAAAAACGTTTCCTCAGCGAACTGACCGCAGCGGAAGGCCTTGAGCGCTATCTGGGCGCGAAATTCCCTGGCGCAAAACGCTTCTCACTGGAGGGCGGCGATGCGTTAGTCCCGATGCTGAAAGAGCTGATTCGTCATGCCGGTAAGAGCGGCACGCGCGAAGTGGTGCTGGGCATGGCGCACCGTGGTCGCCTGAACGTGCTGGTTAACGTGCTGGGTAAAAAGCCGCAGGATCTGTTCGACGAATTTGCGGGTAAACATAAAGAGCACCTCGGCACCGGTGACGTGAAGTACCACATGGGCTTCTCGTCGGATATCGAAACCGAGGGCGGTCAGGTTCACCTGGCGCTGGCGTTTAACCCGTCGCACCTGGAAATCGTCAGCCCGGTGGTTATCGGTTCCGTGCGTGCGCGTCTGGATCGCCTGGACGAGCCGAGCAGCAATAAAGTACTGCCAATCACTATTCACGGTGATGCGGCGGTCACAGGGCAGGGCGTGGTTCAGGAAACCCTGAACATGTCGAAAGCGCGTGGTTATGAAGTGGGCGGTACCGTTCGCATCGTAATCAACAACCAGGTGGGCTTCACCACCTCTAACCCGCTGGATGCGCGTTCCACCCCGTACTGCACCGACATCGGTAAAATGGTTCAGGCGCCAATTTTCCACGTTAACGCGGATGACCCTGAAGCCGTTGCTTTCGTTACCCGTCTGGCGCTGGACTTCCGTAACACCTTCAAGCGCGATGTGTTCATTGACCTCTTCTGCTACCGCCGTCACGGCCACAACGAAGCGGATGAGCCAAGTGCAACCCAGCCGCTGATGTACCAGAAAATCAAAAAACACCCGACGCCGCGTAAAATCTACGCTGACAAGCTGGAAAGCGAAAAAGTGGCGACGCTGGAAGATGCGACCGAGATGGTCAACCTCTACCGCGACGCGCTGGACGCGGGTGAATGCGTGGTCAAAGAGCTGCGCCCAATGAACATGCACTCCTTTACCTGGTCGCCGTATCTCAACCACGAGTGGGATGAGAGCTACCCGAACAAGGTTGAGATGAAGCGTTTGCAGGAGCTGGCTAAACGCATCAGCACCGTGCCGGAAGCGATCGAGATGCAGTCCCGAGTGGCCAAGATCTATGGCGATCGCCAGGCAATGGCGGCGGGTGAGAAGCTGTTCGACTGGGGCGGCGCGGAAACGCTGGCCTATGCGACGCTGGTTGACGAAGGTATTCCGGTTCGTCTGTCCGGTGAAGATGCGGGTCGTGGCACCTTCTTCCACCGTCATGCGGTTGTGCACAACCAGTCTAACGGTTCAACGTACACTCCGCTTCAGCACGTGCATAACGGTCAGGGCCAGTTCAAGGTCTGGGACTCCGTGCTGTCAGAAGAAGCAGTTCTGGCCTTCGAATACGGCTACGCCACCGCAGAACCCCGCACTCTGACCATCTGGGAAGCGCAGTTCGGTGACTTCGCCAACGGTGCGCAGGTCGTCATCGACCAGTTCATCTCCTCCGGTGAGCAGAAGTGGGGCCGTATGTGCGGTCTGGTGATGCTGCTGCCGCACGGCTACGAAGGACAAGGTCCGGAGCACTCCTCCGCGCGTCTGGAGCGTTATCTGCAACTCTGCGCCGAGCAGAATATGCAGGTTTGCGTGCCGTCCACTCCGGCTCAGGTTTACCACATGCTGCGTCGTCAGGCGCTGCGCGGTATGCGCCGTCCGCTGGTAGTCATGTCACCAAAATCCCTGCTGCGCCATCCACTGGCGGTCTCCAGCCTGGAAGAGCTGGCAAACGGCACCTTCCTGCCGGCCATCGGTGAAATTGACGAGCTGGATCCGCAGGCCGTTAAGCGTGTCGTAATGTGTTCTGGTAAGGTTTATTACGACCTGCTGGAACAGCGCCGTAAGAACGATCAGAAAGATGTCGCCATCGTGCGTATCGAACAGCTTTATCCGTTCCCGCATCAGGCGATGCAGGACGTGCTGAAACAGTACGCTCACGTTCATGATTTTGTCTGGTGCCAGGAAGAGCCGCTCAACCAGGGCGCATGGTATTGCAGCCAGCATCATTTCCGTGAAGTGATTCCATTTGGGTCTGCCCTGCGTTATGCAGGTCGCCCGGCCTCCGCCTCTCCGGCGGTAGGGTATATGTCCGTTCACCAGAAGCAGCAACAAGATCTGGTCAATGACGCGCTGAACGTCGATTAATTAAAGGATACATAATGAGTAGCGTAGATATTCTTGTTCCCGACCTGCCTGAGTCCGTAGCAGATGCAACCGTCGCCACCTGGCACAAAAAACCAGGCGACGCGGTAACCCGTGACGAAGTGCTGGTAGAAATCGAAACTGACAAAGTGGTACTGGAAGTACCGGCTTCAGCGGATGGCATTCTGGATGCAGTCCTGGAAGATGAAGGTACAACCGTCACTTCACGCCAGATCCTGGGTCGCCTGCGTGAAGGCAATAGCGCGGGCAAAGAGTCCAGCGCCAAATCTGAAGAGAAAGCGTCTACTCCGGCCCAGCGCCAGCAGGCGTCTCTGTCCGATCAGACCAATGACGCGCTCAGCCCGGCGATCCGTCGCCTGCTGGCTGAGCACAGCCTCGATCCGGCAGCCATCAAAGGCACCGGCGTGGGTGGCCGTCTGACGCGCGAAGACATCGACAAGCATCTGGCAAAAGCGCCTTCTGAGGCGAAAGCGGAAGCGAAAGCCCCTGCGGCAGCACCAGCCGCACAACCTGCTTTGGGCGCACGTAGCGAAAAACGCGTGCCAATGACCCGCCTGCGTAAGCGCGTGGCCGAGCGTCTGCTGGAAGCGAAAAACTCCACCGCGATGCTGACCACCTTCAACGAAGTCAACATGAAGCCAATCATGGACCTGCGCAAGCAGTACGGTGACGCGTTTGAAAAACGTCACGGTATCCGTCTGGGCTTCATGTCCTTCTACGTGAAAGCGGTAGTTGAAGCGCTGAAACGCTACCCGGAAGTGAACGCGTCTATCGATGGCGATGACGTGGTTTACCACAACTACTTCGACGTCAGCATGGCGGTTTCTACCCCGCGCGGCCTGGTTACCCCGGTTCTGCGTGACGTGGATACCCTGGGTATGGCTGACATCGAGAAGAAAATCAAAGAGCTGGCCGTGAAAGGCCGCGACGGCAAGCTGACCGTTGAGGACCTGACTGGCGGTAACTTCACCATTACCAACGGTGGTGTGTTCGGCTCGCTGATGTCTACCCCGATCATCAACCCGCCGCAGAGCGCGATCCTGGGTATGCATGCCATTAAAGATCGTCCAATGGCGGTAGACGGTAAAGTGGAGATCCTGCCGATGATGTACCTGGCGCTCTCTTACGATCACCGCCTGATCGACGGCCGCGAGTCCGTAGGCTTCCTGGTTGCCATTAAAGAGCTGCTGGAAGATCCAACGCGTCTGCTGCTGGACGTCTAGTTTTTGCAGTCTTGCCCGGCGGCGCGTTGCTTGCCGGGCCTACAAAAGCACTACCTAACGATTACCTGAAGGATGGATAGAACACATGAACTTACATGAATATCAGGCCAAACAGCTGTTTGCCCGGTATGGCTTACCGGCTCCGGTGGGTTATGCCTGTACTACCCCGCGTGAAGCAGAAGAAGCCGCGTCTAAAATCGGTTCCGGCCCGTGGGTAGTTAAATGTCAGGTTCACGCTGGTGGCCGTGGTAAAGCGGGCGGTGTGAAGGTTGTTAAGAGCAAAGAAGAGATCCGTGCGTTTGCTGAACATTGGCTCGGCAAGCGTCTGGTAACCTACCAGACAGATGCGAACGGCCAGCCGGTTAACCAGATCCTGGTGGAAGCGGCGACCGACATCGCGAAAGAACTGTACCTCGGCGCAGTCGTAGACCGTAGCTCCCGTCGCGTGGTGTTCATGGCGTCTACCGAAGGCGGCGTGGAAATTGAAAAAGTGGCGGAAGAAACCCCGCACCTGATCCACAAAGTGGCTATCGATCCGCTGGCGGGCCCAATGCCTTACCAGGGGCGTGAGCTGGCGTTCAAACTGGGTCTGGAAGGCAAGCTGGTTCAGCAGTTCACCAAGATCTTCATGGGTCTGGCAACTATCTTCCTGGAGCGCGACCTGGCACTGATCGAGATCAACCCGCTGGTGATCACCACCCAGGGCGACCTGATCTGCCTCGACGGCAAGCTGGGCGCTGACGGCAACGCGCTGTTCCGCCAGTCCGATCTGCGCGAAATGCGCGACCAGTCTCAGGAAGATCCGCGTGAAGCACAGGCTGCACAGTGGGAGCTGAACTACGTCGCGCTGGACGGCAACATCGGCTGCATGGTTAACGGTGCGGGCCTGGCAATGGGCACCATGGACATCGTTAAGCTGCACGGCGGTGAGCCAGCGAACTTCCTCGACGTGGGCGGTGGCGCAACTAAAGAGCGCGTAACCGAAGCGTTCAAAATCATTCTCTCTGACAGCAACGTGAAAGCGGTTCTGGTGAACATCTTCGGCGGTATCGTACGTTGCGACCTGATCGCCGACGGTATCATCGGCGCGGTAGAAGAAGTGGGCGTTAACGTTCCGGTTGTTGTACGTCTGGAAGGGAACAACGCTGAACTCGGCGCGAAAAAACTGGCTGACAGCGGCCTGAATATTATTGCAGCGAAAAGTCTGACGGATGCAGCTCAGCAGGTTGTTGCCGCAGTGGAGGGGAAATAATGTCCGTTTTAATTAATAAAGATACCAAGGTTATCTGCCAGGGCTTCACCGGTAGCCAGGGGACTTTCCACTCCGAACAGGCGATTGCCTACGGTACGCAGATGGTTGGCGGCGTAACGCCAGGTAAAGGCGGCACCACGCACCTGGGCCTGCCGGTGTTCAACACCGTGCGTGAAGCGGTAGAAGCGACGGGCGCAACCGCGACCGTTATCTACGTTCCGGCGCCGTTCTGCAAAGACTCTATTCTGGAAGCGATCGACGCAGGCATTAAGCTGATCATCACCATCACCGAAGGCATCCCGACGCTGGATATGCTGACCGTGAAGGTGAAGCTGGACGAAGCAGGCGTGCGCATGATCGGCCCGAACTGCCCAGGCGTTATCACTCCAGGCGAATGCAAAATCGGCATCATGCCGGGCCACATTCATCGCCCAGGCAAAGTGGGTATCGTGTCCCGTTCCGGTACCCTGACCTATGAAGCGGTTAAGCAGACCACCGACTACGGTTTCGGCCAGTCCACCTGCGTGGGCATCGGCGGTGATCCGATCCCGGGCTCTAACTTCATCGACATCCTGAAGCTGTTCCAGGAAGATCCACAGACCGAAGCGATCGTGATGATCGGTGAGATCGGTGGTAGCGCGGAAGAAGAAGCGGCTGCTTACATCAAAGATCATGTGACCAAGCCGGTGGTGGGTTACATCGCGGGTGTTACCGCGCCGAAAGGCAAACGTATGGGTCACGCGGGCGCGATTATCGCAGGCGGTAAAGGTACGGCTGATGAGAAATTCGCAGCACTGGAAGCCGCAGGCGTGAAAACCGTTCGCAGCCTGGCGGATATCGGTGAAGCACTGAAATCCATCATTAAGTAAGTCCTCTCTGCTCCCCGAATGGGGCGCGTTGAAGTATAAAAAAATGTCCGTTTCGACATGGTTGGCCGCTGTAAAGCGGCCTTTTTTTATTGCCTGCGTTTAGCCACCAGGGTGAATTTATAGTCGTCGGTGTTAAACACGTTGCGACTGTATTCAAATACCCGGCCGTCTTTCAGAAAGCCACGAGAGACTTTTTCCAGAATCGGTTTTGCCGGATCGAGCGCCAGGGCGGCAATCGCCTCATCCGATGGCATGACTGGCACCAGCTCCTGCTCGCTGCGATCGATCACCATCTTTTTGATCTGCTCAATGTAATGGTATTTCGACTGTTCCATCACTTCCCAGGTGAGGTCGGGGAACATCGCCAGCGGCATCCATGTCTCTTCCAGATTCACCGGCTTTTCCCTGATGAAGCGTACGCGCTTGACGTGCCAGACCTTATCATCCGGATTGAGCGCAAGTTTTGCCGCGAGCCGCTCATCGGCTTTCACCACTTCGAAGACGCTGACGTCGCTGTGCGTATCGACGTTGCGATCCGCTAACTTTTCGTAAAAGCCGGTGAGCTGATAAATATCGTAATTCACCCGCTCCTCTTTTACATACGAGCCGCTGCCCTGAATACTTTCGATGATCTGCTCGTCGGCGAGCAGCTTCAAAGCCTGCCGCACGGTGACCCGGCTGACGCTAAACGCCTCCTGAAGGCTGGATTCCGTCGGCAGCGCGTCGCCAGGTTTTAACTCACCGGCATTAATTTTCTCGCGGAACGCATCGGCGATCTGCCGGTACATCGGTTTATTGCCCATTGTGTCGCGCCTTTTTAATACGTTTTCAGGGAATTATGCCTTCAGTGGTAAATTTGTAAATAATACAAATAAGATACAAATATCGGTGTTAGTGAAAATGATCACATAAATGTATTATCCGGTCTGCCACAATCCTCCCCAGACAATAACTTTGGATAGGTGAGGATCTTATGAACCTGACGACTCTGACCGACCCCCGTGCTGTCTGCGTGCAGGCGCAGTTTACCAGCCGTGATGAGGCAATCCGTCAGCTTGCGACGCGGCTGGTGGCGTTGGGCAAAATAGCCGACGCCGATACGTTTCTGGCAGACGTTTTCCATCGGGAATCGCTTGGCCCGACGGCGCTGGGCGAGGGGCTGGCCGTACCTCATGGTAAATCAGTGGCGGTAAACGAAGCGGCTTTTGCCGTGGCCACACTGCGTGAGCCGCTGGCCTGGGAAGGTGTGGACGGACCGGAGGAGGTCGAGCTAATTTTTCTGCTCGCCATTCCTCCCGCACAAGCGGGATCAACGCATATTCAGGTCCTGACGGAACTGACGTCTCGCCTGGCGGATGACGAGCTCAGGGCGCGCGCGATGACGGCGATCAGCGCGGAAGCGGTGCTTGCGGCGCTGGAAACGGCACCTGACGCACAAGAAACCGCCGTTGCGGAGAATGCCCCGACGATCGTCTGCGTTACCGCCTGTCCGGCCGGGATCGCCCATACCTACATGGCAGCGGAGTATCTCGAAAAAGCGGGACGTAAGCTCGGCGTCAATGTGGTGGTCGAAAAGCAGGGGGCAAATGGTATTGAGGGGCGCATCACCGCGCAGCAGTTGCAGGAGGCAAAAGCGTGTATCTTCGCGGCGGAAGTGGCGATCAAAGAGCGTGAGCGTTTTCAGGGGATCCCCGCCATTTCCGTGCCCGTCGCGGAACCCTTACGCCATGCGGAAGCGCTCATTGAGCGTGCGCTGGCGCTACAGCCTGTATCCGATGCACGTCCTGCGCACGTCGACACGGACGCGAAAAAGTGCGTTAAAACCGAACTCAAGCAGGCGCTGCTCAGCGGTATCTCCTTTGCGGTGCCGCTGATTGTCGCTGGCGGCACGGTACTGGCGGTGTCGGTACTGCTGGCGCAAATCCTGGGCTTGCAGCATCTGTTCGATCAGGAAAACTCGTGGCTGTGGATGTACCGCAAACTGGGCGGCGGGATGCTCGGTATTCTGATGGTGCCTGTTCTGGCGGCCTATACCGCTTACTCGCTGGCGGATAAACCTGCGCTAACGCCCGGCTTTGCGGCGGGTCTTGCCGCCAATATGATCGGCTCTGGTTTTCTCGGGGCCATCGTCGGCGGGCTGATTGCAGGCTACCTGATGCGCTGGGTGAAAAACCACATCCGGCTGAGTAGCCGCTACAACGGCTTTCTGACCTTTTATCTCTATCCGGTGATTGGCGTGCTGGGCGCAGGCAGCCTGATGCTGTTTGTGATCGGCGAACCGGTGGCCTGGATCAATAACGCCCTGACCGCCTGGCTTAACGGTCTGTCCGGCGCGAACGCGCTGCTGCTGGGGGCGATCCTGGGCTTTATGTGCTCGTTCGATCTGGGCGGTCCGGTCAACAAAGCCTCTTACGCGTTCTGTCTGGGAGCGATGGCCAATGGCGTATACGGGCCTTATGCGATTTTTGCCTCCGTCAAAATGGTATCGGCCTTTACCGTGACGGCATCAACGATGCTGGCTCCGAACCTGTTCAAACAGTTCGAAATTGAAACCGGCAAGTCCACCTGGCTGCTGGGGCTGGCGGGCATCACCGAAGGGGCAATTCCGATGGCTATCGAGGATCCGTTGCGGGTCATTGGCTCATTTGTTCTGGGGTCAATGGTGACCGGAGCGATTGTCGGGGCGATGGGGATTGGGCTATCCACCCCCGGCGCGGGCATTTTCTCGCTCTTCTTACTGCATGATGCCGGGCTGGGCGGCGTGATGGCCGCTGTCGGCTGGTTTGGCGCCGCGCTGGCTGGCGCCGCAATCTCTACGCTCATTTTACTGCTCTGGCGACGCCAGGCCGTGAAGAGCGGCACCTACGTGACTGAAGACATACCATCGTAAACACGCACTGACAGGAAACGAAGATGAAAGCTGTATCTCGCGTTCATATCACGCCACATATGCACTGGGACCGGGAGTGGTACTTCACCACCGAAGCGTCACGTATTCTTCTGGTCAATAATATGGAAGAGATCCTCACTCGTCTTGAGCAGGACGCAGAGTATAAATACTACGTACTCGACGGCCAGACGGCGGTGCTGGAAGATTATTTTGCCGTGAAACCGGAAAACAGGCCACGCGTGAAGGCACTGGTGGCGGCCGGGAAGCTGATTATCGGGCCGTGGTATACCCAGACGGATACCACCCTTGTTTCCGGCGAGTCGATTGTCCGAAATCTGATGTACGGTATACGCGACTGTCTGGCCTTTGGCGAGCCGATGAAAATTGGCTATCTGCCGGACTCCTTCGGCATGTCTTCCCAGCTGCCGCACATTTACAATGGTTTTGGCATCACGCGCACCCTGTTCTGGCGCGGGTGTTCCGAGCGGCACGGTACCGATAAAACCGAATTTCTCTGGCAAAGTCAGGACGGCAGCGAAGTGACGGCACAGGTGCTGCCGCTGGGCTACGCGATTGGTAAGTACTTACCGGAGGATGAGGCCGGGCTGCGCAAACGGCTCGACACGTACTTCGAGGTGCTGGAAAAAGCCTCCGTGACGAAAGAAATTTTGCTGCCTAACGGCCATGATCAGATGCCGCTCCAGCAGAACATCTTTGCGGTGATGGATAAGCTGCGCGAAATCTATCCGCAGCGTCAGTTTGTGATGAGCCGCTTCGAGGAGGTGTTTGACCACATTGACGCGCACCGCGATGAACTGGCGACGCTGAAAGGGGAGTTTATTGACGGTAAATATATGCGGGTGCACCGGACGATAGGCTCCACGCGGATGGACATCAAAATCGCCCACGCCCGGATAGAGAATAAAATCGTCAACGTCCTTGAGCCGCTGGCCACGCTTGCCTGGACGCTGGGCTTTGAGTATCACCACGGCTTGCTGGAAAAAATGTGGAAAGAGATCCTCAAGAATCACGCCCATGACAGTATCGGCTGCTGCTGTAGTGACAAAGTGCATCGTGAGGTGATGTGCCGCTTCGAGCTGGCGGAAGACATGGCCGATAACCTGACGTGCTTCTATATGCGCAAGATTGTCGACAACATGCCGCAGAGCGAGGAAGACAAACTGGTGATGTTTAACCTCACGCCCTGGCCGCGTGAGGAAGTGATTAACACCACGATACGTCTGCGCGCCAGCCAGTTCCGCCTGCTGGACGATAGGGGGAATGAAATCCCTTACTGCCTGCGCAGCGCGCGTGAAATCGACCCCGGCTTGATTGACCGGCAAATTGTGCATTACGGCAACTACGATCCCTTTATGGAGTTTGATATCCAGCTCAATCAGATCCTGCCATCAATGGGTTACCGCACGCTCTATATCGAGCCGCACGTAGCCGGCAAGCTGCTGGCGGCAGAAAAATCGTCGGAGGCGTTACTGGAAAATGCTTTCTGGGAAATAACGTTAAACGACGACGGCACCCTGCGTCTGCTCGATAAAGCGTCCGGGCTTATCTATGACCGCGCGCTGGAAATAGAAGAGAGCTCGGATGATGGCGATGAGTACGACTACTCGCCTTCACGGGAAGAGTGGAGACTCACTTCCGCTCAGGGCGAGCATGAGGTTGAGGTGATCCACGAGGCCTGGCAGAGCAGGGCGGTGATCCGCCATCGCATGGCGGTGCCGGCGGATCTCGCCGAACGTTCTGCGCGTCAGCAGACGGGAACGCTTGAGGCAGAGCTCACGGTCACGCTCAGCCATAACAGCCGACGTATCGACGTTGAGGCGCGTCTCGGAAATCACGCGGATGACCACCGTGTGCGGGTGCTGATCCCGACGCCATTTACCGCAGACACGGTGTTAGCCGATACCCAGTTCGGTTCGCTGACGCGACCTGTACAGGATGAAGCGATGGCGAACTGGCAGGAGGAGGGCTGGAAGGAAGCGCCGCTGCCGGTGTGGAATCTGCTCAACTACGCGGTGCTCCAGGAACGGCGTAACGGAATGGCCCTGTTTACCGAAGGGTTGCGCGAATTTGAAGTGACTGGCGAGCGTCAAAAAAAGTTTGCCCTGACGTTGCTTCGCGGCGTGGGGGTGCTTGGGAAGGAAGATTTACTGCTGCGCCCCGGCAGACCGTCCGGGATCAAAATGCCGGTGCCTGATTCGCAGATGCGGGGTCAGTTAACCTGTCGCTTTAGCCTGTTCAGTTTTAATGGTACGCCCGTCAGTGCTGGCGTTGCGCAGCAGGCGAAGTCGTGGTTAACGCCAGTGCACTGTTATAACAAAATCCCGTGGGATGCGATGAAGCTTAACCGCGCCTCTTTCACCACACCCTGTAGCTATAGCCTGTTAACGCTGGCGCCTAACGGATGCGTACTCAGTGCGCTGAAAAAAGCGGAGGATCGTGACGAGATGATTCTTCGTCTGTACAACCCTTCGGAGACCCGCTCCGGTGATGTGACTTTGTCTGTGAACCGTGAGGTCCAGGCCTGTTGCGAAACGGACATGAATGAGGTGCGCAAGGCGCAAGGGGAGGAGGGTTCAGCCATTACGGGGTCGTTCCAGCCATGCCAGTCACGCACCTTTAGCATAAAAATTGAAAGGTAATCCTCCGAACAAAATAAAGGCCGCATTCCTGCGGCCTTTATTTCATCAAATAGTCACGAAAGGGTGTTAATTTTAAGATTATTAAAGGTGAATGAAATGTAATCTTTTCGGCGGGTAGCAAAGCGAAAGAAAAATACTGTGAAGCAGATAACATTATATGGTTATCTTCCGGCAAAATGCGTTTTTTCTCGCGCGTTAATAAAAATCACAACTGTTTATATTATCTTCTGGCTTTTATAACCAATAACGCCTTTAAATATACATATTGTTAACAAGGTTTTTACTATCCGCACCACAAAGAAACATCATTAACAGCTCTGACTGTTTTTGATTTAAATCAATGTTTAATCCTTGGAAAAAGGCTCCGAAAGGCGTTAGATTGTTCCCGATCAAAATGGCCGAAAAGTGGTAATTTTGCTATAAATTGATCGCCGTCGAAAAACGTAAATCTGTTCGAATAAAAACCTGTTTATTGTAAGGGTTTTGCAGCGTATTATATTTACGGGATCAATTTGGTTTTTTCTTAACGTATTTGTAACCTTTCATCATTGCTTTTTCCTCCTGAAGAGAATAAGCAACGAAGAAGGGAAGCAGATAACTTTGTATTGGGGCATGCGTGTGGATCCTTATCTAACGGGGTTCACTCTCGGAGTCTTCATGCGATGAGCAAGGAGTCATAATGTTAGACGTAGTCGAACTGTCGCGCTTACAGTTTGCCTTGACCGCGATGTACCACTTCCTGTTTGTGCCGCTGACGCTCGGTATGGCGTTCCTGCTGGCCATCATGGAAACGGTTTACGTCCTCTCCGGCAAACAGATTTATAAAGATATGACCAAGTTCTGGGGCAAGTTGTTTGGTATCAACTTTGCGCTGGGCGTGGCAACCGGTCTGACCATGGAGTTCCAGTTCGGGACAAACTGGTCTTACTATTCCCACTATGTAGGGGATATTTTCGGTGCGCCGCTGGCCATTGAAGGTCTGATGGCCTTCTTCCTCGAATCCACCTTTGTAGGTCTGTTCTTCTTCGGTTGGGACCGTCTGGGTAAAGTCCAGCATATGGCGGTAACCTGGCTGGTGGCATTAGGCTCCAACTTGTCCGCACTGTGGATCCTGGTGGCGAACGGCTGGATGCAAAACCCAATCGCATCTGATTTCAACTTCGAAACCATGCGTATGGAGATGGTCAGCTTCGCTGAGCTGGTCCTGAACCCGGTTGCTCAGGTTAAATTCGTTCACACCGTGGCGTCTGGCTATGTGTGCGGCGCGATGTTCGTGCTGGGCATCAGCTCCTACTATATGCTACGCGGCCGCGACTTCGCGTTCGCCAAGCGTTCTTTTGCTATCGCAGCAAGCTTCGGTATGGCCGCGATTCTGTCCGTGATTGTTCTGGGTGATGAATCCGGTTACGAAATGGGCGACGTGCAGAAAACCAAACTCGCCGCAATTGAAGCTGAATGGGAAACCCAGCCGGCACCGGCAGCGTTTACCCTGTTCGGTGTGCCTGACCAGAAAGCGCAGGAAAACCGCTTCGCCATTCAAATTCCTTACGCTCTGGGTATTATCGCCACGCGCTCCGTCGACAAACAGGTGACTGGCCTGAAAGATCTGATGGTGCAGCATGAAGAGCGTATCCGTAACGGGATGAAAGCCTACTCGCTGCTGGAACAGCTGCGCGCCGGCTCTACCGACCAGGCCGTTCGCGATCAATTTAACGACGTGAAGAAAGACCTCGGTTACGGTCTGCTGCTGAAACGCTATACCCCGAACGTCTCCGACGCGACGGAAGCGCAGATTCAGATGGCAACCAAAGACTCTATTCCACGCGTTGCGCCGCTGTACTTCGCGTTCCGCATCATGGTGGGTTGCGGCATTATCATGCTGCTGATCATCGCGGCTTCGTTCTGGTCAGTCATTCGTAACCGTATCGGTGAGAAAAAATGGCTGCTGCGCACCGCGCTGTACGGTATCCCACTGCCATGGATTGCTATCGAGTCCGGTTGGTTTGTTGCAGAATATGGCCGTCAGCCGTGGGCGATCGGTGAGGTGCTGCCAACAGCGGTAGCGAACTCCTCCCTGACCGCAGGCGACCTGATCTTCTCCATGCTGCTCATTTGCGGTCTGTACACCCTGTTCCTGGTGGCTGAACTGTTCCTGATGTTCAAGTTCGCGCGCCTTGGCCCAAGCAGCCTGAAAACCGGTCGCTACCACTACGAGCAGTCTGTTGCGACTACTCAGCCGGCACGCTAAGACAGGAGTCATCAAATGATCGATTATGAAGTATTGCGTTTTATCTGGTGGCTGCTGATCGGTGTTCTGCTGATTGGTTTCGCGGTCACCGATGGTTTCGACATGGGCGTGGGCATGCTCACCCGTTTCCTCGGTCGTAATGACACCGAGCGTCGAATCATGATCAACTCCATCGCCCCGCACTGGGACGGTAACCAGGTGTGGCTGATCACCGCAGGCGGCGCGCTGTTCGCTGCCTGGCCGATGGTCTACGCGGCTGCGTTCTCCGGCTTCTATGTGGCGATGATTCTGGTGCTGGCTTCTTTATTCTTCCGTCCGGTGGGTTTTGACTACCGTTCCAAGATTGAAGACACCCGCTGGCGTAACATGTGGGACTGGGGCATCTTCATCGGTAGCTTCGTTCCACCGCTGGTCATTGGTGTGGCGTTCGGTAACCTGTTGCAGGGCGTACCGTTCCACGTCGACGAATATATGCGTCTGTTCTACACCGGTAACTTCTTCCAGCTGCTGAATCCGTTTGGTCTGCTGGCAGGCGTGGTGAGCGTGGCGATGATCATCACCCAGGGGGCAACCTATCTCCAGATGCGTACCGTAGGTGAACTGCATCTGCGTTCCCGCGCTACCGCTCAGGTGGCAGCGCTGGTGACGCTGGTCTGCTTCGCGCTGGCCGGTGTGTGGGTGGTGTATGGTATTGATGGATACGTGGTGACGTCCGCTATCAACCATGCTGCACCGTCTAACCCGTTGACCAAAGAGGTGGCGCGTCAGGCCGGTGCATGGCTGGTGAACTTCAACAATACCCCTGTGCTGTGGGCTATCCCGGCTCTGGGTGTGCTGCTGCCACTGCTGACCGTGCTGACGTCTCGTCTGGAGAAAGGCGCTCTGGCGTTCGTATTCTCTTCCCTGACGCTGGCGTGCATCATCCTGACGGCCGGTATTGCGATGTTCCCGTTCGTGATGCCATCCAGCACCATGATGAATGCCAGCCTGACCATGTGGGATGCAACGTCCAGCCATATGACGCTGAACTTAATGACCTATGTGGCTTGCGTGTTCGTTCCGATTGTTCTGGCTTACACCATCTGGTGTTACTGGAAAATGTTCGGTCGTATCACTAAAGAACATATCGAAAGCAACACCCACTCTATGTACTAAGTAAGGAGCTGAATATGTGGTATTTCGCATGGATTTTAGGGACGCTTCTTGCCTGTGCGTTTGGTGTCATCACTGCCCTGGCGCTTGAGCATGTAGAAGCGACCAAAGCAGGTGAAGAAAAGCACTAATGAATATTATCGCAACGTTATATGCGGTAATGGATAAGCGCCCCTTGAGGGCGCTTTCCCTCATTATGGCATTACTGCTGGCAGGCTGTATCTTCTGGGACCCGTCGCGCTTCGCGGCGAAAACCAGCGAGCTTGAAATCTGGCACGGCTTCCTGATTATGTGGGCGGTGTGCGCAGGCGTGATTCACGGTGTCGGCTTTCGTCCGAAAGCGCTACACTGGCAGGGCATCTTCTGCCCACTGATTGCCGATCTGGTTCTCCTCGCCGGTTTGATTTTCTTCTTCTTCTGAATAAGAAATGTCCGTTAACGTTATGGGCTTACCCTGGCCCATAAAAATTTACTCTCCGTTTACTTTCTCCCATTCCAAACCATCATTCCCGCGCGTATAGTAGCGAAGTTTGAAAGCTCCAACTTTTCTTGTATTACCGGGATGTAAAGTGAATACAACGCTGTTTCGATGGCCGGTACGTGTCTATTACGAAGATACCGATGCCGGTGGTGTGGTCTACCACGCCAGCTACGTTGCTTTTTATGAACGGGCACGCACAGAGATGCTGCGCCATCATCACTTTAGTCAACAGGTGCTGTTGGCTGAGCGAGTTACCTTCGTGGTACGCAAGATGACGCTTGAGTATTTTGCGCCTGCCAGACTCGACGATATGCTCGAAGTCCAAACAGAAATTACATCAATGCGCGGAACTTCACTGGTTTTCACGCAGCGGATAGTCAATGCAGAGAACACGGTACTGAACTCAGCTGAAGTCCTGATTGTCTGTGTTGATCCAACCATAATGAAGCCTCGTGCGCTTCCTAAGTCTATTGTCGCGGAGTTTAAGCAGTGACTGACATGAATATCCTTGATTTGTTCCTGAAGGCAAGCCTTCTGGTTAAACTTATCATGTTGATTTTGATTGGTTTTTCAATCGCATCCTGGGCCATCATCATCCAGAGAACGCGTATCCTCAATGCCGCTGGCCGCGAAGCCGAAGCGTTTGAAGATAAGTTCTGGTCGGGTATTGAGCTTTCGCGTCTGTACCAGGAAAGCCAGGGACGCCGTGATAACCTTTCAGGCTCCGAACAAATTTTCTACAGCGGTTTCAAAGAGTTCGCTCGCTTACATCGCGCTAACAGCCATGCGCCGGAAGCCGTGGTAGAAGGGGCGTCGCGTGCGATGCGCATCTCCATGAACCGCGAACTGGAAAATCTTGAAACGCATATTCCTTTCCTCGGAACCGTTGGCTCCATCAGCCCGTATATCGGCCTGTTTGGTACGGTGTGGGGGATCATGCACGCCTTTATCGCCCTTGGGGCGGTGAAGCAGGCAACGTTGCAGATGGTTGCGCCGGGTATCGCAGAAGCACTGATCGCGACCGCAATCGGTCTGTTCGCCGCAATTCCGGCGGTAATGGCGTACAACCGTCTGAACCAGCGCGTGAACAAACTGGAACTGAACTACGACAACTTTATGGAAGAGTTCACCGCGATTCTGCATCGTCAGGCGTTTACCAGCACCGAGAGCAACAAGGGGTAAACCATGGCCAGATCGCGTGGACGAGGTCGTCGCGAGCTCAAGTCCGAAATCAATATCGTTCCGTTACTGGACGTGCTGCTGGTGCTGCTGCTGATCTTTATGGCGACGGCGCCCATCATCACCCAGAGCGTGGAAGTTGATCTGCCGGATGCGACAGAATCACAGGCGGTAAGCACCAATGACGATCCTCCGGTCATCATTGAGGTTTCCGGCGTAGGGCAGTACAGCGTGGTGGTAGAGAAAGATCGTATGGATCAGCTTCCGCCAGAGCAGGTTATTGCTGAAGCGCAACGACGCCTGGAGTCAAATCCGAAGACGGTCTTCTTAATCGGTGGTGCGAAAGACGTACCATATGATGAAATTATCAAAGCGCTGAACTTGCTACATAGCGCGGGCGTTAAGTCAGTTGGCTTAATGACTCAGCCTATTTGATCATCTGCGTAGTTTTTGGGAACCGATAGTGTCAAAGGCAACCGAACAGAACGACAAGCTTAAGCGAGCGATAATCGTCTCCGCAGTGCTGCACGTAATTCTTTTTGCAGCGCTGATCTGGAGTTCGTTCGATGAGCACCTTGATGCATCAGGCGGCGGTGGGGGCTCGTCCATCGACGCCGTCATGGTGGATCCCGGTGCGGTAGTGCAGAACTATAATCGCCAGCAACAGCAGCAGGCGAGCGCAAAACGCGCGGAAGAACAGCGTGAAAAACAGGCGCAACAGCAGGCGGAAGAGCTGCGTGAAAAGCAGGCCGCCGAGCAGGAACGTCTGAAGCAGCTTGAGAAAGAGCGTTTGCAGGCGCAGGAAGCCGCTAAAGAGCAGGCGGAGCAGCAGAAACAGGCTGAAGCCGCAGCGAAGAAAGCTCAGGAACAGCAGAAGCAGGCGGAAGAGGCGACAGCCAAAGCCGCAGCAGACGCGAAGGCGCAGGCAGATGCTCAGGCTAAGTTAGCCGCAGACGCGGCGAAGAAAGCGGCTGCTGATGCGCAGAAGAAAGCGGAAGCCGAAGCTGCGAAGAAAGCCGCTGCTGATGCGAAGAAGAAAGCAGAAGCCGAAGCGGCGAAAAAAGCGGCCGCTGACGCACAGAAGAAAGCCGAAGCGGAAGCCGCCAAAAAAGCTGCGCAGGAAGCAGAGAAGAAAGCGGCTGCTGATGCTGCGAAAAAAGCGGCCGCCGCCGAGAAAGCTGCGGCAGAAAAAGCCGCCGCTGCGGAAAAAGCCGCTGCTGATAAAAAAGCGGCAGCTGAGAAAGCCGCTGCTGATAAGAAAGCGGCTGCCGAAAAAGCCGCAGCTAAAAAGGCCGCTGCTGCGGAAAAAGCCGCTGCCGCAGGGGTTGACGATCTGCTGGGCGACCTGAGCTCCGGTAAGAATGCACCGAAAACGGGCGGTGGGGCGAAAGGAAGTAACGCAGCACCGGCAGGAAGTGGTAACACTAAGAACAACGGTGCTTCTGGCGCTGAGATCAACGACTATAAGAATCAGATTGCTGCGGCTATTGCCAGCAGACTTAACGATAAATCGCTCTATACCGGGAAAACCTGCCGACTGCATATTAAACTGGCTACGGATGGTATGGTGCTGAGCGTTGAGTCAGAAGGGGGAGATGAAGCGTTATGCCAGGCTGCACTTGTGGCAGTGAATCAGGCAAAACTGCCAAAACCTCCGTCACAGGCTGTCTATGAAGTGTTCAAAGACGCTTCGCTGAACTTTAAGCCATAAGCAGAGCTGCGGTTATCGGGTTCTGATAGTTTTGTGTATTTGAGTTTGTTAACCTTCTGCTAAATTATCCAGGACTTATTGTTCGGATAAGGGAGATATGATGAAGCAGGCATTACGATTAGCTTTTGGTTTTTTAGTACTGTTGACGTCAGCAGTGCATGCCACAGTAAGCATCGACATTACCGACTGGAACGACTCAGCGCGTCCAATCGGTGTCGTTCCGTTCCAGTGGGCAGGCCCGGGCGCTGCGCCTGAAGATATTGGCGGCATTGTTGCAGCTGACCTGCGTAACAGCGGTAAATTTAACCCCTTAGATCGTTCTCGTCTGCCGCAGCAGCCGGGTACCGCTCAGGAAGTTCAACCTGCTGCATGGTCTGCACTGGGTATTGATGCCGTGGTTGTCGGACAGGTTACTCCTGCGCCAGACGGCGGCTATAACGTCGCTTATCAGCTGGTGGATACCGGCGGTGCGCCGGGTACCGTTCTGGCTCAAAACACGTATAAGGTGAACAAGCAGTGGCTGCGTTACGCAGGCCACACGGCGAGTGACGAAGTGTTTGAGAAGCTGACCGGTATTAAAGGTGCGTTCCGTACCCGTATCGCGTACGTAGTACAGACCAACGGCGGCCAGTTCCCTTATGAGCTGCGCGTCTCTGACTACGATGGCTACAACCAGTTCACCGTACACCGTTCACCACAGCCGCTGATGTCTCCGGCATGGTCTCCGGACGGCTCTAAGCTGGCGTACGTGACCTTCGAAAGCGGCCGTTCCGCGCTGGTTATCCAGACGCTCTCTAACGGTGCTGTGCGTCAGGTTGCGTCATTCCCGCGTCACAACGGTGCGCCTGCGTTCTCTCCGGACGGTACCAAACTGGCGTTTGCCCTGTCTAAAACCGGTAGCCTGAACCTGTACGTGATGGATATTGGTTCTGGTCAGATCCGTCAGGTCACGGATGGTCGTAGCAACAACACTGAGCCAACCTGGTTCCCGGACAGCCAGAATCTGGCCTTTACGTCTGACCAGGCAGGTCGTCCACAAGTTTATAAAGTGAATATCAACGGCGGAGCAGCGCAGCGTATTACCTGGGAAGGTTCTCAGAACCAGGATGCTGACGTCAGTGCCGATGGTAAAACGATGGTAATGGTCAGTACTGCGGGTGGTCAGCAGCACATTGCCAAACAAGATCTGGTAACGGGGGGCGTACAAGTACTGTCGTCAACGTTCCTGGATGAAACGCCAAGTCTGGCACCTAACGGCACCATGGTAATCTACAGCTCTTCTCAGGGGATGGGATCCGTGCTGAATCTGGTTTCTACAGATGGGCGTTTCAAAGCGCGTCTTCCGGCAACTGATGGACAGGTAAAATCACCTGCCTGGTCGCCGTATCTGTAATAATAATTAATTGATTACTAAAGGAATCTTAGAAATGCAACTGAACAAAGTGCTGAAGGGGCTGATGATCGCTCTGCCTGTTATGGCAATCGCAGCGTGTTCTTCTAACAAGAATGCAAGCAATGACCAGAGCGGCGAAGGCATGATGGGTGCCGGCACCGGTATGGACGCTAACGGCAATGGCAATATGTCTTCTGAAGAGCAAGCGCGTCTTCAGATGCAGCAGTTACAGCAGAACAACATCGTTTACTTCGATCTGGATAAATACGACATCCGTTCTGACTTCGCTGCAATGCTGGATGCGCACGCAAACTTCCTGCGTAGCAACCCGTCTTACAAAGTCACCGTAGAAGGTCATGCGGACGAACGTGGTACTCCGGAGTACAACATCTCCCTGGGTGAACGTCGTGCAAACGCTGTTAAAATGTACCTCCAGGGTAAAGGCGTTTCTGCTGACCAGATCTCCATCGTTTCTTACGGTAAAGAAAAACCAGCAGTACTGGGTCACGACGAAGCGGCTTACTCCAAAAACCGTCGTGCCGTACTCGTTTACTAAGAGAATTGCATGAGCAGTAACTTCAGACATCATCTGATGAGTCTGTCGTTACTGGTTGGAATAGCGGCCCCCTGGGCCGCTTTTGCTCAGGCACCAATCAGTAGTGTCGGCTCAGGCTCGGTAGAAGACCGGGTCACTCAACTCGAGCGTATTTCTAACGCTCACAGCCAGCTTTTAACTCAACTCCAGCAGCAGCTTTCCGATAACCAGAATGATATTGATTCCCTTCGTGGTCAGATCCAGGAGAGTCAGTATCAGCTTAATCAGGTTGTGGAGCGCCAGAAGCAAATTTTGTTGCAGATGGATAGCCTTAACAGCGGCGGAGCAGCAGCACAGCCAGCAGCAGGCGATCAAAGCGGTGCGGCAACGCCTGCACCTGCGGCAGATGCCTCCGCGTCGTCTGGTGCGCCTGTACAGAGCGGTGACGCGAATACGGACTACAACGCGGCCATTGCCCTGGTGCAGGACAAATCGCGCCAGGACGATGCTATCGTTGCGTTTCAGAACTTCGTTAAGAAGTACCCTGATTCCACTTACCAGCCAAATGCGAATTACTGGCTGGGTCAGTTGAATTACAACAAGGGTAAAAAGGATGATGCGGCGTTTTATTTTGCCTCTGTGGTGAAAAATTACCCGAAATCACCGAAAGCGCCTGATGCGATGTATAAAGTCGGCGTAATCATGCAGGACAAAGGCGACACTGCAAAAGCCAAAGCGGTTTATCAGCAGGTGGTTGCAAAATTCCCGGGTACAGACGGCGCCAAACAAGCGCAAAAACGTTTGAGTTCGATGGGTTGATTATCGCATGACCAGAAATCGCGTCATTTCTGGTCGTGCAGCATGATTCCTAAGCAGTTAAGTGATCTTCATCGAAATTTTTGTTGCGCAGAATTCTTAAATCAGTAATATATGCCGCCGTTGCCACGGGATATCAAACAACGTGAAAGCAGCGCAAAAGTGGGTCGTTAGCTCAGTTGG
>NZ_JADBRE010000008.1:63193-63337 GCF_014930525.1 Enterobacter cloacae complex sp. S1
GAATCCTGCACGACCCACCACTTAAAGCAGTTCCGGCAGTACAGAGTGGGTGATTAGCTCAGTTGGTAGAGCATCTCCTTTACACGGAGGGGGTCGGCGGTTCGAGCCCGTCATCACCCACCACTCGGGTCGTTAGCTCAGTTG
>NZ_JADBRE010000079.1:0-554 GCF_014930525.1 Enterobacter cloacae complex sp. S1
GTTATATCAAGTAAGTAATGAAGCTCAGGAGGTGAGAGAGATTGATTCTGAATTACAAAATTTAGCGAATATTTATCAAATTCATATCGAATCATTAGCTTTACCCACAATCTCGCAATTTATGTCAATTCGTCCTAAGGACATTAATGCAAGCATGATAGTTAGTAAGGATGCATTAATGTGTTACAGTGAAGACAACAAGGCAACGGCTAAATCTTATATTTTAAGAGTGCGCTGTGATGAGATAATCAGGATTACATCAGATAATGAGCTTATTAGGCGGGAAAGAAATATCGAAGATATATCGGTGTTAGCTGATTCAACTCTTGAGTTTGGCGTTCTCTTTGATAATGTTAGAGGGTTTGTAAAAAACTCCAAGTATAATCCTAATATTGGGGCTACTATAAAAAATAACCCAACTAAGTTCTTTATGTATAATAATGGTATTACCATGGTAGCTAAATCAATATCAGCCACAAACCTGGCAGGCAATCAATCAATGCGATTGGATATTGACGGCTTTCAAATTGTCAACGGTGGTCAAACGCTTAGAG
>NZ_JADBRE010000080.1:0-1210 GCF_014930525.1 Enterobacter cloacae complex sp. S1
ATTATATTTAGCTCATCATCCCCAAACAGGGAAAACTTCACAATAGCATCTCTAATCGCATCAGACTCAAAATGATCAATTTGCAAGAAATTTAACCCGTGACTTTTAAATTCATTAAAAGCGGGTATTTTTGTTAATATACAATATACTCCGCAAGCCATAGCCTCGAGTGGAACTAAACCAAGGCTTTCACTTTCAGAAGGATAAATTAACAAATCTATTTTTTTAAACCAAGACGCCAGTTCGGCATGAGGTAATGGATTGATGAATTCAACATTTAAATCTTTGCTAATCGCCATCAACTCACTTTTCTGCTCACCTTCTCCTACAATTGACAACTTTAACTTTTTAGTTCCTTTGAGGGCCTTAATTATAAGATCAACATTTTTTGACTGAACCAACCTACCAGCATATCCAATTACAATTTCATCTTTGGATTTAATAACAGTCCCGTCATAATTAAAGCATCTATCTACGCCTCCAGAAGGATAAATGATAATGCTTTTATCGTTGGCATTAAAATTTGCAAGCAAGAATTGTGAATAACTCGGTGAAGGGCATATTATTGTGGAACTTTTTTTAAAAATAGAGTTCGTGAGTTGATTTTTCAATCGATGAAAAAATTTACTCCTCCCTTTTAAGAGCTTAATATCACCGCCATGCACATGGCTGACAATGTTCATCTTCTTGCCGAAATATGAAGCAATTAAAATTGGTAATGCTGTATGCGAGACATAATGACAATATATGTAGTCGTATTTATTAAAAATTAATTTATACACAGTTTTGAGATATAGGCTAAGGTAGCTTATAACTTTGGAAAGTTTATTATTACCTTTACTATCTCTCACGCACAAGTCAATATCATTATCGCTGGCTTTAAGCTCGTTTACTATTCTCTCTACAAATACTCCAAAATCAGGATGTTTTTTTGATGGATACATGTTACTTATCAAAAGAATATTCATTCTTATTCCTTTGTATAATTTTTAAATTTCGGATGGAAATTTGTAATAACTCTTCCGAAAAGATTTAAAAATGGTACTAACTTTGGATTTGTACTAGGACTGTAGGCACCCTCAGACTTCATATTTCTATAAAAGACATCTTGATTTTTCCATACTTCATGGAAAGTCTTATACGTTAAGATATCTGAGGCTTTTTTATTAATAAAGTAAATAAATATATTGCGTGAGGCAAATAGTCTAAT
>NZ_JADBRE010000081.1:0-477 GCF_014930525.1 Enterobacter cloacae complex sp. S1
GCCATCTGATTTAAAATCATTGTCTTCAGAACAAATTGATATAGAAAGATATCTCGGTGAACACAGTATTGAATATATTAGGAAATCAGGAGATACTGGAGCTGATGATGGAAGGGATTACGATTATATGATCAAAATGGAAACATTTGGTCAAATACTAAAAGCTATTAGCGGTCATCCTGAAAAATCCACAAACAGCATAAAAGATATATTTGAGAAGGATTATGATTCTCTTTTTATTACGAATTTTGTAATGGAAAAGGCTCCTGAATTAATTTTATCTTACTACGGAGTGATCAAGGCCTACAAAGCATCAGATTACCGTGGGAGTCAAATAAAATACCTATATGTACTTTATCTACAAGAGCATGGCACTAAAGAAATAACTTCTGAAATTATTACGAAGCTTGAGAGCTGTATTCTTGATTATAAAATCGAGGATATGTCTGTTGTTAGAAAAATGGGATTGCTTGGGTT
>NZ_JADBRE010000082.1:0-353 GCF_014930525.1 Enterobacter cloacae complex sp. S1
TATATAGACATGAAGTGATTATTAACCAATCAAGATAATATGGCTGTGAATAGTTACCGGACGTTTTAGTTTTTTTGGTGGGATTAAAAGGGTTTGGCAGGGAATGTCAAAGCATGTGGCAGGATAACCTTTTTTAAAACAGTTGATTATAAATTTCTCGGGAAACCAGAACCAGTTTTTTAAGAGAAATATTCAGAAATAAACTATTGCACTTTGTGCTATATAGCGCGGGAATATTGGCGCTGAATTAATTACCTGCGTTGTCAGTTTATGTCAATTTCCACAACACCTCTGGCTTTCTGACAGCACTCTATACAGAAATTTAATTACTCTCTAATGTTACGAATTATATT
>NZ_JADBRE010000083.1:0-1871 GCF_014930525.1 Enterobacter cloacae complex sp. S1
CAATATAAAAAGCGCCCTTGAAGTAATTCAGTTTAGGATTGCTTGAATCCTTGAAGAAGATTAAAACAACCAGCAATGATTGTATGATATACATTATTCCTAAAATAGAAATTAAATCTATTTGGCTCATTACCAAAAAAATCAAAGATGGTAACATAAGTACTAATTCGTTAAATGTACCTATTTTAAAGCTTTTGTTTACGATGATCATATATCTGAGTATTTGGTTCATAATTAAACCAACAGACAAAATAATTAAACCTAGCCAACTTGATGATAAAACATCTTTAAAGAAAAATAAAATAATTATGGCTGAACATATGCTTGTCACGAAACCAATGATTGTAGCTTTTAAGAAGCCCAGCATACCAAACTCAGTATTATTCTTTAAAATTACTGTACCAACACCAACACCACCAATCATTGATATGATTACAGCGATAGAATATACCGAAGAGAAAAGCGCGAAAGTATGTGTAGTTACTACGTGCGATACTATAAAGAACAGTAGCACTCTATTTACACCAGGCAAAACCGTAAAAAGAAGTGACCATAATTTATCGTTTAACATCATCGAGACAATCAAATTTAATTTCTTCATCTTCTTGAAATCAACGAACTTATAAATGAATTAAAAAAATACATAATTAACATTATTATCCCGAATTTAATCAAAATATAGCAATATACCTCAAATCCATCTCGCACCCAGAAGAATAGATAGCCAATACTGCTTAATAATAATAATTTTGTATACCTTGTTTTTGAAGATGATATTATTTTATCAAATAAAAAAATAATTAACCCGCTTAAAACACCTCCAATCCAATAGAATGTCTGCCCAAACATAATCAAACAACTTCCTAAGAATGTAGGTGACATTGTCAAGTTTGTATCTAAGCCTAATATCTCTGCTGTATAAAAATAACCATTGTTATAAACATTGATAGGTTTCCCTTCCCATAAAAACCTAGGAATGATAATTGAAAATTCATTTAAGAAAGTCGTTGCATACTGAATTTCGAAATAGTTCTTCATTAATGCATCGTTTATATTTAAAACCGCATGCATAGGGGAAAAGGATTCAAACGCAAATAAAATAACCTGGATTCCTCCATTCAGGATAAAATCCAATGCTTCAGAAAAGTTATTTACATAGCGATATAACTCTAGGAGCATCAATGTTACAACTCCTATGGCTAATGCCAAAAACAGTTGTTTCTTATTAATATTTTTATATAAAAGCCCTAGGTAAATCAGAGAAAATACACCTGCCGCAAGTACGTTTCGGGAACCGCCGATAACAATATAGTATATAACACCACATAATGTACTTAAGCATAGACAAAGAAATAGGTTTTTTCTGGTCGGCATTTTTATATATGCTAAAATCATTGCTGGTATGTATGAGTACATTAATATTATCGATATACCGCCACCTGTATTAGCAGTCAAGCGATCATTATAAGAAAGCCCAAGTGCTATTCCATTTTGTAGGGTATAAATGACAACACCTACCCCATATAAAAAAAGAAGAAGCCGATAACCGGCATTAAATTTAAGAATACTGATTTGGGGCGGGCCAATTTTGATAATGACGGAGGTAAAGCGATATGTTACAACTGTCATTATTAATAATATGACAGTTTGCCAAAAAGCCTGCCAATCCGATTCATTTAAATTAATATCTAAAAAACCATCCTTGCTTATAAAATACACGAAATGACATATTATAAAAAAAGAAATAAAACAAATATAGTAAATGCTGTAATTGCTATTTTTTGTCTTTAAAAAAATCAAAAAGATAAAAAAAACCAACCCTAGTGTTAACATTTTGAGTACTCAGATTATTGTAACTTAGAAACTATATC
>NZ_JADBRE010000084.1:0-253 GCF_014930525.1 Enterobacter cloacae complex sp. S1
CTCAATCATAATAGATAAATCAAAGCGACTCGCAGGAATGAGCCTTAAAAACTGCCATGGCTTTAAATAATCCACTAGTGATCTTGCTGGGTGTATTACATTCAAGTCAGTATCTATATTAAAGTTTTCAGGCATTTCAATAATATTTTTTTCTAGGACCCTCCTAATTACTTGAGTGCTTACCAATCCATTCAAATGAACATGTAATTCTCCTTTATCCATCATTCGAGCTTCGTAAAGATCCATTTTAATT
>NZ_JADBRE010000085.1:0-865 GCF_014930525.1 Enterobacter cloacae complex sp. S1
GTTAAAAACACGACCAATTGAGGTGCAAAATGATTAAATATTGCTTTAGTGAAAAAACAATCACTTTCAAATTATCTGATCTTGTTCATACTAAAAAGCTGCCTACTAACTTCAAAAGTAGTAAAAAATATTCACAGATCAAAAGCACCATATCAGCGTTGGGACTTGTTGAACCGATATTAATTTACATCGATCAAAGTGATAAAACTGCTAAAATAATCGATGGACACATTAGAGTCGAAGCAATAAAAGATATTGGGGAAGATAAAGCAAACTGCCTAATTTCAACTACATATGATACTTATACACCGAACAAAAAAGTTAACCGTATAACAATTATACAAATACAGAGAATGCTGAAAGAAGCTGTAAGAGTGGGAGTGCCTGAAGAAATGTTATGTACATCATTAAATATAAGTATAGATTCTCTAAGAACCAACATGTCCGTATTGAAAGGGATATGCCCTCAAGTAGTTGATTTATTTAATGATAAAGATATTCCCATAAATACTTTTAGAGTTTTAAAAAGAATGGTTCCTTTCAGACAAATAGAATGTGCTAATTTAATGATAAGGTTTGATAATTACTCAAAACTTTTTGCTGAGTCTCTATATCATAGTTCCTCCCCTGAGTTGTTAATTGACAAAACTAAAAATAATATAGATACAAAAACTGGTAATAGAAAAGCTATTGAACGACTTGAGAAAGAAATGGCTCAGGTTCATTTTGACACGCAATCAATACAAGAGAGTTATGGCTCAAATAGCTTGAAACTGACAATTCTCATTTCTCACATTAAAAAACTTCTTGAGAACCCTAAAATATTTCACTGGCTCCTTAGGAACAAAAATGAATACCTTAATGA
>NZ_JADBRE010000086.1:0-436 GCF_014930525.1 Enterobacter cloacae complex sp. S1
GGTTTCTCAGAGCAACGAATTATCGAACAATCATATCTTTTTTGTGCAGGATTTTATATCAAATACCAAAGTGGTATCGAAAAAATGACCTTCTCCAACAGGGAGGTTGTTTTAACCTTTCTGCTACTTTCATATTATAGTCATATAAATAAACTGGATGATGATTTGATCAACAAAGAGCGTATGAAAAATGTATGTTCTTCATTGATTAACTTTATAGTCAGTAATAGTAGCCGAACAGAGAAAGTCTATGTTAATGAGAAAAGGAAATATGAGGCTTCAACTCTAAAAAGAGAATTATCGAAAAAGGATAAAAGGAAAAGATATGGGTTGTAGTATTTGTATGGTTTTCATTGAGCTTACTTAATCTATAGTCTAAATTTTAATATTAGATTCGTAAATCTATAATTACATGAATCAAATCAATGCTTAAAAG
>NZ_JADBRE010000009.1:0-195442 GCF_014930525.1 Enterobacter cloacae complex sp. S1
CCAGCTGAGCTACGGATGCAAAATGGCGGTGAGGCGGGGATTCGAACCCCGGATGCAGCTTTTGACCGCATACTCCCTTAGCAGGGGAGCGCCTTCAGCCTCTCGGCCACCTCACCACACAACGCCTCTTTCGAGTGCTTCGAGCAACTCGTTAAGAGCTTCTCGTCGCTGCGTGGCGCATATATTACTTTCTGGGACTTATAAGTCAAACAATTTTCCACATGCTTTTTTCGTTTGCGCAATTCGCACGCAATTCGCATGTAAAAGCCGCAAAGAGAGTGTTTTATAAGCGGATTTTGCAGGCATCTTCACAGAATTGTGTTGAGAGAAGCGCGTCTTTTGGATGAGATAAGATTATGAGAGTGGTCAAAAACGAAGCGTTTGAAATAGAACGGTAACTTTATGCAGGAAAAATAGCAGGAGGGTTGCGTCTCGCCCGACAGCGAGACGCGACAATATCAGTAACTGGACTGCTGGGATTTTTCAGCCTGGATACGCTGGTAGATCTCTTCACGGTGGACAGATACTTCTTTAGGAGCGTTAACACCAATACGTACCTGGTTACCCTTTACCCCTAAAACTGTCACGGTGACCTCATCCCCAATCATGAGGGTCTCACCAACTCGACGAGTCAGAATCAGCATTCTTTGCTCCTTGAAAGATTAAAAGAGTCGGGTCTCTTGTATCCCGGCATTATCCATCATATAACGCCAAAAAGTAAGCGATGACAAACACGTAAAGTGTAAGCAGTCACGGCATCACATTCTGTTAAACGTAAGTTTAGCCGATATACACAAACTCAACCTGACTTTATCGTTATCGATAGCGTAGTGAGCAAGACGCCATAACGTTACCGCTATGGCGTCTGCTTGTGCTTTGTAGTTATTACAGTTTCGCGCTTACCCAGCTTTCAACGCTGGCTAATGCCGCGGGAAGTGCCGCCGCATCCGTACCACCGGCTTGCGCCATGTCCGGACGACCGCCACCTTTGCCACCCACCTGCTGGGCGACCATGCCAATCAGTTCCCCTGCTTTAACACGATCCGTCACATCCTTAGAGACGCCCGCAATCAGAGAAACCTTACCCTCTGCGACCGTTGCCAGCACGATAACCGTCGAACCAAGCTGGTTCTTCAGATCGTCGACCATGGTACGCAGCATCTTAGGCTCAACGCCCGCCAGATCGCTGACCAGCAGTTTGACGCCCTTAATGTCTACCGCTTTGCTGGAGAGGTTTGCGCTCTCCTGCGCCGCAGCCTGTTCTTTCAGCTGCTGGAGTTCTTTTTCCAGCTGACGGGTACGATCCAGCGCGACACGCACTTTTTCGCCCAGGTTCTGACTATCGCCTTTCAGCAGCTGCGCGATCTCGTGCAGCTGGTCGCTCTGCGCATGCAGGCTGGCAATCGCGCCTTCCCCGGTCACCGCCTCAATACGACGCACGCCTGCCGCCGTCCCCGACTCGGAAACGATGCGGAACAAGCCGATGTCACCGGTGCGGGATGCGTGAGTACCGCCACACAGTTCGGTAGAGAAGTCGCCCATGCTCAGCATGCGAACGCGGTCGTCATATTTCTCGCCAAACAGCGCCATCGCACCTTTCTTCTTCGCTGCCTCGAGATCCATGATGTGGGTTTCGATTGGCAGGTTACGGCGGATCTGGGCATTCACCAGGTCTTCCACCGCACGAATTTCAGACGGCTTCATTGCTTCAAAATGCGAGAAGTCGAAACGCAGCACTTTGTCATTAACCAGAGAACCTTTCTGTGCAACGTGCGTACCCAGCACTTCGCGCAGGGCTGCGTGCATCAGGTGGGTTGCCGAGTGGTTCAGACGAATGCGCGCGCGGCGAGCTTCGTCAACGTTGGCCTGAACGCCCTCGCCCACTTTCAGAGAGCCGGAAACCAGTTTGCCCTGGTGACCAATTGCCTGACCGTATTTCTGGGTATCGCTTACGCTGAAGCTGAAGCCATTGCCTTTCAGTTCGCCTTTATCGCCAACCTGGCCGCCCGATTCCGCATAGAACGGCGTTTTATCCAGGATAACAACCGCTTCCTGGCCCGCGCTAATGCTGTCTACGGCTTTACCGTCAACAAACAGCGCGGTCACGTTGCTGGTCAGGGCCAGCTCTTCGTAGCCTTTAAATTCAGACGCGCTATCAACGCGGATCATCGCGTTGTAGTCCGCGCCAAAACCGCTGGATTCACGCGCACGACGACGCTGCTCTTCCATTGCGGCTTCAAAGCCTGCTTCGTCAACTTTGATGTTGCGCTCGCGGCAAACGTCAGCCGTCAGGTCAACCGGGAAGCCGTAGGTGTCGTACAGGCGGAAAGCGGTTTCGCCATCCAGCGTGTCGCCCTTGAGTTTCGCCAGCTCGTCGTCCAGCAGCGCCAGACCGCGCTCCAGCGTACGGGCAAACTGCTCTTCTTCGGTTTTCAGAACCTGTTCAACCTGCGCCTGCTGGCGTTTCAGCTCATCGCCGGCAGAGCCCATCACGCCAATCAGTGGCCCAACGAGTTTATAGAAGAAAGTGTCCTTCGCGCCCAGCATGTTGCCATGGCGGATCGCACGACGAATGATACGACGCAGCACATAGCCACGGTTTTCATTCGACGGGATAACGCCGTCAGCAATCAGGAACGCACAGGAACGAATATGGTCTGCGATAACGCGCAGTGATTTGTTGCTCAGATCGGTTGCGCCCGTTACCTCAGCAACGGCTTTGATCAGGGTGCTGAACAGGTCAATCTCATAGTTGGAGTTAACGTGTTGCAGAACGGCCGCGATACGCTCAAGGCCCATACCGGTATCTACGGACGGTTTTGGCAGCGGCTCCATGGTGCCGTCGGCCTGACGGTTGAACTGCATGAAGACGATGTTCCAGATCTCAATGTAGCGATCGCCATCTTCTTCCGCGCTTCCCGGAGGGCCCCCCCAGATGTGGTCGCCATGATCGTAGAAGATCTCGGTGCACGGACCGCAAGGGCCGGTGTCGCCCATCTGCCAGAAGTTATCAGACGCGTAAGGCGCGCCTTTGTTGTCACCGATACGGATGATACGTTCGCGCGGGATACCCACTTCTTTTTCCCAGATGTCGAACGCTTCGTCATCGGTCTCATACACGGTCACCCACAGACGCTCTTTCGGCAGATTGAACCAGTTTTCACCGGTCAGCAGTTCCCACGCGTATTGAATGGCGTCGTGTTTGAAATAGTCGCCGAAGCTGAAGTTACCCAGCATTTCGAAGAAGGTGTGGTGGCGCGCGGTGTAACCGACGTTTTCCAGATCGTTGTGTTTACCGCCCGCACGCACGCAACGCTGTGAGGTTGTGGCGCGGGAATAATTACGCTTGTCGAGACCAAGGAACACATCCTTGAACTGGTTCATCCCGGCGTTGGTAAACAGCAGAGTCGGGTCATTGTTCGGTACCAGGGAGCTGCTGGCAACAACCTGGTGTCCCTTACTATGGAAAAAATCGAGAAACGCCTGACGGATCTCAGCGGTGCTCTTGCTCATAATTATCCTGAAATCAAGCTAACGAAATGTCGCAGCAGATCTGTATCTGTAAACAGTTGGACGGACCAGCTACTGGAAAAAGTGGGAATAAGATAAGTTTTCTTTAGTGGGAAGTAAAATCCCGCATGCGTTCAATCGGTAAAATTACGCCAGATATCCTGAATATCTTCCATCAGGAAGCCGCGGTAGAGCAAAAAGCGCTGGATTTTAACTTTTTCTGAAAATTCACGCGGCAGCGGCTCACCGTACTTTCGTACCGCCTGCTCACGCGCCAGTTCGCACCAGTCAATTTCACTTTCGCGCATGGCTTTTTCAATCGATTCACGGGCTACCCCTTTCTGGTTCAGCTCCTGGCGGATACGCGCTGGCCCATAGCCTTTACGACCACGGCTGGCAAGAAAGCGAGCGGCAAAACGGCCGTCATCCAGATAGTGATGCTCGTAGCACCAGGCAACCACGCGGTCATAATCTTCCGCGGTGGCATCAATGTCTTCCGGACCGTTTTTGCTCATGACGGGCGCTGACAGTTTCCGCCGCAGCTCCTGTTCGCTATGGTCACGCACGGCAAGAATACGCACGGCCCGATCCAGCAAGCGTGAGTAGGCTGGTCGGCGTGATGTCGGTTCACTCATAAAAAACCTGTCGATTCAGAAATGCAAAAAGGGCCGCATCAGCAGCCCTTCATTTTTATCCGAGAGGATTAAAAGTCTTCGTTGGTTTCTTCAGCATCCGCGCCGTCGACCACGAAATCAGGTTTAGAGTCCTGGTTGTTCAGCAGGAGTTCACGCACCTTCTTCTCAATCTCTTTCGCCGCCGCCGGGTTCTCTTTCAGCCAGGAGATAGCATTCGCTTTACCCTGACCAATCTTGTCACCGTTGTAGCTGTACCATGCGCCCGCTTTTTCAATCAGCTTCTCTTTCACGCCCAGGTCAACCAGCTCGCCGAGGAAGTTGATACCTTCGCCGTAGAGGATCTGGAACTCAGCCTGTTTGAACGGTGCTGCGATTTTGTTCTTCACAACCTTCACGCGGGTTTCGCTACCGACTACGTTATCCCCTTCTTTCACCGCACCGATACGGCGGATATCCAGACGGACAGAAGCGTAGAATTTCAGAGCGTTACCGCCGGTGGTGGTTTCCGGGTTACCGAACATTACACCAATTTTCATACGGATCTGGTTGATGAAGATCAGCAGCGTATTGGACTGCTTCAGGTTACCCGCCAGCTTACGCATCGCCTGGCTCATCATACGTGCCGCGAGGCCCATGTGAGAGTCACCGATTTCACCTTCAATTTCCGCTTTTGGCGTCAGCGCCGCAACGGAGTCGACGATGATCACGTCAACCGCGCCTGAGCGCGCCAGCGCGTCACAAATTTCCAGTGCCTGCTCGCCGGTGTCCGGCTGGGAGCACAGCAGGTTGTCGATATCAACGCCCAGTTTACGGGCATAGACCGGGTCCAGCGCGTGCTCGGCATCGATAAACGCACAGGTTTTACCTTCGCGCTGTGCCGCCGCAACAACCTGCAACGTCAGGGTAGTTTTACCCGAGGATTCCGGACCGTAGATTTCTACGATACGGCCCATCGGCAAACCGCCAGCGCCCAGTGCGATATCAAGAGAAAGCGAACCAGTGGAGATAGTTTCCACATCCATGGAACGGTCTTCACCCAGGCGCATGATGGAGCCTTTACCGAATTGCTTTTCGATCTGGCCCAGTGCTGCCGCCAACGCTTTCTGTTTGTTTTCGTCGATAGCCATTATTACTCCTGTCATGCCGGGAGAAGCAACTGCGCTTCACCATGGACTTCTGTTCTGTTGAGGCAATTATACTGTATGGTCATACAGTATCAAGTATTTTGTAGAAATTGTTGCCAGAGCGTTTTTAACGCGTATTCCGTTGCCTGACGACGCACGCTTTCGCGGTCGCCGCTGAAGCATTCCCGGCGGGTGATCCCTTCACCTTTTGAGGTGGCAAAGCCAAACCAGACGGTGCCGACAGGCTTCACGTCGCTGCCGCCGTCCGGCCCCGCGATACCGCTGATGGAGATAGCGTAATCTGCGCGCGCCTCTTTCAGCGCGCCAATCGCCATCTCGATCACCACCGGCTCGCTGACCGCGCCATGCTGCTCAAGCGTGGCTTCACGCACGCCGATCATCTGCGCTTTCGCCTCGTTACTGTAGGTCACAAAGCCGCGTTCAAACCAGGCGGAACTGCCAGCAATATCGGTAATTGCTTTCGTCACCCAGCCGCCGGTGCAGGATTCTGCGGTCGTGAGAGTCGCGCCGCGCTGTTTCAGCGCCAGCCCCACCACTTCGCTTAGCTGCATCAATTCATGGTCAGTCATTCTCGCTCCAGGCCTTAGAAAAACATGCAGCACAAGATAGCACTT
Organism: Enterobacter cloacae complex sp. S1; assembly: GCF_014930525.1. Lineage (NCBI taxonomy): Bacteria > Pseudomonadati > Pseudomonadota > Gammaproteobacteria > Enterobacterales > Enterobacteriaceae > Enterobacter > Enterobacter cloacae complex sp. S1. The sequence goes on from NZ_JADBRE010000009.1 coordinate 5,905, forward strand.
TCTCATCAAATATGGGGATGCGCGTCGGGTTTTACGAGGGGGCTTCAGAAAAAAGCCGATGCGGACGCATCGGCCAGAGAGACGCTTATTTCATGCTGTTAGCGAGGGTGTCCACATTGTGGCGAAACGCCTTGACGTAGGTGTCCGCCACGCCGCCCTTCGCGGACAGCGCTTCCGGGTAAAGTTCACCACCCGGCTGGGCGCCCGTGGCGGTCGCAATCTGCTTCACCAGGCGTGGGTCAAGCTGGTTTTCCATAAACCAGGTTTTCACGCCGTCAGCTTTAATCTGATTGATGATCTCCGCTACCTGCGCCGCGCTGGCTTCACTCTCAGACGACAGCCCCTGCGGCGCCATAAACGTCACGCCGTAGGCGCGGCTGAAATAGCCGAAGGCGTCGTGGCTGGTCAGCACTTTGCGCTTCGCCTGTGGGATGTCGCTGAAACGCTTTTTAGCCCAACCGTCCAGTTGAGAGAGCTGCGCAATATAGGGTTTACCGGTAGCTTCAAGCGCCGCCGTATCTTCAGGATCGGCCTTCACCAGCCCTGAGAGAATATTTTGCGCATACAGCGCGCCGTTCGCCGCGCTGTTCCACGCGTGCGGATCGGTCACGGTTTTACCGTCCTCTTCCAGCGTGTGCGTTTTCACGCCGTCCGAAGCAACCACCAGTTGGCCTTTGAATCCGGAGGCTTTCACCAGACGGTCGAGCCAGCCCTCCAGCCCCAGCCCATTGACCACCACCATGTCAGCTTTACTCAGCGCCGCGCTGTCTTTGGGCGAAGGTTCGAAAGTATGGGGATCACCGTCCGGCCCCACCAGCGTCGTCACCTTCACACGATCGCCGCCAACCTGCTGCGTGATGTCTCCCAGGATGGAAAAGCTGGTCACCACATTAAGCGTTTTCGCCATTACGCCGTGCGTCATCATGCCGAGCGCGAGCGCCACGGCTAATCCTGTACGTTTCATCGTTTCCCCTTGCGTTAAAAAAGCGCCCGCAGGCTATCCGCCAGCCTGCTGCGCGTGCCAAATAAAACTGAAATAAAGAACAATGCGCTGGCGGTCAGCACAATGGAGGGCCCGGCGGGCAGACTCACTGCCCAGGAAAGGCTTAAGCCCAGCCACGCGCAAAAAATACCGCTGATACCCGCCATCAAAAGTAACCCTGGCAATGTGCGCACCCAGCAGCGTGCCGCCACGGCGGGTAACATCATCAGCCCGACGGCCATCAGCGTGCCGAGCACCTGAAAACCGGCTACCAGGTTGAGCACCAGCAGCGCCAGAAACAGACCGTGTAACATCCCGGGCAGCCAGCGCGCGTTCACCTGCAACCACGCGGTATCAAACGCTTCGCTGACCAGCCCCCGATAAAAAATCGCCAGCGTGAGGAGCGTGAACATGCAAACGCCCGTCACGAACAGGGCTGACGCGCTATCCACGGCGAGAATGGAGCCAAACAGAAGATGAAGCAGATCGACATTTGAACCGCGCAGCGACACCAGCGTGACGCCCAGCGCCAGCGAGCCCAGGTAAAACCCCGCGAAGCTGGCATCCTCTTTAAGCGGCGTGCGGCGGCTGACCAGCCCGGCCACCAGCGCAACGGCGATCCCGGCAATAAACCCGCCGACAGTCATTGCCAGCAGCGACATCCCGCTGAGCAGATAGCCCACCGCGACACCCGGCAAAATGGCGTGAGAAAGAGCGTCCCCCATCAGGCTCATCCGACGCAGTTGAAGAAATACGCCCAGCGCAGTGGTGCTGACGGAGAGCGCCAGGCAAACCACCAGCGCGCGCCGCATAAAGCCGTACTCAATAAACGGCTGGAAGAAGAGATGCCAGATCATGCCACCCTCACCCGCTCGGTTTTCCAGTGCGGCGTATCAGCATCCAGCCGTAGCGTTTGTGGGAAGTGACGCGAGACGCGTTCGCTGTCGTGCAGTACCGCCAGCAGGGTCTGCCCCTGCATATACATCTCCAGCATCAGATCCATCAGCACGTTGCAGGTCGCTTCATCGACGCCGGTGAAAGGCTCATCCAGCATCACCAGCGGCGCCTGCTGCACCAAAACGCGGGCAAACAGCATGCGCTGAAACTGGCCGCCGGAAAGTTCATCTATGGTAGAGAACGCCATGGACTCCAGCCCCACGCGCTCCAGCGCGCCAGCAATGCGCATGCGGGTATCCCGACGAAAACCGGCAAACAGTGAGATTGCTGGCCAGCAGCCCATACTCACCACGTCCTGCACGGTCAGAGGAAATTGCGCCTCCAGCGCGTGACGCTGCGCCAGCCAGCCCACCACCGGACGTCTCCCCTGCCAGCGAAACGTACCGCTGACGGGCGGAAGAAAGCCGGCGAGCGTTTTCAGCAGCGTGGATTTGCCGCAGCCGTTGGCCCCGACGATGGCGGTCATGCTCCCGCGTTCAATCACGCCGGACAGCGCGCGCGTAACGGGCTGGCGATCGTAACCCGCCACCAGGTCGTTCATCACGATCATGGCAACGCCACCGCCCAGCGCACGGCCAGGCCGAGAAACAGAATGAGCACCAGCGCCAGCAGCAGCCGAACCGGGGATGAGAGAGAAAACAGGGACATGGAAATCTCAATTCAAAAATAATGTTATAACATAACAATAATGAAAATCGATTAAGATGTAAACGGTGGGAGTGAAATGGGAGTGTGGCGAAATGTTTCTGCAAACTTCCCTCTCCCGTGGGAGAGGGTCAGGGTGCGGGCAGCCATGCCGGGTGGCGGCGTTGCCTTACCCGGCCTACCCGTCAGGGTAACTTACTGGCTAAACGGTGACGCTGCCGGCACACGCGCCTGAGACACCGCCAGCCCCAGCTGCCACACCGCCATCGCATAGTGCGTGCTGTGGTTGTAGCGGGTAATGGTGTAGAAGTTCGGCAGCCCGAACCAGTACTGATAACCGGTTCCGACATCCAGGCGCAGCAGGCTCACCTGGTCAACATTGCCCAGCGGCTGCGACGGCGTTAAGCCTGCCGCAGCCAGCTGCGCCACGCTGTATTTGGTTTTAAATCCGTTTTCCAGACCAAACGCTTCGCCGTTCGCCTGTACCGCCACCTGGCCGCCCGGCGTCCAGCCATGCGCTTTGAAGTAGTTGGCCACGCTGCCAATGGCGTCTTCGGGATCCCACAGGTTGATGTGACCATCCCCGTTAAAATCTACCGCGTACTGCTTATAGGAGGACGGCATAAACTGGCCGTAGCCCATTGCCCCGGCGAACGACCCTTTCAGATCGAGCGGATCGTCCTGTTCGTCTCGCGCCATCAGCAGGAAGGTTTCCAGCTCGGAAGAGAAATACTCGGCGCGGCGCGGGTAGTTGAAGGAGAGCGTCGCCAGCGCATCAAGGATGCGGGTTTTACCCATAATGCGTCCCCAGCGGGTCTCGACCCCAATAATACCGACGATGATCTCCGGCGGCACGCCATAGACCTGCCACGCACGGTTCAGGGCGTCTTCATACTGATTCCAGAACACCACGCCATTCTGCACGTTGTCCGGGGTAATAAACTGTTTGCGATAGCGCAGCCACGCGCCGTTTGGCCCGGTCGGAACCTGGGCTGTCGGCGCCTGCCTGTCCATCAGGCGCAGCACGTAGTCCAGACGCTTCGCCTGAGACAAAATGGCATGCAGCTGCTGGCGGTCAAAACCGTGCTTGCTCACCATTTTATCGATGAACTGTTCGGCCGCAGGGTTATTCGCGAAGTCGCCGCCCATCTGCATCATATTGTGCTGCGGCTCCAGCAGGAATCCTCCGGAAGGCGCGCCCGCCGTTGGCTGAGCGGCTTCGGTCTTGGGTTTGCTACTACAGGCGGACAGGAGAATAAGCGCAGGCAACAGCGCTGCATAACGACGCTTGAACATGTGGCATCCATTTAACGAGTTCGGTAAGAACCCAGTATGGTAAAGCATCCCCAACTCCTCAAGGAAGCGGTACGCACCCCCTCAGCGCAAATCCGCGCTTTTTTCCACCAAAAATTATTCACCTCACCAATAAACTTTCAAAATAATACATTTTTCTTTCATTGTGAGACCTGATTAACACTTTAAAACCTTTCAAAGTGATTATTATTAGCCGCAGATAGACAAAAACAAACGCCCTACAGGAGAGAAGAATGATAGAAACCATCACCCACGGCGCCGAGTGGTTCATCGGGCTGTTTCAGAAAGGCGGCGAGGTATTCACCGGCATGGTGAGCGGGATCCTGCCCCTGCTGATCAGCCTGCTGGTGATCATGAACGCCCTGATTAACTTTATCGGCCAGCAGCGTATTGAACGCTTCGCCCAGCGCTGTGCCGGCAATCCGCTGTCCCGCTACCTGATCCTGCCCTTCATCGGCACCTTTGTGTTCTGCAACCCGATGACCTTAAGCCTCGGCCGCTTTATGCCAGAGAAGTACAAGCCGAGTTATTACGCCGCCGCCTCCTACAGCTGCCATTCAATGAACGGCCTGTTCCCGCACATTAACCCCGGCGAGCTGTTTGTTTACCTCGGGATTGCCAGCGGTCTCACTACGCTGGGACTGCCGCTCGGCCCGCTGGCGGTGAGCTATCTGCTGGTCGGCCTGGTGACTAACTTCTTCCGCGGCTGGGTAACGGACCTCACTACCGCCATTTTTGAGAAAAAAATGGGCATTCAGCTTGATGAGAAAGTCCAGCTTTCAGGAGCCACAGTATGAACCGGATCCGCATAGAGAAAGGCACGGGCGGCTGGGGCGGCCCGCTGGAGTTCGACGCCACCGAAGGCAAAAAGATCGTCTACATCACCGCCGGCACGCGCCCGGCGATCGTCGACACGCTGCGCGAGCTGACCGGCTGGGAAGCAGTCGACGGCTTCAAAGAGGGTGAGCCGCCGGAAGCGGAAATCGGCGTGGCGGTTATCGACTGCGGCGGCACCCTGCGCTGCGGCATCTACCCGAAGCGCCGCATTCCGACGGTGAATATTCACTCCACGGGCAAATCAGGCCCGCTGGCGCAGTACATCCTTGAGGACATTTATGTCTCGGGCGTGAAGGAGGACAACATCACGCTGGTGAATGGCACACCCGCGCCGCAAAAAGCAGCCCCGCGCGAGTACGACACCAGCAAAAAAATCACCGAGCAGAGCGACGGCCTGCTGGCGAAGGTCGGGATGGGGATGGGGTCCGCCGTGGCGGTGCTGTTCCAGTCCGGGCGCGACACCATCGACACGGTGCTGAAAACCATTCTGCCGTTTATGGCGTTCGTCTCGGCGCTGATCGGCATCATCATGGCCTCCGGCCTCGGCGACTGGATTGCCCACGGCCTCGCCCCGCTCGCCAGCCACCCGCTCGGCCTGGTGACGCTGGCGCTGATCTGCTCCTTCCCGCTGCTGTCGCCGTTTCTCGGCCCGGGCGCGGTGATTGCCCAGGTCATCGGCGTGCTGATTGGCGTGCAGATTGGTCTGGGGAATATTCCCCCGCACCTCGCCCTGCCCGCCCTGTTTGCCATTAACGCTCAGGCGGCGTGCGACTTCATCCCCGTCGGGCTGTCGCTGGCGGAAGCGCGCCAGGAGACCGTGCGCGTGGGCGTCCCCTCCGTGCTGGTGAGCCGCTTCCTGACGGGCGCGCCAACGGTGCTAATTGCCTGGTTTGTCTCCGGCTTTATTTATCAATAAGAGGTTCCTGCCATGACCGTGATTTACCAGACCACCATTACCCGCATCGGCCAGAGCGCGGCCGATGCGCTGAGCGACCAGATGCTGATCACCTTCCGCGAAGGCGCCCCGGCAGATATCGAAGAGTTTTGCTTTATCCACTGCCACGGCGAGTTAAACGGCGAGCTGAAGGCCGGTGGCCAGCTGGAGCTGGGCAAGGCGCGCTATGCCGTAACCGCCGTCGGTGACGTCGCCGAGCAAAACCTGCGCGAGCTGGGGCACATCACCTTGCGTTTCGACGGCCAGCCGCGGGCGGAGTATCCCGGCACGGTTCACGTTGAGGGGCCGGTTCCGCAGGCCGTCACCCCAGGCTGCACGTTAAAATTTATTTCGTAATAAAGGAGAGACACATGAGTCAGGTTGCCGTTGTCATTGGTGGGGGACAAACCTTAGGCGAGTTCCTCTGCCATGGGCTTGCCGCAGAGGGCTACCGCGTGGCGGTCGTGGATATTCAGAGTGAGAAAGCCGCCCGCGTAGCGGACGCCATCAACACCGAATTTGGCGAAGGGATGGCGTATGGATTTGGCGCCGACGCCACCAGCGAGCAGAGCGTGATGGCGCTGGCCCGCGGCGTGGATGAGATTTTTGGTCGCACCGATCTGCTGGTCTACAGCGCGGGGATCGCGAAAGCGGCCTTTATCAGCGATTTCGAACTGGGGGATTTTGACCGTTCGTTGCAGGTGAATCTGGTGGGCTATTTCCTCTGCGCCCGAGAATTTTCCCGCCTGATGATCCGCGACGGTATTCAGGGGCGCATCATTCAGATCAACTCAAAATCGGGGAAAGTGGGCAGCAAGCACAACTCCGGCTACAGCGCGGCGAAGTTTGGCGGCGTCGGGCTGACGCAGTCTCTGGCGCTGGATCTGGCCGAATACGGCATTACCGTTCACGCACTGATGCTGGGTAACCTGTTGAAATCTCCGATGTTCCAGTCCCTACTGCCGCAGTATGCCGCCAAACTAGGCATCAAAGCGGAGGACGTCGAACAGTACTACATCGACAAAGTGCCGCTGAAGCGCGGGTGCGATTATCAGGACGTGCTGAACATGCTGCTGTTTTACGCCAGCCCGAAAGCCTCGTACTGCACCGGGCAGTCGATTAACGTCACCGGTGGGCAGGTGATGTTCTGAGTTCATTCCCCGGTGGCGCTGCGCTTACCGGGCTACAATCCCCGTATGCCGGGTAAGGCGCAGCCGCCACCCGGCAGTTTTAAGCAACCAGCCAGAAAATCGCCAGCGCAATCACCAACGCGATAAACATCAATCCCGGACGGGCAGAAAGCGTTTTGAACGTATCAACTACGGGGGCAAACAGCGGGCTGTAGATCGGCTGAATGTTTCTTACCTCCGGCATGCCGCCTTCCCGCTCGGCGCGGCGAATGAAGATCTGATTGAGCACATCCTGCACCTGCGCAGTGGTCAGCACCGTTTGCGGCGTAGCCTGCCAGCTCTGCTGAGCGTAATCCCGGATCGTATCGAACTCGTGCGGTTCCAGCGGTTGTTTCAGCGCCGCCTGTACGCTGTGCAGGGTCGGGGCGCTCTGGGTGCTGAGCGTCTGACGCGCCTGGAGCCAGGTGACCAGATGGGTAAACTGTTTTGCCGGGATCATCTCGCCCGCTTTCACACCGGAAAGTTCCAGCATGGATTGCCAGATAAGCTTTGTGGGTTCGCCGGTAGCGGCAGCCAGCTTAGTGACCATCTGCTTGAGCGTATTATGCTCCGCAGGCTGCAATGGCCGTTCTGTAGACGGGCGCTGTTGCGGCTGCGGGATAGAAAGCTGATTGCTTTGCAGCAGGGTCAACACGGTTTTCAGCTGTTCTTGCGAAAGCTGGCTCAGGGCGGTATGACCGTACTGTTGACGGATAAAATCACTCACCGCCTGGCGATTATTCCCCTGGCCCAATAGCTCGGTCAGCTGCGAGATAATCTGGCGGGTAGTATGTTGCTGCTGTGCGCTGGTAAGACGCTGGTTAAGGTTTTGTTCGGCGGCAGGGAAATGGCGCGACTGTAGCGGCGCATCGTTTCTTACGCCCAAATCGTGCTTAACGCCGGCCCATACCTCTGCGTTTTGCTGTGAGGTTAACGCAATAAGACGCGTGATCAGACGCTCCAGTACGGTGCGTTGCTGCGTGGAGAGCGGTTGTTCGCCTGGCGTGTTGGGCGTTACGGGGCCTTCACCCGGAGGGCGCGGAGGCGTACCTGAAATGGGCTGCATCGTCAAAAATCCTTAAAGTCAAACTCTGCGTAACCGGGCGGAGATATATGCCCGGCGGCGAGATTATGGCACACTTGGCAGGTTTACTTCCTCTCAAACAGGTACTCAGACGTGAAAATCCTCGTTGATGAAAATATGCCTTACGCCCGTGAGCTGTTCAGCCGCCTGGGTGAGGTTAAGGCTGTCCCTGGTCGCCCGATTCCGGTCAGCGAACTGGACGATGCAGACGCCCTGATGGTGCGCTCGGTGACCAAAGTAAATGAGGCGCTGCTCACCGGCAAAGGGGTAAAATTTGTCGGGACGGCAACGGCCGGGACCGATCATGTGGATGACAAGTGGCTTAAGCAGGCGGGGATTGGTTTTTCCGCGGCGCCAGGCTGTAACGCCATTGCCGTCGTGGAATATGTTTTCTCCTCGCTATTGATGCTGGCCGAGCGCGATGGTTTTGCGCTGAAAGACCGCACCGTCGGGATTGTAGGGGTGGGCAACGTGGGCGGACGTCTGCAAAAGCGTCTGGAAGCCTGGGGCATCCGCACCCTGCTGTGCGATCCGCCGCGTAAGGATAACGGCGATGAAGGCGACTTCCGCACGCTGGATGAGCTGGTCGACGAGTGCGACGTCATCACCTTCCATACGCCGCTCTTTAAAGAGGGGCCGTACAAGACTCTGCACCTGGCCGACGAAAAGCTGATCCGCCGTCTGAAGGCTGGCACTATTCTGATAAATGCCTGCCGGGGACCGGTGGTGGATAACGCGGCGCTGCTGGCATGTCTGAACGAACTACAAAACCTCAGCGTGGTGCTGGACGTCTGGGAACCCGAGCCGGATCTCAACGTTGAGCTACTCAACAAGGTGGACGTGGGCACCGCGCATATCGCTGGCTACACGCTTGAAGGCAAAGCGCGTGGCACAACCCAGGTGTTTGAGGCTTACAGCGCCTTTATCGGCCATCCGCAGCAGGTGGCGCTGGATACGCTTCTGCCCGCCCCGGAATTCGGCCGCATTACCCTTCATGGCCCGCTGGATGAGGCAACGCTGAAAAGACTGGTGCATTTGGTGTATGATGTGCGCCGCGATGACGCGCTGCTGCGTAAAGTGGCGGGTATTCCGGGTGAGTTTGACAAGCTGCGCAAAAATTACCTTGAGCGCCGCGAGTGGTCTTCCCTGTATGTCATGTGCGATGACGCGTCAGCGGCGGGGCTGCTGCATAAACTGGGATTTAACGCCGTTCACCACCCGGCACGTTAATGTCTTCTTAATGCTCCCTGTCGGATATTCCGGCAGGGACGCTTTTTTATTTCTGGAGTAAACCACCATGTCTGAAGGCTGGAACATTGCCATTTTGGGTGCCACTGGCGCCGTGGGCGAAGCCCTGCTTGAAACCCTTGCTGAGCGTCAGTTCCCGGTGGGTGAGATTTACGCACTGGCGCGTACCGACAGCGCAGGAGAACATCTGCGTTTCGGCGGCAAATCCGTGATGGTGCAGGATGCCGCCGCGTTTGACTGGACGCAGGCTCAGCTGGCGTTTTTTGCCGCAGGGGCGGAAGCCACGGCGTCTTACATTGAAGAAGCGACAAATTCAGGCTGTCTGGTGATCGACCTGAGCGGCCTGTTCTCCCTGGAGCCGGATGTGCCGCTGGTGGTGCCGGACGTCAACCCGTTTGTGCTGGCTGACTACCGCAACCGCAACATCATTGCAGTACCGAACAGCCTCACCAGCCAGCTGCTGACCGCGCTGAAGCCGCTGATCGACGACGGTGGCCTGTCGCGTATTTCCGTGACCAGCCTGCTTTCAGCCTCCGCTAACGGTAAAAAAGCCGTAGACGCACTGGCAGGGCAGAGCGCGAAGCTGCTGAACGGTATCCCGATCGACGAAGATGATTTCTTTGGCCGCCAGCTGGCGTTCAACATGCTGCCGCTTCTGCCGGATCGTGAAGGTTCGGTGCGGGAAGAGCGTCGTATCGTCGATGAAGCACGCAAAATTTTGCAGGATGACGGGCTGATGATCTCCGCGAATGTCGTGCAGTCTCCGGTCTTTTACGGCCACGCGCAGATGGTCGGGTTTGAAGCCCTGCGTCCGCTGGCGGCTGAAGAAGCCCGCGACGCGTTTGGCCGCGGTGAGGACATTGTCCTGTCCGAAGAGAGCGAATTCCCGACGCAGGTGGGCGACGCCACCGGCAGCGCGCATCTCTCTGTGGGCTGCGTGCGTAACGATTACGGTATGCCGGAGCAGGTGCAGTTCTGGTCCGTTGCCGACAACGTGCGTTTTGGCGGCGCGCTGATGGCGGTCAAAATCGCGGAAAAACTGGTGCAGGAGTATCTGTACTGATGTCAGATGTGGAACAAACGCCGGTCCACAGAATTGCCCTCGGCATTGAATACGATGGCAGTAAATACTATGGCTGGCAGCGGCAGAATGAGGTGCGCAGCGTCCAGGAGAAGCTGGAGAAAGCGCTCTCTCAGGTGGCGAATGAACCGATAAGCGTCTTCTGTGCGGGCCGCACCGATGCCGGCGTTCACGGCACGGGGCAGGTGGTGCATTTTGACACCACCGCCGTGCGCAAAGACGCGGCCTGGACGCTGGGTGTAAATGCGAATTTGCCTGGTGACATTGCCGTGCGTTGGGTGAAAGCTGTGCCGGATGATTTTCACGCGCGTTTCAGCGCGACGGCGCGGCGCTACCGTTATGTCATCTATAACCAGCGCCTGCGCCCGGCGGTGTTAAGCCAGGGCGTGACGCATTTTTATGAACCGCTGGATGCAGAACGTATGCAGCGTGCGGCGCAGTGTCTGATTGGAGAGAATGATTTTACGTCGTTTCGTGCGGTGCAATGTCAGTCCCGTACGCCGTGGCGTAACGTCATGCACATTAACGTCAGTCGTTATGGCGCGTATGTGGTGGTGGATATCAAAGCCAATGCCTTTGTACATCATATGGTGCGGAATATTGTAGGCAGCCTGATGGAAGTGGGCGCCGGACACCAGCCGGAGAGCTGGATTGCAGAACTGCTGGCAGCGAAGGACAGAACGCTTGCGGCAGCAACGGCGAAAGCGGAAGGGCTGTATCTGGTTTCGGTGGATTATCCGGACCGGTTCGACCTGCCAAAACCGCCAATGGGCCCGCTGTTTTTAGCGGACTAAACAAAGGTGCAATTAGGGCTTAGACAATATGGACGTAATACGTTTTCTGATTGATTTCATCCTGCATATTGATGTTCACCTGGCGGAGCTGGTCGCGCAGTACGGCGTCTGGGTGTACGCCATTCTGTTCCTCATTCTGTTCTGTGAAACCGGCCTTGTGGTTACGCCGTTCCTGCCGGGAGATTCACTGCTGTTCGTGGCGGGCGCGTTATCCGCACTGCCAACGAATGACCTGAATGTCCATCTGATGGTCGTCCTGATGATCATCGCCGCGATTGTTGGTGATGCGGTCAACTACACCATCGGGCGGGTGTTTGGCGAGCGGTTGTTCAGTAATCCGGACTCGAAGATTTTCCGCCGCAGTTATTTAGATAAGACCCATGCGTTCTATGAGCGCCATGGCGGTAAGACCATTATCCTTGCCCGTTTTGTGCCTATTGTGCGTACATTTGCACCGTTTGTGGCGGGAATGGGTCACATGTCCTATCGTCATTTTGCCATGTACAACGTGGTGGGCGCGCTGCTGTGGGTGCTGCTGTTCACCTATGCAGGCTACCTGTTTGGCGATCTGCCGGTGGTTCAGGAAAACCTTAAGTTACTGATTGTAGCGATTATTGTGCTTTCCGTACTGCCTGGCGTCATCGAAATTATCCGTCACAAACGCGCGGCGGCAAAGCAAGCGAAGTAAATGCACGCTGGCGGTTCGACCACTTTTTTATCCAAAGTTTCGGGCTGTTATGTTTTAATGTGCAACATTCATGGTCTGTTGGAGGCAAAAATGGCATTATTCGCCTCTTACAGCAAAACTGGCATACGACCAGGTTCAGGCAGAAAGGTTATCAATGAGCTGGATTGAACGAATTAAAAGCAACATTACCCCAACGCGTAAAGCGAGCATTCCTGAAGGGGTATGGACGAAGTGTGATAGCTGCGGCCAGGTTCTGTATCGCGCAGAGCTGGAACGCAATCTTGAGGTGTGTCCGAAGTGTGACCACCATATGCGTATGTCGGCGCGCAACCGCCTGCATAGCCTGCTGGACGAAGGTTCTCTGGTAGAACTGGGCAGCGAACTGGAGCCAAAAGATGTGCTTAAGTTCCGCGACTCCAAAAAATACAAAGATCGCCTGGCCTCTGCACAGAAAGAGACCGGCGAGAAAGATGCGCTGATCGTCATGAAAGGCACCCTGCACGAGATGCCGGTGGTTGCCGCCGCGTTTGAGTTCTCCTTTATGGGCGGCTCAATGGGCTCTGTGGTTGGCGCGCGCTTCGTGCGTGCCGTTGAGCAGGCGCTGGAAGACAACTGCCCGCTGATCTGCTTCTCCGCCTCCGGTGGCGCACGTATGCAGGAAGCGCTGATGTCCCTGATGCAGATGGCGAAAACCTCTGCGGCGCTGGCGAAAATGCAGGAGCGCGGTCTGCCGTACATCTCGGTACTGACCGATCCAACCATGGGCGGCGTTTCTGCAAGCTTCGCGATGCTGGGCGACCTGAACATCGCTGAGCCAAAAGCGCTGATCGGCTTTGCGGGTCCTCGCGTTATCGAGCAGACCGTACGTGAGAAACTGCCGCCGGGCTTCCAGCGCAGTGAGTTCCTCATTGAGAAGGGCGCCATCGACATGATCGTCCGCCGTCCGGAAATGCGCCTGAAACTGGCAAGCGTCCTGGCGAAGCTGATGAATCTGCCGGCGCCGAACCCGGACGAGCCGCGCGAAGGCGTGGTGGTACCGGATCAGGAACCCGAGGCCTGATAACTGAAAAGGGCAGGGCCGAATGGCGCTGCCCTTTTGCTTTCTAAACCGTTAATGACAACCGGGCATCATGGAAAATAAAAGCATTCCTCAAGCCACGTCGCCCCTGGCCGCGTGGCTTTCTTATCTGGAAAACCTGCACAGTAAAACTATCGACATGGGCCTTGAGCGCGTAAGCCAGGTTGCCGCGCGTCTTGACGTGCTGAAACCCGCGCCTTTCGTATTTACCGTGGCCGGCACTAACGGTAAAGGCACCACCTGCCGCACGCTGGAATCTGTCCTGATGGCTGCGGGGTACAAGGTTGGCGTTTACAGCTCGCCGCATCTGGTGCGCTATACCGAGCGCGTGCGCGTGCAAAACACCGAGCTGGCGGAATCCGCCCATACGGCGTCGTTTGCCGCTATCGAAGCTGCGCGCGGCGAAACCTCATTAACCTATTTCGAATACGGCACCCTGTCGGCGCTGTGGCTGTTTAAGCAGGCGCAACTGGACGTGGTGATCCTGGAAGTGGGGTTGGGCGGGCGTCTGGATGCCACCAATATGGTGGATGCGGATGTCGCCGTCGTCACCAGCATCGCGCTGGATCACACCGACTGGCTGGGCCCGGACCGCGAGAGCATTGGCCGTGAGAAGGCCGGTATTTTCCGGGCCAATAAGCCTGCCGTGGTAGGCGAACCGGACATGCCGCATACCATTGCTGAGGTAGCGAAAGAGAAGGGCGCTCGTCTGCTGCGTCGCGGCGTGGACTGGCAGTATGAGGTGCAGGACAAAGGCTGGCGCTTCAGCGATGCGCAGGGCGTGCTGGAGAATCTGCCGCTGCCGCAGGTGCCACAGCCTAACGCGGCGACTGCGCTGGCAGCCCTGCGCGCCAGCGGATTAGCGGTAAGCGAGCAGGCGATCCGCGATGGCATTCAGAACGCACTGCTGCCGGGACGTTTTCAGATTGTGAGTGAGTCGCCGCGTCTGATTCTGGATGTTGCACATAATCCGCATGCGGCGGCGTACCTCGCAGGACGTCTCAAATCGTTACCAAAAACCGGGCGCGTGCTGGCGGTTATCGGTATGCTTCATGATAAAGATATCGGCGGCACGCTGGCCTGCATGGAGAGTGTGGTCGATAGCTGGTATTGTGCTCCTCTGGAAGGGCCGCGCGGCGCGACTGCTGAGCAGTTGATGGAGCATCTCGGCAAAGGCGAAATCTACAGCAGTGTGGTTTCGGCCTGGCGTGCCGCGATGGCGGAGGCTAAACCAGAAGATACCGTGCTGGTGTGTGGGTCATTCCACACGGTGGCACATGTCATGGAAGTGATGGACGCGGGGAGAACCGGTGGCGAGTAAGTTTCAGAACCGTTTAACAGGAACCATTGTGCTGGTCGCGCTCGGGGTGATTATTCTCCCGGGACTGCTCGACGGGCAAAAAAAGCATTACCAGGATGAATTTGCGGCCATTCCGCTGGTACCCAAACCGGGCGATCGCGACGAGCCCGATATGCTGCCAGCGGCAACGCAGGCGCTGCCTGCCCAGCCGCCAGAAGGTGCAGCGGAAGAGGTGCGCGCAGGTGATGCAGCCGCGCCGTCTCTTGATCCGTCGCGTCTGGCCGCGAATAACAACGTTGAAATCGATCCTGTACCGGTAGAGCAACCCAAACCGGTTGAAAAACCGAAGCCGGTAGAGAAAACGCAGCCTAAACCGCAGCGTGACAAAGCCGACGAGCAGCTGGCTGCGGCAACGGAAACGCCGCCACCGGCCAAACAGACCCAGCAGGAGGCCGCCCCTACGGGTAAAGCCTATGTCGTTCAGCTCGGTGCGTTGAAAAATGCAGATAAGGTCAATGAGATCGTGAGTAAACTGCGCGGCGCGGGATACCGTGTTTATACTTCACCCACCACGCCGGTAAAGGGTAAAATTACCCGTATCCTCGTCGGGCCGGATGCGTCTAAAGATAAGCTCAAAGGTTCGCTTGGCGAGCTGAAGCAAATCTCCGGCCTGAGCGGTGTGGTGATGAACTACAGCGCAAACTGATAGAAATTACCCCCTCACCCTAACCCTCTCCCTTGAGGGAGAGGGCCGGGGTGAGGGGGAGGCAGACGTTCACAGAAACGTCAAAGGTGCGGTGGCGTTGAGCATTTTTTCAGCGCCTTTTTTATTTACGCGTGGGAAGGAAATCCCTACGCAAACGTTTTCTTTTTCTGTTAGAATTCGCCCCGAACTGGATGACAGGGCGTTTAATCGTGGGACACATATGGTCTGGATTGATTACGCCATCATTGCGGTGATTGGTTTTTCCTGTCTGGTTAGCCTGATCCGTGGCTTTGTTCGTGAAGCGTTATCGCTGGTAACCTGGGGTTGTGCTTTCTTTGTTGCCAGTCATTACTACACTTACCTGTCTGTCTGGTTCACGGGCTTTGAAGATGAACTGGTCCGAAACGGAATCGCCATCGCGGTGCTGTTTATCGCGACGCTGATTGTCGGCGCTATCGTCAATTACGTGATAGGTCAGCTGGTCGAGAAAACCGGTCTGTCAGGAACGGACAGGGTACTCGGCATCTGTTTCGGCGCGTTGCGAGGCGTGCTCATTGTGGCCGCGATCCTGTTCTTCCTGGATACCTTTACCGGGTTCTCCAAAAGTGAAGACTGGCAAAAATCGCAGCTCATTCCGGAGTTCAGCTTCATCATCAGATGGTTCTTTGACTATCTGCAAAGCTCGTCGAGTTTCTTGCCCAGGGCATAAACCCTGAGATGTGGCTTAACGAGGAAAAGACGAATGTGCGGTATTGTCGGTATCGCCGGTTTCATGCCGGTAAACCAGTCGATTTATGACGCGTTAACGGTGCTTCAGCACCGTGGGCAGGATGCTGCGGGTATCATCACCATTGATGCAAACAACTGCTTCCGTTTACGCAAGGCGAATGGCCTGGTAAACGATGTGTTTGAAGCCCGCCATATGCAGCGTCTGCAAGGTAATATGGGGATCGGTCACGTTCGTTATCCTACTGCTGGCAGTTCCAGCGCCTCTGAGGCTCAGCCTTTTTACGTTAACTCCCCGTATGGCATCACGCTTGCCCACAATGGCAATCTGACCAATGCCCACGAGCTGCGTAAAAAGCTGTTCGAAGAGAAACGTCGCCACATTAACACCACCTCTGATTCTGAAATCCTGCTCAATATCTTTGCCAGCGAACTGGATAACTTCCGCCATTATCCGCTGGAAGCAGACAACATTTTTGCCGCCGTTGCCGCGACTAACCGCCTGATCCGTGGCGCGTACGCTTGCGTGGCGATGATCATCGGTCATGGCATGGTGGCCTTCCGCGATCCAAATGGCATTCGCCCGCTGGTGCTCGGCAAACGTGACCTCGGCGATGGCCGTTCCGAGTACATGGTTGCCTCCGAAAGCGTGGCGCTGGACACTCTGGGCTTCGAATTCCTGCGTGATGTCGCGCCAGGCGAAGCGGTCTACATCACTGAGAAGGGCCAGCTGTTTACCCGTCAGTGCGCCGACAACCCGGTGAGCAACCCGTGCCTGTTCGAATACGTTTACTTCGCGCGTCCGGACTCGTTCATCGACAAGATTTCCGTTTACAGCGCGCGCGTCAACATGGGGACGAAGCTGGGTGAGAAGATTGCCCGCGAGTGGGACGATCTCGACATCGACGTCGTCATCCCAATCCCTGAAACCTCCTGTGATATCGCGCTGGAAATTGCCCGTATTCTGGACAAGCCGTACCGTCAGGGCTTCGTGAAAAACCGCTACGTGGGCCGCACCTTTATCATGCCGGGCCAGCAGCTGCGTCGTAAGTCCGTACGTCGTAAGCTGAACGCTAACCGTGCCGAGTTCCGCGACAAGAACGTGCTGCTGGTGGACGACTCCATTGTGCGCGGCACGACGTCTGAGCAGATCATCGAGATGGCGCGTGAGGCCGGGGCGAAGAAAGTGTATCTCGCCTCCGCAGCGCCGGAAATTCGCTTCCCGAACGTGTATGGCATTGATATGCCAACCGCTAACGAGCTGATTGCTCACGGTCGTGAAGTAGACGAAATTCGGCAGATCATCGGTGCCGACGGCCTGATTTTCCAGGATCTGAACGATCTGATCGACGCGGTGCGCGCCGAGAACCCGGATATTCAGCAGTTCGAATGCTCGGTATTCAATGGGATCTACGTAACGAAAGACGTTGACCAGCAGTATCTTGACTATCTGGATTCGCTGCGTAACGACGATGCGAAAGCCGTCCAGCTGCAAAACGATCTCGAAAGCTTAGAGATGCACAACGAAGGTTGATGCGTATGCAGGTGAGGGCGCTCGCCCTCACTTGCAACTCCCCGTAAAATCCTGCACAGTCTGCCCTGAAATCAGCAAGGGCGAAAATCATGAAACGACTCATTGTAGGGATCAGCGGTGCCAGCGGCGCGATTTATGGCGTCCGGCTTTTACAGGTGCTGCGTGACGTTGCAGGCGTAGAAACCCATCTGGTGATGAGCCAGGCGGCGCGTCAGACCCTCTCTCTTGAAACCGATCTCTCTCTGCGCGACGTTCAGGCCCTGGCTGACGTTGTCCACGATGCCCGCGATATCGCCGCCAGCATCTCTTCGGGCTCGTTTAAAACGGCCGGCATGGTTATTTTGCCCTGTTCGATTAAAACCCTTTCCGGCATTGTAAACAGCTATACCGACACGCTGGTGACGCGTGCAGCGGATGTGGTGCTGAAAGAGCGTCGTCCTCTGGTGCTTTGCGTGCGGGAAACGCCGCTGCACCTGGGACATCTGCGTTTAATGACGCAGGCAGCCGAACTGGGGGCCGTGATTATGCCGCCGGTCCCCGCGTTCTATCATCGTCCGCAAACGCTGGACGATGTCATCAACCAGACCGTTAACCGCGTACTGGATCAGTTCGATATCGACCTGCCGGAAGATCTCTTTACCCGCTGGCAGGGGGCGTGAAGCTGTGCACAAACAAGGTGCATGAAAAGACAATTTGCCCTGTTTCAGGGCAAAACTGCAACCGCGATCATATCCTCGACATTTAATTCGCTTTTTCCCTTTTTCTCTTTCCGGTTCGTTCGGCAGACCTGCTATCTTTCACCATTAAGGCAGTATCGCAACGTTTTATTAACATATTTAACGTCGAAGTTTTAACCCGGCGACAATGTGGCATAAGACCTGCAAGAACAGCCTGCAACACAACACACAACATAAACCATAATAAAATCACGGTTCTTGAGGGTAAATGTATGAAGAAGACGGTTCTGGCTCTGTCTTTGCTCGTGGGCTTGAGTGCAGCAGCAAGTAGCTATGCAGCGCTTCCACAGACAGTTCGTATCGGTACAGACGCAACCTACGCGCCATTCTCTTCTAAGGATGCGAAAGGCGACTTCGTGGGGTTTGATATCGATCTGGGAAATGAGATGTGCAAACGCATGGAAGTGAAATGCACATGGGTGGGCAGTGACTTTGACGCGCTGATCCCGTCGCTGAAAGCCAAGAAAATTGATGCCATCATCTCTTCTCTCTCCATCACGGAAAAACGTCAGCAGGAGATCGCCTTCTCTGAGAAGCTCTACGCTGCCGACTCACGTCTGATTGCCGCGAAAGGCTCGCCAATCCAGCCGACCATCGACTCGTTGAAAGGCAAACATGTTGGCGTGCTTCAGGGCTCGACCCAGGAAGGTTACGCCAATGCTAACTGGCGCGAGAAGGGCGTCGATGTTGTGGCTTACCAGAACCAGGATCTGATCTACTCTGACCTGGCGGCAGGCCGTCTGGATGCCGCGTTTCAGGATGAAGTCGCCGCGAGCGAAGGCTTCCTGAAACAGCCTGCGGGTAAAGAGTACGCCTTTGCCGGCCCGTCGGTAAAAGACAAAAAATACTTTGGCGACGGTACCGGTATTGGCCTGCGTAAGGATGATACCGAGCTGAAAGCCGCCTTCGACAAAGCGTTTAATGAGCTGCGTAAAGACGGTACCTACGACAAACTGGCGAAGAAATACTTCGATTTCAACGTCTACGGTGATTAATGCCTGAATAAGATGCACTGAAGTGGTGCATCTTAACGGGGTTATGTTCCAGTATGGTGCAATACATGCACCATACTGGATCGCTGTGTGCATAGTTAAGCATTTAAAATGCAAAAATTCCCGTTCAAAGGCATTAATCTTTGCCTGAATGAGGGGATTAATGGCACATTAACAACACCCCGTCGTCGTAAAAATCTCGTATTAAGACAGTTTGTTGAGGACAGATATGAAAAAACTGGTGTTGTCACTTTCTCTGGTACTGGCTTTTTCCAGCGCCACCGCGGCATTCGCAGCAATTCCGCAGAAAATTCGTATTGGAACTGACCCAACCTATGCACCTTTCGAATCGAAGAATGCGAAGGGAGAACTGGTCGGTTTTGACATCGATCTGGCTAACGAGCTGTGCAAACGCATTAAAGTGCAATGTACCTACGTTGAAAACCCGCTGGATGCGCTGATCCCGTCCCTGAAAGCGAAGAAAATTGACGTGATCATGTCCTCCCTGTCCATCACAGAAAAACGTCAGCAGGAGATTGCCTTCACGGACAAACTCTATGCGGCGGACTCACGTC
Source organism: Enterobacter cloacae complex sp. S1 (assembly GCF_014930525.1). NCBI lineage: Bacteria > Pseudomonadati > Pseudomonadota > Gammaproteobacteria > Enterobacterales > Enterobacteriaceae > Enterobacter > Enterobacter cloacae complex sp. S1. The sequence goes on from NZ_JADBRE010000009.1 coordinate 25,286, forward strand.
TGGTGGTGGCGAAATCCTCTGACATTCAGCCAACCCTTGAATCTCTGAAAGGCAAACGCGTGGGCGTGTTGCAGGGTACGACGCAGGAAACCTACGGCAACGAGCACTGGGCGCCAAAGGGGATTGAAATTGTCTCTTACCAGGGCCAGGAAAACATCTACGCAGACCTCACGGCAGGCCGTATTGACGCGGCATTCCAGGATGAAGTGGCGGCAAGCGAAGGCTTCCTGAAACAGCCTGTGGGTAAAGATTACAAGTTCGGCGGTCCGTCCATTAAGGACGAAAAACTCTTTGGCGTCGGTACCGGTATGGGCCTGCGTAAAGAAGACAACGAACTGCGTGAAGCCCTGAACAAAGCGTTCGCCGAGATGCGCGCGGACGGCACCTATGACAAGCTGGCGAAAAAGTACTTCGATTTTAATGTTTACGGCGGCTAATCGCCCCGTCTGATAACGTGCGGCCCCTCCCGTTGCGGGAGGGGAAAAGACACGGTTCCACCACTCACGAGACGACAGGGCACGCGGTATGCTGTACGGATTTTCTGGCGTTATTTTACAGGGCGCGCTTGTCACCCTTGAGCTGGCTATCAGCTCCGTGGTGCTGGCGGTGCTGATAGGCCTGGCGGGCGCGGGGGCAAAATTATCCGCCAACAGACCGCTGGCGCTGATATTTGAAGGCTATACCACGCTGATTCGCGGCGTGCCTGATCTGGTGCTGATGCTGCTGATCTTTTACGGCCTGCAAATCGCACTTAATGGCGTGACGGATGCCATCGGCATGGAGCAGATCGATATCGACCCGATGGTGGCCGGTATTATTACCCTTGGTTTTATCTACGGTGCCTATTTCACTGAGACTTTCCGCGGCGCTTACATGGCCGTGCCGAAAGGGCATATTGAAGCGGCGACCGCCTACGGTTTTACCTCCTCACAAACGTTTCGCCGGATCATGTTCCCGGCCATGATGCGCTACGCGCTGCCGGGCATCGGTAACAACTGGCAGGTTATTCTCAAGGCTACGGCGCTGGTCTCCCTGCTGGGTCTGGAAGATGTGGTGAAGGCCACGCAGCTGGCGGGTAAAAGCACCTGGGAACCGTTCTATTTTGCGGTGGTTTGCGGCGTGATCTATCTGGTCTTTACGACCGTCTCCAATGGTGTGCTGCTTCTGCTCGAACGTCGCTACTCCGTGGGTGTGAAGAGGGCTGACCTGTGATTGAGATTATTCAGGAGTACTGGAAATCCCTGCTGTGGACGGATGGTTACCGCTTTACTGGCGTGGCCATCACGCTGTGGCTGCTGATCTCCTCGGTGGTAATGGGCGGCATTCTGGCGGTGTTTCTTGCCATTGGCCGCGTGTCGAACAATAAATTTATCCAGTTCCCTATCTGGCTGTTCACCTACGTGTTTCGCGGTACGCCGCTGTACGTGCAGCTGCTGGTGTTCTATTCCGGGATGTACACGCTGGAGATCGTGAAAGGCACCGAGATGCTGAACGCGTTCTTCCGCAGCGGTCTGAACTGTACGGTGCTGGCGCTGACCCTCAATACCTGCGCCTATACCACCGAGATCTTCGCCGGGGCCATCCGTTCTGTGCCGCACGGTGAGATCGAGGCGGCGCGCGCGTATGGCTTCTCGTCCGTGAAGCTCTACCGCTGTATTATACTGCCTTCGGCGCTGCGTATTGCGCTGCCGGCCTACAGCAACGAAGTGATTTTAATGCTGCATTCGACGGCACTGGCGTTTACCGCCACGGTACCGGATCTGTTAAAGATTGCCCGCGATATTAACTCTGCCACCTACCAGCCGTTTACGGCGTTTGGCATTGCGGCAGTGCTCTATTTGATCATTTCTTACGTCCTGATCAGCCTGTTCCGTAAGGCTGAAAAACGCTGGTTGCAGCATATAAAACCGTCGACGCACTGAGAATTTATGATGGCTGAGAACAAATTAAACGTAATTGATTTGCACAAGCGCTACGGCGAACATGAAGTGCTGAAAGGGGTGTCGCTGGAGGCTAACGCGGGCGACGTGATCAGTATTATCGGCTCATCAGGTTCGGGTAAAAGTACCTTCCTGCGCTGCATCAACTTCCTCGAAAAGCCGAGCGAAGGATCGATTGTGGTGAGCGGACAGAACATCAACATGGTCCGTGATAAAGACGGCCAGCTTAAAGTGGCGGATAAAAACCAGCTGCGCCTGCTGCGTACACGCCTGACGATGGTGTTCCAGCACTTCAACCTCTGGAGCCACATGACGGTGCTGGAGAACGTGATGGAAGCGCCGGTTCAGGTGCTCGGCTTAAGCAAGCAGGAAGCCCGCGAGCGTGCGGTCAAATACCTGGCGAAAGTGGGTATCGACGAGCGGCAGCAGATCAAATATCCGGTGCACCTGTCAGGGGGGCAGCAGCAGCGTGTTTCCATCGCCCGTGCGCTGGCGATGGAGCCGGAAGTGTTGCTGTTTGACGAACCGACTTCCGCGCTGGACCCGGAACTCGTTGGCGAAGTGCTGCGCATCATGCAAAAGCTGGCGGAAGAGGGCAAAACGATGGTGGTGGTGACGCACGAGATGGGCTTCGCCCGTAACGTTTCTAACCACGTTATCTTCCTGCATCAGGGGAAAATTGAAGAGCAGGGTCATCCGGATGAGGTGCTGGCGAACCCGCAAAGCCCGCGGTTGCAGCAGTTCCTGAAAGGCTCGTTGAAGTAGGTTTGGCCTTTCTCCCTCTCCCTGTGGGAGAGGGCCGGGGTGAGGCATCAGGCCGCAGAGCCGCCCAATTGCCCGGTGGCGCTTCGCTTACCGGGCCTACAAACCCCGTAGGCCGGGCAAACGCAGTGCCGCCCGGCATTCAACACTCCAGCCGATACACCCAGTCGTCATACCGTACGCCGTTAATCTCGTACGCCTTCTCCAGCACCTGCGTGCGCACAAAATCCGCTTTCTCAAGGACCCGCACCGACCCAACGTTATCTGCCAGTACGTACGCGTTTATTGCCTTCACGCCCGTCTGGTTAAATGCATACTCACACACCGCCCGCAGCGCCTCGCTGGCAATGCCTTTTCCCTGCGCGGCAGGCACAACCGTGTAGCCAATATCCGCCTCTTCACGGTTTGCCGCACTGATTTGCAGGCCGATATCCCCGAGCGGCGTAACGTCGTTATGCAGACGGATCACAAAGACATGCTCCGCCATCAGGCGCGCGGCAAATACGCGGCGCGTCTCTTTTTCCGGTGTGATAGCGGCCATATAGCGCATGATGGCGGGGTCTTCACGCAGAGAGCGGAAGAACACCCAGTCAGAAGGTTCGAAAGGGGTGAGGTGAAGCCGGGTTGTGGTAATGGTTGCCATAGTTACGCCATCTCATCCAGACATGGCGTATAACTCTAACATATTCACTGCACCACATCCCCCAGCGCCTCTTCCAGGTCATACCAGCGGAACGTGAACCCGGCCGCTTCCAGCCGTTTTGGCAGCGCGCGTTGCCCGCCCAGCACCAGCACCGAAGACTCACCCATCAACAGACGAATCGCCGTTGCAGGTACGCGCAGCACCGCCGGGCGATGCAGGGCATGCCCCAGGGCGTGAGCAAATTGTTCATTACGTACGGGGTAAGGGGATACCATGTTAAATGGCCCGCGCAGGTCGTTATCCAGCAGCCAGAGAATGCCGTTGACCATATCGTCGATATGGATCCACGCCAGATACTGACGACCGTTGCCGATGGGCCCGCCAAGCCCCATTTTAAACGGCGGCAGCATTTTACCGAGAATACCGCCCTTCGGCGCAAGTACCACGCCGGTGCGCAGCAGGCAGACGCGGGTACGATCGCTTTGCGCCGCGCAGGCGATGCGCTCCCACTGGGCGCAGAGTTTATGGGTAAACTCGTTGTGCGGCGGCTCCTCTTCGGTCACCACCACTTCACCGAGATCGCCATAGTAGCCTGTAGCAGAGCCGGAAATCAGCACCGAAGGCGGCGTCTCGCTGTTGCGAATCAGCTCAACCAGCCTTTCGGTCATGTTCCAGCGGCTGCTGCATAAACGCTGTTTTTGCTCTTCGGTCCAGCGTTTATCGGCGATAGGTTCGCCAGCAAGGTTGATGACGGCGTCAAAGCCGTTCAGATCCTGCCTTTCCGCCAGGCCTTTCCAGATCTCAACGCCGACGCCCAGCACCTGGCGCGCTTTCTCCGGGCTGCGCGTGACCACGGTAATGTCGTGATGCAACGCCTGCAAACGTGGAATGAGATGGCGACCAATCAGGCCCGTACCGCCGGTGAGCAGGATCTTCATACAACCTCCAGGTTTACGCCTGGCGCTGCCAGCTTAACGTCATGGAGACGGAGTCGGCGTAGCGCAGGGCGTGAAGTTTATCGATCTCCACTTCAGCATAAGTGACCCAGTGGTGTTCGCGTGCGATGTCGAGCACATCCTGAGTTAATTTTTCCAGTAGCGCAAAACGGTTGTTCTCAACGTACTGGATGATGCTTTTGGTGATCGTGCGATAGTTCAGCGCGTCATTGATGTCTTCGCTGGCGCGCGCCTTGTCTGCCGGGTAGTGGATCACCACATTCACCACGATATCCTGGCGATTCGCGATCTCCTCCTCTTTGATACCAATGAACGTGCGTAAGCGTAAGTTTTTTATACAAATAATAGCGTCATGCTGGGACATTGCAGGTCTTCTCCGTGTCAGTATTTTCACCTCATCATACATGAGGAGAACACCTGCACCCAACGGGGCGCAGGCTCAAATCTGATGGATTTTTTGCATGGCGCGTTCGGTTGCCGGGCGGGTCCGGATGCGCTCAAACCAGTTGTTCACCGCCGGATAAGTGGCCAGATCGATCCGGTGGCGTTCATGGGTGTTGATCCACGGCCAGCAGGCGATATCTGCGATGCTGTAATGCTCACCTCCCAGCCACGGTGATTTTTCCAGCCGACGGTTCAGGACCCCGTACAGGCGCTGGGTTTCGACCTGATATCGCTCAATGGCGTAAGGGATCGTCTGCGGCGCATAGGCGGTAAAGTGGTGATTCTGCCCCAGCATTGGCCCCAGGCCGCTCGACTGCCAGAATAACCATTGCAGCGTGTGATGACGCTCGCGCAATTCACCGCTCAGGAGCTTGCCGGTTTTCTCTGCCAGATAGAGCAAAATCTCTCCAGACTCAAACAGGCTTAACGGTTTGCCGCCGTCAGAAGGCAGGTTATCAATGATGGCCGGAATTTTATTGTTGGGCGATATGGCCAGAAAAACGGGGCGGAACTGGTCGCCTTTACTGATATCCACGCGAATGATCCGGTAGTCCACTTCGGCTTCTTCGAGAAAGAGGGTGATCTTATGGCCATTAGGGGTGGGGGCATAATAGAGATCTATCATTCTCAACTCCTGTCAGTGCGAATAGTGTTGCCATAAAAAATCAGTATAGGTGCTTGTTGTAAATCGTGAGTTTTCATCAAGTGACAGCGAGGCAAAGAGATTATATGTTGAGTGAAAACCGATCAGCCGATGAGGATGTTATGAGCCAGCCTGTAATAACGTTGTGGTCCGATGCGAACTTTTTTTCTCCTTATGTCATGAGCGTTTATGTGGCGCTGGCAGAAAAGGGGCTTACTTTTAGTCTGAAAACCGTCGACCTGGACAGCGGCGAACATCTGAAGCCCCAGTGGCAGGGCTACGCGCTCACTCGCCGAGTCCCTGTGCTGGAGATCGACGGTTTTGAGTTGAGTGAATCCTCGGCGATTGACGAGTATCTTGAGGACCGCTTTGCCCCGCCAGAGTGGGAACGCATCTATCCTCACGATCTGCAAAAGCGCGCCCGCGCCCGCCAGATCCAGGCATGGCTGCGTAGCGACCTGGTGCCGATTCGCACAGAACGCTCTACGGACGTGGTGTTTGCTGGCGTCAAAAAGCCCGCCCTCAGCGAGGAAGGCTTATCCAGCGCCCGGAAGCTGATCGAAACTGCCTCATCGCTGCTGGCGCAGGGTAACCCCAACCTGTTTGGCGAGTGGTGTATTGCCGACACCGATCTGGCGCTGATGCTCAATCGCTTGATCCTCAATGGCGATGAAGTCCCACAGCTGCTGGTGGATTACGCCACATTCCAGTGGCAACGCGCGTCGGTACAGCGCTATCTGGCACTCTCTGCTAAGCGCGCGGGCTGATAAGACGGGGCGCTTGAGGTATGATAGGGGCAGTCTGAATTCCTGAGGAGTAACTGATGAAACTGATGTTTGCGTCGGATATTCATGGATCGCTGCCCGCGACCGAACGCGTGCTTTCTCTGTTCGCCCAAAGCGGAGCGCAATGGCTGGTGATCCTGGGCGACGTGTTAAACCACGGCCCACGCAATGCGTTGCCGGAAGGCTACGCTCCCGCGCAGGTGGCGGAAAAACTTAATCATTTTGCCTCGCGCATTATCGCCGTTCGCGGCAACTGTGACAGCGAAGTTGACCAGATGCTGCTGAATTTTCCCATCACCGCTCCCTGGCAACAGGTGTTGATGGAAAACAGCCGTTTGTTCCTGACCCACGGGCACCTGTTCGGCCCGGATAACCTGCCGTCACTCGCCGCTGGCGATGTCCTGGTTTATGGTCATACTCATATTCCGGTGGCGGAAAAACGCGGGGCGTTTTATCACTTTAATCCCGGGTCTGTCAGCATTCCTAAAGGCGGCAATCCGGCAAGCTACGGCATGTATGAAGACGGGACATTAAGCGTTATCGCACTTAATGATCAGCAAGTTATTGCGCAGATAGCGATTAATCCGTAAGTTACACCACAACTGCAAACGCGCCAAAAGAGCGCTTAGACGAGAAGGTTTCCCGATGGTGGAGCAGAATCATTTGGCAAGTACTGAGTGGGTTGACATTGTCAGCGAAGAGAATGAAGTGATCGCGCAGGCCAGCCGCGAACAAATGCGTGCGGAGCGTCTGCGTCACCGCGCGACTTACATCGTTGTTCATGACGGCATGGGCAAGATTCTGGTCCAGCGTCGCACCGACACCAAAGATTTTCTTCCTGGTATGCTGGATGCCACAGCGGGTGGCGTTGTGCAGGCCGATGAAGTATTGCTGGATTCCGCGCGTCGTGAAGCGGAAGAAGAGTTAGGTATCGCTGGCGTGCCGTTTGCCGAGCACGGACAGTTTTATTTCGAAGATGAGCATTGTCGCGTCTGGGGCGGGCTGTTTAGCTGCGTTTCCCACGGACCTTTCGCCTTGCAGGAAGAGGAAGTGAGCGAAGTGTGCTGGATGACGCCGGAAGAGATCACCGCGCGTTGCGACGAGTTCACGCCGGATTCTCTTAAAGCACTGGCGCTGTGGATGACCCGCAACGCCAAAAACGAATCCGCTAAACCGGAAAATAAGGCAGAAAAAGAGGAAGAGGCTGAGTAAGCCTTAACAGCTTTCCCGCAGACACAGGCTGGACGCGATGGGTTTATGATCGCGCCAGTCTCCGTCATTCAGACGTTCCAGTAACGCTTTTCCGGCTTCAATCCCAATCTTGCGATGCGGTACTGCCATCGTTGTCAGCGGCGGCTGACAGACGCGGCTGACGTCGCTGTCGCCAAAGCCCACGACCGCTAAATCGTCCGGCACTTTGATGCGTCGACGCTGGCACTCATACAGCGCGCCGCAGGCCAGTTCATCTGATACGCACACCAGCGCATCCAGTTCCGGCCACGCCAGCAGGAACTCTGGCAGTTGTGCCGCACCGGTGGAGAAGTTCGGCGGCATGGCGGCATTAATCACTCTGTTCGGCGACAGGTGGTGGCGCAGCATCGCCTTGTACCAGCCCTGCAAATGCTGCTGAAAAATCCACTGCTCCTGGTTAGCGCACAGCAGGCCGATATTCTGGTAGCCACGCTGAATCACCATCTCGGTAAGTTCATACATGGCGGCGACGTTATCAATCCCGATATTCATATCAATCGGATCGGCACGCATTGCACCCATTTCCATCACCGGGATAGAGGCGTTTTTCAGCCAGTGGCGTACGGTATCGGAGTGCTCGACGCTGAGCAGTATCGCCGCGGCGATATTCGAGGCCAGCAGCGTTTCGAGCAGTTTCTCTTCCTGTTCAAGACGATGCTGAGATTCCGCCAGCATGATCTGGTATCCGGCTGGCTGGAGCACCTGCTGTAGCCCGGCGAACATCTCGGAACAGCCAGCTTCGGAAAGATTGGGAACTACCATCGCGATCGTCCATGACGACGCCGATGCCAGTGCGCTGGCGGCAAGATTGGGCATATAACCCAGCTCCTGCACCGCGGCTTCAATTTTTTCACGCAGTTTATCGGAAACCTGTTCGGGCGTGCGGAGGGCACGGGAAACAGTCATCGTGCCTACGCCGGCAAGCTGTGCGACATCCGCGAGCGTTACTTTTCCGGTACTGCGCCGTTTTCGGGTTAAAGACATACATCTTCCTGCTGACAGGACGCGATTCAGTTTCATCCTTCATTTTACGTGACAGGCAGTATACGCCTTAAATCCCTTTTTTTGCTGTGATTTCGCACCATGATAGCAATTTGATAGCGCTATCACAGTTCTGCATGTTAGTCGTTGGTAGCGCTATCTTTGTGATCGCGATCGCAGTCATTGATTGATGGGTTGAATAGAGTTTGCCCATGTCTGGTCTTTAGCGGGAGTGAAAAATGCTCAAAAAGTGGATATATGATACAACCATCATCCTACAGGATAGCGTTGAAAGCTGGCCCCAGGCGCTGGAACTGTGCGCGAAACCGCTGCTGGATTTGCAGGTCATTGCGCCGGAATATGTCACGGCTATCATCGAGCAGCACCAGACGTTAGGTCCCTACTATGTGCTGGCTCCAGGGCTGGCAATGCCACATGCGCGACCGGAAGAAGGGGCGAAAGGACTTGGCCTGTCATTATTAAAACTAAAACAGGGCGTCTCTTTTGGTGCCGGTGAGTTTGACCCCGTCGATGTGATTGTGATGCTGGCGGCACCGGACAAGCATAGCCATATCGAAATGATCTCAGCCTTGGCGGAATTATTTTCCAGCGACGAAGATATGGCTGAATTACATCGGGCGAATACGCTGGAGGAGATAAAAACCGTTATCGATCGCTTCTGATTTAATTATTTAATCCGATTCATCTCAACATTACGCGTCAGCGTGATGGGGCGTACTCTACTCAAAAAAGGGGATAACAATGAAAATCATGGCTATTTGCGGCTCCGGCCTGGGCAGCAGTTTTATGGTCGAAATGAATATTAAAAAGGTGCTCAAAAAACTGGAAATTGAGGCCGAGGTTGAACACTCCGATCTCTCCTCGGCCACGCCGGGCGCGGCGGACCTGTTTGTAATGGCGAAAGACATTGCCGCCAGCGCCAGCGTGCCGGAAAGCCAGCTGGTGGTAATCAACAATATCATCGATATCAACGAACTCGAAGCGCAGCTGCGCGCCTGGTTCGAAAGACAATAATCCTGATAAGGCGAGGTGGATATGTTTATCCTTGAAACGCTGAATTTCGTTGTTGATATTTTAAAAGTCCCTTCAGTGCTGGTCGGGTTAATTGCTCTGATTGGTCTTGTGGCGCAGAAAAAAGCCTTTTCGGATGTGGTAAAAGGCACAATTAAAACCATTCTCGGCTTTATTGTACTGGGCGGCGGCGCAACTGTGCTGGTGGGCTCTTTAAATCCGCTCGGCGGTATGTTTGAGCACGCCTTTAATATTCAGGGCATTATTCCAAACAATGAAGCTATTGTGTCGATTGCCCTGGAAAAATATGGCGCTTCCACCGCGCTCATTATGGCCTTCGGGATGGTGGCGAATATTATTGTTGCGCGCTTTACCCGCCTGAAGTACATCTTCCTCACCGGGCATCACACCTTCTACATGGCATGCATGATTGGCGTGATCCTGACGGTTGCAGGCTTCGAGGGGGTCGGGCTGGTCTTTACCGGTTCGTTGATCCTCGGCCTGATTATGGCCTTCTTCCCGGCGATTGCGCAGCGCTATATGAAGCGTATTACCGGCAACGATGAGATCGCCTTCGGTCATTTCGGCACGCTGGGCTACGTGCTGTCCGGCTGGATTGGCAGCAAGGTCGGGAAAGGCTCGCGCTCCACCGAAGAGATGAACCTGCCGAAGAACCTTAGCTTCCTGCGTGACAGTTCAATCTCCATCTCCCTGACCATGATGATTATCTACCTGATCATGGCGGTGAGCGCCGGACGTGAGTACGTGGAGGCCACCTTCAGCGGCGGCCAAAACTACCTGGTATACGCCATCATTATGGCCATCACCTTCGCGGCAGGCGTGTTCATCATCTTGCAGGGCGTGCGCCTGATTCTGGCGGAAATCGTCCCGGCCTTTACCGGCTTCTCGGAAAAACTGGTGCCCAATGCGCGGCCTGCGCTGGACTGCCCGGTGGTCTACCCGTATGCGCCAAACGCGGTGCTGATTGGCTTCCTGTTTAGCTTCCTCGGCGGGATTGTTGGGTTGTTCATCTGCGGTCAGTTTAGCTGGGTGCTGATCCTCCCGGGCGTCGTTCCGCACTTCTTCACCGGCGCAACGGCGGGCGTGTTCGGTAACGCCACCGGTGGACGCCGCGGGGCAATGATTGGCGCCTTTGCTAACGGCCTGCTGATCACCTTCCTCCCGGTCCTGCTGCTGCCTGTTCTGGGCGCAATTGGCTTTGCGAATACGACCTTCTCGGACGCTGATTTTGGTGCGGTCGGGATTGTGCTGGGCAACCTGGCACGCTTCCTGTCGCCGCTTGCCATCACCGGACTGGTTGTTGTGTTGTTCGCGCTGCTGGTGGCCTACAACGTCTTCGCTAAAAACAAACCTGCCAGCGGTAACGCGCAGGAAAACCCCGGAGCCAAATCATGAATGAGAATGAAATAACCGAACTGGCGCGTCAGATCCGCCTTGAGACGCTGAAATCCCTTACGCAGCTGGGTTTTGGGCACTACGGCGGCAGCATGTCAGTCGTTGAAACGCTGGCCGTTCTGTACGGCGCGGTGATGAAGATCGACCCGGCCGATCCGGACTGGCCAGAGCGCGATTACTTTGTGCTGTCGAAAGGCCATGCGGGGCCGGCGCTGTACAGCACGCTGGCGATTAAGGGCTACTTCCCGATTGAAGAGCTGAGCACGCTGAACCAGAACGGGACGCGTCTGCCAAGTCATCCGGATCGCCTGAAAACACGCGGCGTGGATGCCACCACCGGTTCACTGGGGCAGGGGATCTCCATCGCTGGCGGCATGGCGCTGTCGCACAAGCTGGCAGGAAGGCCAAACCGGGTGTTTTGCATCGTTGGCGACGGAGAACTGAATGAAGGGCAGTGCTGGGAAGCCTTCCAGTTTATCGCTCACCATCGACTGAATAACCTGACGGTATTCGTGGACTGGAACAAACAGCAGCTCGACGGCGAGCTGGACGAAATCATCAGCGCCTTCGACCTGGAAGGCAAATTCCGCGCCTTTGGTTTTGACGTGGTGACGGTGAAAGGGGATGACATTCCGGCGCTGCTGGAGGTGACCGCGCCGATCCCTGAGGCCGATGCGCGTCCGCGGGTGGTGATCCTCGACAGCATCAAAGGGCAGGGGGTGCCATACCTGGAACAGCTCAGCAACTCGCATCACCTGCGATTAACCGAGGAGAGCAAAGCGGCGCTTAACGAGACGATTCGCCAACTGGAGGCTTCACATGATTAAGGTTGCACCGACAGGACAGAAAGATGCCGTTGAGATGCGTAAGGTCTACGCGGGTTTTGTGGCAAAACAGATTGAGGCCGGGAGCGAGATCATTGCGCTCGAAGCGGATCTGATGAGTTCGATGGCGATGGACGGCGTAGCGCGTGATTACCCACAGCACGTCATCAACTGCGGCATTATGGAGGCCAACGTGATTGGGACGGCCGCCGGGCTGTCGCTCACCGGACGTAAGCCGTTCGTTCATACCTTTACCGCTTTTGCCAGCCGTCGCTGCTTTGACCAGCTGTTTATGTCCCTGGACTACCAGCGCAATAACGTGAAGGTGATTGCCTCGGATGCGGGCGTGACGGCCTGTCACAACGGCGGGACGCATATGTCGTTTGAGGATATGGGCATCGTGCGCGGTCTGGCGCATTCAGTGGTGCTGGAGGTGACCGATGCGGTGATGTTCGAAGATGTGCTGCGTCAGCTTATCGACCTGGAAGGCTTTTACTGGGTAAGGACCATCCGTAAACAGGCGCCGAGCGTGTATGCCCCGGGGTCAACCTTCACCATCGGCAAGGGCAACGTGCTGCGCGAGGGAACCGATATTACCCTGATTGCTAACGGCATTATGGTGGCGGAAGCGCTGGAGGCGGCGCGCCAGCTGGAGCAGGAGGGGGTAAGCGCAGCGGTCATCGACATGTTTACCCTGAAGCCCATCGATCGGATGCTGGTGAAAAACTATGCCGAGAAAACCGGGCGTATTGTGACCTGCGAAAACCACAGCATTCACAACGGGCTGGGGTCGGCGGTGGCGGAAGTGCTGGTGGAAACCTGTCCGGTGCCTATGCGGCGGGTGGGGGTGAAGGAACGATATGGTCAGGTGGGCACGCAGGACTTCTTGCAAAAGGAGTATGGCCTGACGGCACATGACATTGTGTCGGCGGCGCGGGAGCTGCTGTAATAAAAAAGGCGACCATTTGTGGTCGCCTCTCTTGCCGGATGGCGCTTCGCTTATCCGGCCTACAAAACCGTAGGCCCGGTAAGCGCTAGCGCCACCGGGCTTTTTAGCTTACTGCTGCTGCGAAGACTGGATCGCCGTCAGCGCGATGGTGTAGACGATATCGTCAACCAGCGCACCACGGGACAGGTCGTTCACAGGTTTGCGCATACCTTGCAGCATTGGCCCGATGGAGATCAGGTCTGCTGAACGCTGTACCGCTTTATAGGTGGTGTTACCGGTGTTCAGATCCGGGAAGATGAACACGGTAGCGCGACCTGCAACCGGCGAGTTAGGCGCTTTGGATTTCGCCACGTCAGCCATTACCGCGGCATCGTACTGGAGCGGGCCGTCGATCATCAGATCCGGACGTTTTTCCTGTGCAATGCGGGTCGCTTCACGGACTTTCTCTACGTCACTACCTGCACCAGAGGTGCCGGTGGAGTAGGAGAGCATCGCGACGCGTGGTTCGATACCGAAGGCAATCGCGGAGTCCGCAGACTGGATAGCGATTTCTGCCAGCTGCTCTGCGGTTGGGTCCGGGTTGATCGCGCAGTCGCCGTAAACGTAAACCTGTTCAGGCAGCAGCATGAAGAACACGGAGGAGACCAGAGAGCTGCCCGGTGCAGTTTTGATCAGCTGCAACGGTGGACGGATGGTGTTCGCGGTGGTGTGAACCGCACCGGAAACCAGACCGTCAACTTCGTCCTGCTCCAGCATCAGCGTACCCAGCACCACGTTGTCTTCCAGCTGCTCGCGCGCAACGGCTTCGGTCATGCCTTTGTTCTTACGCAGCTCAACCAGACGGGCAACGTAGCTTTCGCGGACCACCTCAGGATCAACGATTTCGATGCCCGCGCCGAGCTCAACGCCCTGAGACGCCGCAACGCGGTTGATCTCATCCGGGTTACCCAGCAGCACACAGGTCGCGATACCGCGTTCTGCACAGATGGCTGCCGCTTTAACGGTACGTGGTTCGTCGCCTTCTGGCAGAACCACGCGTTTGCCCGCTTTACGCGCCAGCTCGGTCAGCTGGTAACGGAAGGCTGGAGGAGACAGACGACGGCTGCGCTCGGAGGTCGCCGTCAGGGATTCGATCCAGTCTGCGTTGATGTAGCCCGCAACGTATTCCTGAACTTTCTCGATACGCTCGTGGTCATCAACCGGCACTTCGAGGTTGAAGCTTTGCAGGCTCAGGGAGGTCTGCCAGGTGTTGGTGTTCACCATGAAGACTGGCAGGCCAGTGGCGAACGCACGTTCGCACAGCTTGCTTACGCGTGGGTCCATCTCGTAGGCACCGGTCAGCAGGATCGCGCCGATCTCCACGCCGTTCATCGCGGCCAGACAGGCTGCAACCAGCACGTCCGGACGGTCTGCGGAGGTTACCAGCAGGGAACCTGCACGGAAGTGCTCCAGCATGTGTGGAATGCTGCGTGCGCAGAAAGTTACGGACTTCACGCGGCGGGTGTTGATATCGCCTTCGTTGATCACGGTGGCGTTCAGGTGACGCGCCATATCAATTGCACGGGTGGCAATCAGATCGAAGCTCCATGGCACCGCGCCCAGAACTGGCAGCGGGCTGGAATCCTGCAACTTAGCCGGGTCAACTTTGATGACTTTCGCTTTGGAAGAGTCGTCAAAAATTTCGGACAGGTCAGGACGCGTACGGCCCTGCTCATCTACTGGCGCGTTCAGCTTGTTAACAATCACGCCGGTGATGCTGGTGTTTTTCGCACCGCCGAAGCTGCTGCGCGTCAGTTCGATACGCTCTTTCAGCTGCTCTGGGGTATCCGTGCCCTGAGACATCACGAAAACAATCTCTGCGTTGAGGGTTTTCGCGATTTCAAAGTTCAGAGACTGGGCAAACTGGTGTTTACGGGTCGGGACCAGGCCTTCAACCAGCACCACTTCCGCGTCCTGCGCGTTTGCGTGGTAGTTGGCAATGATCTCTTCCATCAGCACGTCTTTCTGGTTGCTGGAGAGCAGAGATTCAACGTGGCTCATCTTCAGCGGTTCAGCCGCTGGCAGATTGGAGTTCTTGCGAACGATGGTGGTGGTCTGGTCTGGCGCATCGCCACCGGCACGTGGCTGGGCGATAGGCTTAAAGACGCTCAGACGAACGCCTTTGCGTTCCATAGCGCGGATCACGCCGAGGCTGACGCTGGTCAGGCCGACGCTGGTTCCGGTAGGGATCAGCATAATAGTACGGGACACGGTTTATCCTCTTTCGTTACCGCCGCGTTGGGCGGGTTACAAAACAGCACCGCCAGCATTGCTGGCGGTGTGGAATCAGGCAGTCAGGCGGTGCGCGTCTTGCGCGATGACCAGCTCTTCGTTAGTTGGAATAACGATAGCAGGGCGGGTGCCTTCTTTGTTGATGAAGCCAGACTTGCCGAAGCGGGCAGCCAGGTTACGCTCATGATCAACTTCGAAGCCCAGAACGCCCAGTTTGCCCAGGGACAGTTCACGTACCATTGCCGCGTTCTCACCGATACCGCCGGTGAAGATAACAGCATCCAGACGGCCTTCCATCAGCGCGGTGTAAGAACCGATGTACTTCGCCAGACGGTGGCAATAAACGTCCATTGCACGTTTAGCGTCAGCTTTTTCTGCGTAGTTGTCTTCAACGTAACGGCAGTCGCTGGTGACCTCGGTCAGGCCCAGCAGGCCAGACTCTTTGGTCAGCATTTTGTTGATGTCGTCAACGCTCATGCCCAGGGTGTCGTGCAGGTGGAAGATGATCGCCGGGTCGATATCACCGGAACGGGTACCCATCACCAGACCTTCCAGCGGGGTCAGACCCATAGAGGTGTCAACACACTTACCGTTGCGGATAGCGGAAACAGAACCACCGTTGCCCAGGTGGCAGGTGATGATGTTGACTTCTTCAACCGGCTTGTTCAGCACTTTTGCGGCTTCCTGAGTCACATAGAAGTGGCTGGTGCCGTGAGCGCCGTAACGACGGACGCCGTGCTCTTTGTACAGGCTGTATGGCAGGGCATAGAGGTAAGACTCTTCCGGCATGGTCTGATGGAACGCGGTATCAAACACGGCCACGTTTTTGTCTTTCAGACTCGGGAAGGATTTCAGTGCTTCAGCGATACCGATCAGGTGAGCCGGGTTATGCAGCGGTGCGAAAGACGCAGAGTCTTTGATACCCTGGATCACGGAGTCGTCGATTACCACGGAACTGGTGTATTTTTCGCCGCCGTGGACGATACGGTGACCAATTGCGGTCAGCTGAGCAGACAGTTCTGGTTTTTGTGCCAGAATAGTGTTAACGATAAAGTTCAGCGCTTCACTGTGAGCGGCGCCTGCACCTAAAGCCGCTTCTTGTTTGCTGCCGTCCATCTTCCACTTGATACGTGCTTCAGGCAGATGGAAACATTCGGCCAAACCAGAGAGGTACTCGTCACCGTTGAGCGCATCGATGATGGCGAATTTCAGTGAGGAGCTACCGCAGTTCAGAACCAGTACTAACTTACTCGACATGGAAGTACCTATTATTGATACGTGGCTAAAAAAACGTCAGTGAGTCTAAAAGCGTAACGCATGCTGACCCAGACATTTATGATTAACATCATGCCAAACAAACATTCTGGCAGGATGGAAGAAATACCTATGATTTTAAGCCATTTTGAACATTTTTCAGACAATGGCATAATATGCGATAATTTGACGAGTTAACGCTTATCGTCTACGGCCCTATCAGGCTGGCACAGGATACCCGATACGGGGTAGCGATGACAAAATATTTTGAACGTTGTCATAGCCTGTTGTGATTTTGCACGAAAATTTTAATTTTTATATGTGAAGTTGAGGTACAGCCATGTCGACACCCGAAATCCCGTCCGTGAACTTTTTTAGTCTGTTTCGTCGGGGACAGCATTACGCAAAGACATGGCCGATGGAAAAGCGCCTCGCGCCCATGTTTATTGAAAATCGCACTATTCGCGCCACGCGCTATGCGATTCGCTTTATGCCCCCGATTGCCGTTTTTACCCTGTGCTGGCAGATAGCGTTAGGTGGACAGCTTGGCCCTGCCGTCGCGACGGCGCTTTTTGCGTTAAGCCTGCCGATGCAGGGGCTATGGTGGTTAGGCAAACGTTCCGTCACGCCACTTCCGCCTTCTGTTTTACACTGGTTTTATGAAGTGCGTGGAAAACTGGAGGAGGCGG
Organism: Enterobacter cloacae complex sp. S1; assembly: GCF_014930525.1. Taxonomy (NCBI): domain Bacteria; kingdom Pseudomonadati; phylum Pseudomonadota; class Gammaproteobacteria; order Enterobacterales; family Enterobacteriaceae; genus Enterobacter; species Enterobacter cloacae complex sp. S1. The sequence continues at coordinate 42,126 of NZ_JADBRE010000009.1, forward strand.
GCCAGGCGCTGGCACCGGTTGAAGGCAAGCCAGACTATCAGGCGCTGGCGGATACCCTCAAGCGTGCGTTTAAACAGCTTGATAAAACATTCCTCGATGACTTGTGATTGATCATCGAAACGACGACCAAAAGAAGGCACAGTAACAATCAGTTACCGTGTCTTTTTTTTACAGTGCAATGCGCTACAGGAGTCGAAAGATGGAAATGACCCATGCTCAACGTCTGATTTTGTCTAACCAGTACAAGATGATGACTATGCTTGATCCCGATAACGCTGCGCGCTACAGCCGCCTGCAAACCATTGTTGAACGTGGTTTTGGCTTGCAGATGCGCGAACTGGATCGCGAATTTGGCGAACTGAAAGAGGAAACCTGCCGTATCGTTATCGACATCATGGAGATGTACCATGCGCTGCATGTGTCCTGGACCAATCTGAAGGACCAGCAGACCATTGACGAGCGCCGCGTGACGTTCCTGGGCTTTGATGCTGCGACGGAAGCGCGCTATCTGAGCTATGTACGCTTTATGGTGAATACCGAAGGGCGTTACACCCATTTTGATGCGGGTACGCACGGCTTCAACGCCCAGACCCCGATGTGGGATAAGTATCAACGTATGCTGAGCGCGTGGCACGCCTGTCCGCGTCAGTACCATTTAAGCAGCAACGAAATTCAACAAATCATTAATGCCTGACGGAGGTGTGTGTGCAGTGTAAAGGTTTTCTGTTTGATCTGGACGGTACGCTGGTGGATTCGCTACCGGTGGTGGAGCGCTCGTGGTGCCACTGGGCCGACCGGCACGGCATCGACCATCAGGACGTACTGAATTTCATCCATGGCAAACAGGCCATTACCTCATTGCGGCACTTCCTGGCGGGACGTTCTGAGGAAGAGATTCAGGCGGAGTTCCGCTATCTTGAGGAGATTGAAGCTACCGATACCGAGGGCATCACCGCGCTGCCCGGTGCGCGTGAACTGCTTGAGCACCTGAATGAAGCGCAGATCCCATGGGCTATCGTCACCTCCGGCTCGGTTCCCGTCGCGCATGCCCGTCATAAGGCGGCAGGTTTACCGACGCCGGAGGTCTTCATTACCGCTGAGCGCGTGAAACGCGGCAAGCCTGAACCGGATGCGTTTCTGCTCGGCGCAGAACTGCTTGGCCTTGCGCCCGCAGAGTGTGTGGTGGTGGAAGACGCGGCGGCAGGCGTGCTGGCCGGGCTGAACGCCGGAAGCCACGTCATTGCCGTTAACGTCCCGGCGGGTTCCCCCCGGCTGGAGGAGGCGGATTTCGTGCTTAACACCCTGACCGCCATCGACGTCTCGAAGGCGTCAGACGGAGTTGTAACCGTCTCGCTAAAAATGTAATCCCATGATATAGCCCCGCATTACCGGGGCTTTTTTATGGCAGAATTGCTTCTCCTCCACTGACAAGGACATGTTGTGAACGGTGAACTGATTTGGGTCCTGAGCCTGCTGTTAATCGCCATCATTCTTTTTGCCACGGGCAAGGTGCGCATGGATGCCGTCGCCCTGTTTGTGATTGTCGCATTCGTTCTGAGCGGTACCCTTTCCCTGCCGGAAGCCTTTTCCGGGTTTAGCGATCCCAACGTTATTTTAATTGCCGCCCTGTTTATTATTGGCGACGGGCTGGTACGCACCGGCGTGGCGACGATGATGGGGTCGTGGTTGGTTAAGGTGGCGGGCAGCAGCGAAACCAAAATGCTGATTTACCTGATGCTGACGGTCGCCGGGCTGGGCGCGTTTATGAGCTCTACGGGCGTCGTGGCCATCTTTATTCCGGTCGTGCTGAGCGTCTGCATGAGGATGCAGATCTCCCCGTCGCGGCTGATGATGCCGTTGAGCTTCGCCGGGCTCATCAGCGGCATGATGACGCTGGTCGCAACGCCGCCGAACCTCGTCGTGAACAGCGAACTGATCCGTGAGGGGCTTGAGGGGTTTAGCTTTTTCAGCGTTACGCCGATCGGGCTGGTGGTACTGGTGATGGGCATTATCTATATGCTATTGACCCGTTTCGCGCTGAAAGGGGAGAAGCAGGATAAAGCCAAAGAGGGCTGGAAGCGGCGCTCTTTCCGCGATCTGATTAAAGAGTATCGTCTGACCGGGCGTGCCCGACGTCTGGCTATCCGCCCGGGATCGCCTATGGTGGGGCAGCGGCTGGATGACCTTAAGCTACGCGAACGCTATGGCGCGAACGTCATCGGGGTTGAGCGCTGGCGTCGTTTTCGTCGGGTGATCGTTAACGTGAACGGGGTGTCAGAGTTTCGCGCGCGTGACGTCCTGCTGATTGATATGTCCACCGCAGACGTGGATCTGCGGGAGTTTTGTAGCGAGCAGCTGCTGGAGCCGATGGTCCTGCGCGGCGAGTATTTCTCTGACCAGGCGCTGGATGTGGGAATGGCCGAGGTGTCGCTGATCCCGGAATCGGAGTTATTGGGCAAAACCGTGCGTGAAATCGGTTTTCGTACCCGCTATGGCCTCAACGTGGTGGGCCTGAAGCGCGATGGCGTAGCCCTTGAAGGGGCGGTGGTGGATGAGCCGATCCTGCTGGGGGATATCTTCCTCGTGGTCGGCAACTGGAAACTGATTAGCCAGCTCGGGCAGAAAGGCCGCGATTTTGTGGTGCTGAATATGCCGATTGAAGAGAACGATGCATCACCGGCGCACAGCCAGGCGCCCCATGCGATTTTTTGCCTGGTATTGATGGTCGCGCTGATGCTGACGGACGAGATCCCTAACCCGGTGGCGGCGATAATCGCCTGTCTGTTAATGGGCAAATTCCGCTGTATTGACGCCGAAAGCGCTTACAAAGCGATTCACTGGCCGAGCATCATTCTCATCGTCGGGATGATGCCCTTCGCCCTGGCGCTACAGAAAACCGGCGGGGTGGATTTGATCGTGAAAGGCTTAATGGACGCGGGAGGGGGATATGGTCCGTACCTGATGATGGTTTGCCTGTTCGTCATGTGCGCCACCATTGGTTTGTTCATCTCCAATACCGCAACGGCGGTGCTGATGGCGCCCATTGCGCTGGCGATGGCAAAATCGATGGGCGTTTCGCCGTATCCGTTTGCGATGATGGTTGCGATGGCGGCGTCCGCGGCATTTATGACGCCGGTCTCTTCCCCGGTCAATACGCTGGTGCTGGGGCCCGGGAATTATAGGTTCAGTGATTTCGTGAAGCTGGGTGTGCCGTTCACCGTCCTGGTGATGGTGGTGTGCGTGGTATTGATACCGGTCCTGTTTCCGTTCTGAGCATTTTGCCGGGTGGCGGCTACGCCTTACCCGGCCTACAACCCCGTAGGCCCTGCAAGCGCAGCGCCGCTGGGCGAAAATCAGAGTGGCGAATCCTGGCTAATCTCATCCAGCGACAAATGGAAGCTCGGCACAAACACGCGCATAAAGTAGTCCATCTCTTCGCTACGGCGGGAGTCGAGCGTCTTCTCCAGGCGTGATTTCGCCAGCAGGAACTCGTTATTCCCGGCGGACAGCTCTTCCAGACACTTCAGGTAGGCGCACAGCGCGTCAGCCTGCTTAACCAGGGATTTCTCCTCTTCCGTATACTGATGCTCGTCGATCAGCGGCCCGAAGATATCGCGCAGCTCTTCAGGCACCATGTCGATCAGCTTCTGCTGGGCAATCTTCTCAATGGCCTTATATTCCTGGGCAATCTGCGAGTTGAAATATTTCACCGGCGTAGGCAGATCACCGGTCAGCACTTCAGATGCATCGTGATACATCGCCAGCAGGGCGATACGTTCGGCATTCACCTGCCCGTTGAATTTGCGGTTTTTAATCGCGGCCAGCGCGTGCGCGACCATGGCAACCTGCAAACTGTGCTCCGACACATTTTCAGTACGCACGTTGCGCATCAGCGGCCAGCGGTTGATGAGTTTCAGGCGGGAGAGGTGGGCAAAGAAATGACTCTGACTCATAGGTTACCTTATGTCTTCACTGCGACAGACTTCATTGTGCGGGGAGGGGAGGGAAGATGCAAATTTGCGGATGTTGCAGGCCGGGTAAGCGCAGCGCTACCCGGCGGAAAGTCAGCGTTACTGATGGTACCCGGAGAGGAAGCGCCCGAAGCGGCTGATGGCCATCTCGAGATCGTCTTCGCGCGGCAGGGTGACGATACGCACGTGATCCGGCCACGGCCAGTTAAACGCCGTCCCCTGAACCAGCAGCACTTTTTCCTGCAACAGGAAGTCGAGCACCATTTTCTGGTCGTCGTGAATATTGAAGCGCTTCGCGTCGATTTTCGGGAACATGTACAGAGCGCCGTTAGGCTTCACGCAGGAGACGCCCGGAATATCATTAATCAATTCCCATGCACGGTTGCGCTGTTCATACAGGCGGCCGCCTGGAACGATAAACTCGCTGATGCTTTGATAGCCGCCGAGTGCTGTCTGGATCGCATGTTGCGCCGGTACGTTGGCGCACAGACGCATGGATGCCAGCATCTCCAGCCCTTCAATGTAGCCTTTCGCATGTTTTTTCGGACCGTTCAGTACCATCCAGCCCTGACGGAAACCGGCAACGCGGTAAGTTTTAGACAGTCCGTTAAAGGTGACCGTCAGCAGATCGGGCGCCAGCGCGGCGATAGAGTGGTGCTGCGCCGCGTCGTACAGGATCTTGTCGTAAATCTCGTCGGCAAAGATGATCAGGTTGTGCTGGCGGGCGATCTCGACGATCTCCATCAGCAGCTCTTTTGAATAGACCGCACCCGTCGGGTTATTCGGGTTAATGATCACGATACCCCGGGTGCGCGGGGTAATTTTGGCGCGAATATCATCCAGATCCGGGAACCAGTCAGAGGATTCGTCGCACAGGTAGTGCACCGCTTTACCGCTGGACAGGGACACCGCAGCCGTCCACAGCGGATAATCTGGGGCAGGAACCAGCATTTCATCGCCGCTGTTCAGGAGCGCCTGCATCGCCTGAACGATCAGCTCCGAGACACCGTTGCCAATGTAGATATCTTCAACGGTGACGTCGCGCATACCGCGAGCCTGATAGTGCTGCATGATGGCTTTACGGGCGGAATAAAGCCCTTTTGAATCGCAGTAGCCTTGTGCAGTGGGCAGGTTGCGGATCACATCCACCAGGATCTCATCCGGCGCTTCAAAACCAAATGGCGCGGGGTTGCCGATGTTGAGTTTCAGAACCTTATTGCCTTCCTCTTCAAGGCGTTTTGCCTCTTTGAGTACCGGGCCACGGATGTCGTAACAGACGTTGTCGAGCTTGCTGGATTTTTCGATAGGGGACATGAACCTTTAACCTTTTCGCTATTATTGCAACTTCCTGCCGTGGAAGTGAGCACGGAACAATGTACTCCCACCGCGCTTCGTTTTGAAGGGCGCACAGAAGAAGATTTCGTCCAACCGGGCAATGCCGCGGTGATCGCTTACTCTAACGACGGAGTGATTTTGTGCCTGAATTTATCGTGATAAAGAGGGGTGATGGGTTGTTTATGCTAAAAATTTCATATAAAGATGAATATTATTCTGGAATAAATAAAAAGACGATTCGGGCTGATGCATTAGTCCCTCTGAGTGACCATTCGTAAAACCTGAATGCTGAGATACCGATTGCCATATTAGCAAAGCCAGGTTAAAAGTTACTCATGTGAAATTAATGTTAAGGGTTATTAATGAATGGCCTGAATCTAAATTAAACTTTATTTATTATTAACGACGAAAATGCAACTTTCGTTAATTTTAATAAAAAGAGTGTAGTTGCTTATCATTGGCGATAAATCCTTAATATTGCAATAAGACTTATAAATATAGTGGATTTGGGTTAAGATGTGTTTCGGGAATGCAGCATAGCGATAGGCCTGTTACGTATATCGGATACTGCTTTCCTGTATTAATCGATTGTTATTGTTAAAGTTATCTCTGGCTGATTGGGTAAGTCACATCTTGCTACGTTGCCAACGCTGCGATATAGATGGCAGAAAACATGTCTTACTCTTTATGGTATTAACATCGACCTGCAAACAACGAAATATCCTGGACGCAAGAGAATAAAAATAACGTCATGAAACGTGATTTCTGACTGGTGATATACCGCAGTACAATAACTATCTGTCAGGCAGTCTGCCGGGCCGGGATGCGAGGGAAACTCTTCAGAAGGAATTGCTTAACTGTTACACACAGCTTCAACCCGGGCAGCTCCGCACGAGCAACCTGAAAGTGAAAAGATATGATAAATGCAAATCGTCCGATAATGAATCTCGACCTCGATCTGCTGAGAACGTTTGTTGCGGTCGCCGATCTCAACACTTTTGCAGCAGCTGCTGCCGCCGTTTGCCGTACCCAGTCCGCCGTGAGTCAGCAAATGCAGCGGCTGGAACAACTGGTTGGTAAAGAGCTTTTTGCGCGTCATGGACGTAATAAGCTTTTAACAGAACATGGTATTCAGCTTCTGGGTTATGCCAGAAAGATACTGCGCTTTAATGATGAAGCCTGTATGTCATTAATGTTTAGCAACCTTCAGGGAGTGTTAACATTAGGGGCGTCAGATGAATCAGCAGATACCATTTTACCCTTCCTTCTCAACCGAATTAGCTCGGTTTATCCGAAGCTTGCCCTGGACGTTAGCGTTAAACGCAATGCCTTCATGGTTGAGATGCTGAAAGAAAACGAGGTTGACCTGGTGGTCACCACGCATCGACCTGGCCAGTTTGACAGCCTGACGCTGCGTACTTCTCCAACGCACTGGTACTGTGCCGCAGAGTATGTATTGCAGAAAGGTGAGCCGATACCCCTGGTCCTGCTGGACGATCCCAGTCCGTTCCGCGATATGGTGCTGGCTGCGCTCAACGAAGCCGGTATTCCATGGCGCCTGGCGTACGTGGCGTCAACCTTGCCCGCAGTGCGAGCGGCGGTGAAGGCCGGGCTTGGCGTAACGGCCCGTCCGGTGGAGATGATGAGCCCCGATCTGCGTGTGCTGGGTCAATCCGAGGGACTTCCGTCGTTGCCGGATACGGAGTACCTGCTGTGCCATAACGCCGCCAGCAACAACGAGCTGGCAAAAGTGGTATTCGAGGCAATGGAAAACTACCACAATCCATGGCAGTACGCGCCTGTTACTCCCGAAGGAGGGGATGACTCCCTGATCGTGGAAGGGGATTTTGAGTGATCATTCCCTCAAAATTCTCGTAACAAAATGTAAGTGCAAAAAAGAGCCACTCGCATGATTTTTTCCTGCGAGTGGTTTTTTTTGCTATTCATAACCGTGAATGGAGCAGGGATAAAGCAAATACCGCTTATTTATCAATGCAGAAAATGTTTTTGGTTAAGATGTAAACAATACCTGTTCTAACTTACCTCATACCCCGCCGATGTTAAAAAAACAGGAAATATGTTGCTGTTTTTTTGATTGAATTAACAAAAGCGTGTCTCAGATCAAGAAAATACTCCCATTTGGGGGGAGGAATCGTTGGCAAATCCTGTCAAAATAGGAGGGTTATTTTTTTTACTTCCAAAACGGACACGATTCAACAAGATGCATTTGACGGAAAGTCATGTACCCACCAGGGTTAAAGGGCACCAAATGTTAATGAGAATCGCACGTTGTAATTTAATGTGAAGAAACCTTTGTTAAAGTTGACAAAAGGTTATAGAAAGGAGTAAAAAACCCCATCATTTTGCTGTCTATGTCTCATTTCTGACAGTTAGTGTAAGGTTATTTTGTTCCTCCCCATGAATCGATGTGATGCCCATCTGCCAGCAAGAGCAGTGTCGTCGGTATCACTTTTGATGAGTAAGCAATGAGTATGTCAACATCCACAGAAGTCATCGCTCATCACTGGGCATTCGCAATCTTTCTTATTGTAGCCATTGGCCTGTGCTGCCTGATGTTAGTCGGCGGCTGGTTCCTGGGCGGTCGCGCCCGCGCAAGGCACAAAAACACACCTTTCGAATCAGGTATTGATTCAGTAGGTACCGCTCGCTTACGCCTGTCTGCCAAGTTCTACCTGGTAGCCATGTTCTTCGTCATTTTTGACGTGGAAGCGCTTTACCTCTTCGCGTGGTCTACCTCCATTCGCGAAAGTGGTTGGGTGGGCTTTGTCGAGGCCGCAATTTTCATTTTAGTGTTACTGGCCGGTCTGGTTTATCTGGTGCGTATTGGCGCGCTGGACTGGACACCTGTGCGTTCACGCCGTGAACACATCAACCCGGAAAACAGTATCTCTAATCGTCAGCAGTAACAGCGAGGCAATAAGATGGATTATACGCTCACCCGCATAGATCCTAACGGTGAGAATGACCGTTACCCCCTGCAAAAACAGGAGATCGTAACCGACCCCCTGGAGCAAGAAGTCAACAAAAGCGTGTACATGGGCAAGCTCGAACATGCCATGCACGACATGGTCAACTGGGGTCGTAAGAACTCCATCTGGCCATACAACTTTGGCCTTTCTTGCTGCTACGTTGAAATGGTGACGTCATTCACTGCGGTGCATGACGTTGCGCGTTTTGGGGCCGAGGTACTGCGTGCTTCTCCACGTCAGGCTGACCTGATGGTGGTGGCCGGGACCTGCTTTACCAAGATGGCACCAGTTATTCAGCGTCTTTATGACCAGATGCTGGAGCCAAAATGGGTTATCTCCATGGGCGCATGTGCAAACTCCGGCGGTATGTACGACATTTATTCCGTTGTGCAGGGCGTTGATAAGTTCATTCCGGTGGATGTGTACATCCCGGGCTGCCCGCCGCGTCCAGAGGCCTATATGCAGGCGCTGATGCTGCTCCAGGAGTCAATTGGTAAAGAACGCCGCCCGCTTTCATGGGTTGTTGGCGATCAGGGTGTCTATCGCGCGAACATGCAGTCTGAGCGCGAGCGTAAACGTGGTGAACGTATTGCCGTCACCAACCTGCGTACGCCTGACGAAATTTAATTTGCGCCTGTGGGCCTGGAGAACACCTTCGCATATCACTACTCAAATAGCGCGAAGCCAGGCTTAACAGTCACCACGGACCATTTGCAATGGTGAACAATATGACCGACTTAACCGCGCAAGAAGCCGCCTGGCAGACCCGGGATCATCTCGATGACCCCGTCATTGGCGAACTGCGCAACCGTTTTGGGCCGGATGCCTTTACTGTTCAGGCCACCCGCACCGGGGTACCCGTTGTTTGGGTGAAGCGTGAGCAATTACTGGAAGTTGTCGATTTCCTCAAGAAATTGCCAAAACCTTACGTCATGCTGTTTGACTTACACGGCATGGACGAACGTCTGAGAACGCACCGCCAGGGTCTCCCTGCTGCGGATTTTTCCGTTTTCTACCACCTGATCTCAATAGACCGCAACACGGATATCATGCTCAAGGTGGCATTGTCTGAAAACGACATGCATCTGCCGACGATCACCAAACTTTTCCCGAACGCCAACTGGTACGAGCGTGAAACCTGGGAAATGTTCGGCATGACCTTCGACGGTCACCCGCATCTGACGCGCATCATGATGCCGCAGACCTGGACCGGCCACCCGCTGCGTAAAGACTACCCGGCACGCGCCACCGAATTCGACCCGTTTGAGCTGACCAAAGCCAAGCAGGATCTGGAGATGGAAGCGCTGACCTTCAAGCCGGAAGACTGGGGCATGAAGCGCGGCACCGAAAACGAGGACTTCATGTTCCTCAACCTCGGTCCAAACCACCCGTCTGCGCACGGTGCATTCCGTATTATTCTTCAGCTTGATGGCGAAGAGATTGTCGACTGCGTGCCTGACATCGGCTACCACCACCGTGGTGCCGAGAAGATGGGTGAGCGTCAGTCCTGGCACAGCTACATTCCGTACACCGACCGTATCGAATACCTCGGCGGCTGCGTGAACGAAATGCCATACGTGCTGGCCGTTGAGAAGCTGGCAGGCATCACCGTCCCGGATCGCGTTAACGTGATTCGCGTGATGCTGTCTGAACTGTTCCGTATTAACAGCCACCTGCTGTACATCTCCACGTTCATTCAGGACGTCGGCGCGATGACGCCGGTCTTCTTCGCCTTTACCGACCGTCAGAAAATCTACGATCTGGTGGAAGCGATTACCGGTTTCCGTATGCACCCGGCCTGGTTCCGCATCGGCGGTGTGGCGCACGATCTGCCGCGCGGCTGGGACCGCCTGCTGCGTGAATTCCTCGACTGGATGCCGAAACGTCTGGCGTCTTACGAGAAAGCCGCGCTGCGTAACTCCATCCTGAAAGGCCGTTCTCAGGGCGTTGCTGCCTACGGCGCGAAAGAAGCGCTGGAGTGGGGAACCACAGGTGCAGGTCTGCGTGCGACGGGTATTGATTTCGACGTGCGTAAAGCCCGTCCTTACTCTGGTTACGAGAACTTCGACTTTGAAGTCCCGGTTGGCGGCGGCGTATCCGACTGCTACACCCGCGTGATGCTGAAAGTGGAAGAGCTGCGCCAGAGCCTGCGCATCCTTGAGCAGTGCCTCAACAACATGCCGGAAGGCCCGTTCAAGGCGGATCACCCGCTGACGACGCCGCCACCGAAAGAGCGCACGCTGCAACATATCGAAACCCTGATCACCCACTTCCTGCAAGTTTCCTGGGGCCCGGTCATGCCAGCACAGGAATCCTTCCAGATGATTGAAGCGACCAAGGGTATCAACAGCTACTACCTCACCAGCGACGGCAGCACCATGAGCTACCGCACCCGCGTGCGTACGCCAAGCTTCGCGCACTTGCAGCAGATCCCGGCCGCCATTCGCGGCAGTCTGGTCTCCGACCTGATTGTGTATCTGGGTAGTATCGATTTTGTTATGTCAGATGTGGACCGCTAATTATGCACGAGAATCAACAACCACAAACCGAGGCTTTTGAGCTGAGTGAAGCAGAGCGTGCCGCCATTGAGCACGAGATGCACCACTACGAAGACCCGCGTGCGGCGTCCATTGAAGCGCTGAAAATCGTACAGAAACAGCGTGGTTGGGTGCCGGATGGGGCGATCTACGAGATCGCAAAAGTGCTGGGCATTCCGGCAAGTGACGTAGAAGGCGTAGCCACGTTCTACAGCCAGATCTTCCGTCAGCCGGTAGGCCGCCATGTGATCCGCTACTGTGACAGCGTGGTCTGCCACATCACCGGTTATCAGGGCATTCAGGCTGCGATTGAGAAGAAACTCAATATCAAGCCGGGCCAGACCACCTTCGACGGACGCTTTACTCTGCTGCCAACCTGCTGCCTGGGTAACTGCGACAAGGGGCCGACCATGATGATTGATGAGGACACTCACAGCCATCTGACGCCGGAAGCGATTCCTGACCTGCTGGAGCAGTACAAATGAAAACTGTAATTCGTACTGCTGAGACGCATCCGCTGACCTGGCGTCTGCGTGATGACAAACAGCCGGTCTGGCTCGACGAATATCAGAGCAAAAACGGCTATGCCGGCGCGCGTAAAGCCCTCGGCGGCATGGCGCCGGACGACATCGTTAACGCGGTGAAAGAGTCTGGCCTGAAAGGCCGCGGGGGCGCGGGCTTCTCCACCGGTCTGAAGTGGAGCCTGATGCCGAAAGACGAATCCATGAACATCCGTTACCTGCTGTGTAACGCCGATGAAATGGAGCCGGGTACCTATAAAGACCGCCTGCTGATGGAACAGCTGCCGCACCTGCTGGTGGAAGGCATGCTGATCTCCGCGTTCGCGCTGAAAGCGTACCGTGGCTATATCTTCCTGCGCGGTGAATACATCGAAGCGGCTGAAAACCTGCGTCGCGCGATTGCCGAAGCCACTGAAGCCGGTCTGCTGGGTAAAAACATCCTGGGCACCGGGTTTGACTTCGAGCTGTTCGTGCACACCGGTGCCGGGCGTTATATCTGCGGTGAAGAAACCGCGCTGATTAACTCCCTGGAAGGCCGCCGCGCGAACCCGCGCTCCAAGCCACCGTTCCCGGCAAGCTCCGGCGTGTGGGGTAAACCGACCTGCGTCAACAACGTCGAAACCCTGTGCAACGTCCCGGCGATCCTCGCGAACGGCGTGGAGTGGTATCAGGGCATCTCCTCAAGCAAAGATGCCGGTACCAAGCTGATGGGCTTCTCCGGTCGCGTGAAGAACCCTGGCGTCTGGGAGCTGCCGTTCGGCACCACCGCACGCGAAATTCTTGAAGACTACGCCGGCGGCATGCGCGATGGCCTGAAATTCAAAGCCTGGCAGCCGGGTGGGGCAGGGACGGACTTCCTGACCGAAGCCCACCTTGACCTGCCAATGGAGTTCGAAAGCATTGGTAAAGCAGGCAGCCGTCTGGGTACAGCGCTGGCGATGGCCGTCGACCACGAGATCGGCATGGTATCCCTGGTGCGTAACCTGGAAGAGTTCTTCGCCCGCGAGTCCTGCGGCTGGTGTACACCGTGCCGTGATGGTCTGCCGTGGAGCGTGAAGATCCTGCGTGCTATCGAACGTGGCGAAGGCCAGCCTGGCGATATCGAGACACTTGAGCAACTGTGTCGATTCTTAGGGCCGGGTAAAACCTTCTGTGCCCACGCACCGGGCGCCGTCGAGCCGCTGCAAAGCGCGATTAAATATTTCCGCGACGAATTCGAAGCAGGCATCAAGCAGCCGTTCAGCAATACCCATTCGATCAATGGTATTCAGCCGAACCTGCTGAAAGCGCGCTGGTAAAAACAGAATTTTGATTAACGCTCGGTTTCGGCCGAGCCAACTGGAAGCATGCTAATGGCTACGATTCATGTAGACGGCAAAGAATACGAAGTCAACGGGGCGGACAACCTGCTGGAAGCTTGTCTGTCTCTTGGCCTCGATATTCCGTACTTTTGCTGGCATCCGGCGCTGGGCAGCGTCGGTGCTTGCCGCCAGTGTGCGGTGAAGCAATATCAAAACGCGGAAGACACGCGTGGTCGCCTGGTGATGTCCTGTATGACGCCAGCCGCCGAAGGCACCTTTATTTCGATTGATGACGAAGAAGCCAAACAGTTCCGTGAAAGCGTGGTGGAGTGGTTGATGACCAACCACCCGCACGACTGTCCGGTGTGTGAGGAGGGCGGTAACTGCCACCTTCAGGATATGACCGTCATGACCGGTCACAGCTTCCGTCGCTATCGCTTTACCAAGCGTACCCACCGTAACCAGGATCTGGGGCCGTTCATCTCTCACGAAATGAACCGCTGCATCGCCTGCTACCGCTGCGTGCGTTATTACAAAGATTATGCAGACGGACAGGATCTGGGCGTATATGGCGCGCATGACAACGTCTACTTCGGTCGTCCGGAAGACGGTACGCTGGAAAGCGAATTCTCCGGTAACCTGGTAGAAATCTGTCCGACCGGCGTATTCACGGATAAAACCCACTCTGAACGTTACAACCGTAAATGGGACATGCAGTTTGCGCCAAGCATCTGCCAGCAGTGCTCCCTTGGCTGTAACACCAGCCCGGGTGAACGTTACGGCGAACTGCGTCGTATCGAAAACCGTTACAACGGTACAGTTAACCACTACTTCCTCTGCGACCGCGGTCGTTTCGGCTATGGCTATGTGAACCTGAAAGACCGTCCGCGTCAGCCGGTTCAGCGCCGTGGCGACGACTTCATTACTCTCAACGCCGAGCAGGCGATGCAGGGCGCGGCGGATATTCTGCGTCAGTCGAAGAAAGTGATCGGCATCGGCTCCCCGCGCGCCAGCATCGAAAGCAACTTCGCGCTGCGCGAGCTGGTTGGGGCGGAAAACTTCTACACCGGTATCGCCCAGGGCGAGCAGGAACGTCTCCAGCTGGTGCTGAAAGTGCTGCGTGAAGGCGGCATTCATACGCCTGCGCTGCGCGAAATCGAATCCTATGATGCGGTTCTGGTGCTGGGTGAAGACCTGACGCAGACCGGCGCACGCGCGGCTCTGGCGGTTCGTCAGGCGGTGAAAGGTAAAGCACGTGAAATGGCAGCGGCGCAAAAAGTGGCTGACTGGCAAATTGCGGCCATTCTCAACATCGGTCAGCGCGCGAAGCATCCTCTGTTTGTGACTAACGTTGACAACACTCGTCTGGACGATATCGCCGCGTGGACCTACTGCGCGCCGGTTGAAGATCAGGCGCGTCTCGGCTTTGCCATTGCCCACGCGCTGGACAGCAACTCGCCGGCCGTTGAACTGGATCGCGACCTGCAAAACAAGGTCGATGTGATTGTTCAGGCACTGGCGGGGGCGAAGAAACCTCTGATTATTTCCGGTACCAACGCCGGTAGCGCTGAAATCATTCAGGCCGCAGCGAACGTTGCCAAAGCCCTGAAGGGCCGCGGCGCTGACGTCGGTGTGACTATGATTGCCCGTGCGGTGAACAGCATCGGTCTGGGTATGATTGGCGGCGGCTCGCTGGAAGACGCGTTAAGCGAACTGGAATCCGGTGCCGCTGACGCCGTTGTGGTGCTGGAAAACGACCTGCATCGCCATGCTTCTGCCGCTCGCGTTGACGCCGCGCTCTCCAGAGCGCCGCTGGTGATGGTTATCGACCATCAGCGCACCGCGATCATGGACAAAGCGCACCTGGTGCTCTCTGCGGCAAGCTTCGCAGAAAGCGACGGGACGGTGATCAACAACGAAGGCCGCGCCCAGCGTTTCTTCCAGGTTTATGACCCGGCCTACTACGACAGCAACACCGTGATGCTGGAAAGCTGGCGCTGGCTGCACTCTCTGCACAGCACCGTGCAGAGCCGTGAAGTGGACTGGACGCAGCTCGACCACGTTATTGACGCGGTTGTTGAGAAACTGCCTCAGCTGGCGGGTATTAAAGACGCCGCGCCTGACGCAAGCTTCCGCATTCGCGGCCAGAAACTGGCGCGTGAGCCGCACCGCTACAGCGGTCGTACCGCGATGCGCGCCAACATCAGCGTGCACGAACCGCGTCAGCCGCAGGACAAAGACACCATGTTTGCCTTCTCGATGGAAGGGAACAACCAGCCGTCTGCGCCGCGTTCGCAAATCCCGTTTGCATGGGCACCGGGCTGGAACTCCCCGCAGGCATGGAACAAGTTCCAGGCTGAAGTGGGCGGTCACCTGCGCCACGGCGATCCGGGCGTGCGTCTGATTGAAGCCTCCGAAACCGGTCTGGACTTCTTCACCACCGTTCCGGCGAGCTTCCAGGCGCAGGAAGGTCACTGGCGTATTGCACCGTACTACCATCTGTTCGGTAGCGACGAAATGTCCCAGCGTTCTCCGGTATTCCAGCAGCGTATGCCGCAGCCGTACATCAAGCTCAACCCGGCGGATGCCGCGAAGCTTGGCGTTAACGCGGGTGCGAACATTGCCTTTAGCTACGACGGCCAGACAATCAGCCTGCCGCTGATTATTTCTGAACGCCTGTCAGCAGGGCAGGTGGGTCTGCCGATGGGTATGCCTGGCATCGCGCCGGTCCTGGCGGGTGCGCATCTTGATAACCTTCAGGAGGCAAAAGCATGAGTTGGTTAACGCCGGATCTTATCGACATCCTGCTGAGCATTCTGAAAGCGGTTGTGATTCTGCTGGTGGTCGTCACCTGCGGCGCGTTCATGAGCTTTGGTGAACGTCGTTTGCTCGGTCTGTTCCAGAACCGTTACGGACCGAACCGCGTGGGCTGGGGTGGTTCACTCCAGCTGGTCGCGGACATGATCAAGATGTTCTTTAAAGAGGACTGGGTTCCGCGCTTCTCGGACCGCGTGATCTTTACGCTGGCGCCGATGATTGCCTTCACCTCGCTGCTGCTGGCGTTTGCTATCGTTCCGGTCAGCCCGACCTGGGTGGTGGCTGACCTGAACATCGGCATTCTGTTCTTCCTGATGATGGCAGGCCTCGCGGTTTACGCGGTGCTGTTCGCAGGCTGGTCCAGTAACAACAAATACTCGCTGCTGGGTGCGATGCGTGCTTCCGCGCAGACGCTGAGCTACGAAGTGTTCCTGGGGCTCTCCCTGATGGGCGTGGTGGCGCAGGCCGGTTCATTTAACATGACCGACATCGTCAACAACCAGGCCGACATCTGGAACGTTATCCCGCAGTTCTTTGGGTTTATTACCTTTGCCATCGCGGGCGTGGCGGTGTGTCACCGTCACCCGTTTGACCAGCCAGAAGCCGAACAGGAACTGGCCGACGGTTACCACATTGAATATTCCGGTATGAAGTTCGGTCTGTTCTTTGTGGGCGAGTACATCGGTATCGTCACCATTTCCGCGTTGATGGTAACGCTGTTCTTTGGTGGCTGGCATGGCCCGTTCTTACCGCCGTTCATCTGGTTCGCGCTGAAAACCGCGTTCTTCATGATGATGTTCATTTTGATTCGCGCAGCGTTACCGCGTCCGCGTTATGACCAGGTAATGTCCTTCGGCTGGAAAGTGTGCCTGCCGCTGACGCTCGTCAACTTGTTGGTAACGGCGGCTGTCATTCTCTGGCAGCAGCCATAAGGGGCTTTGAGATCATGACCTTAAAAGAATTATTGGTAGGTTTCGGCACTCAGGTACGCAGTATCTGGATGATCGGCCTGCATGCGTTTGCCAAACGCGAAACCCGGATGTACCCGGAAGAGCCGGTATATCTGCCGCCGCGCTACCGTGGACGTATCGTGCTGACGCGCGACCCGGACGGTTCCGAGCGTTGCGTTGCCTGTAACCTGTGTGCGGTAGCGTGTCCGGTGGGCTGTATCTCTCTGCAAAAAGCAGAGACGGTAGACGGCCGCTGGTACCCTGAGTTCTTCCGCATCAACTTCTCACGCTGCATTTTCTGCGGTCTGTGTGAAGAAGCGTGCCCAACCACGGCGATTCAGCTGACTCCAGACTTCGAGCTGGGTGAGTACAAGCGTCAGGATCTGGTGTACGAGAAAGAGGATCTGCTGATTTCCGGTCCGGGCAAATACCCGGAATATAACTTCTACCGGATGGCGGGTATGGCAATCGACGGCAAAGATAAAGGCGAAGCAGAGAACGAAGCTAAGCCTATCGACGTCAAGAGCCTGTTACCGTAAGGAGAGGGCAATGGAATTCGCTTTTTATATCTGTGGCCTTATCGCCATCCTGGCTACGCTGCGAGTGATCACGCACACCAATCCGGTGCATGCGCTGCTGTATTTAATCATTTCGCTGCTGGCTATTTCCGGGGTGTTCTTTGCGCTGGGCGCGCACTTCGCTGGTGCGCTGGAAATCATCGTCTACGCCGGGGCCATCATGGTGCTGTTTGTGTTCGTGGTGATGATGCTGAACCTGGGCGGCTCTGAAATTGAGCAGGAACGTCAGTGGTTAAAACCGCAGGTGTGGATTGGTCCGGCAATTTTGTCGGCCATCATGCTGGCGGTGATTGTTTACGCCATTCTGGGCGTCAACGACCAGGGTATCGACGGGACGCCAATCAGCGCGAAAGCCGTGGGTATCACCCTGTTTGGTCCGTACGTTCTGGCGGTTGAGCTGGCCTCAATGCTGCTGCTGGCGGGTCTGGTTGTGGCCTTCCACGTTGGCCGCGAAGAGCGTGTCGGCGAGGTGCTGAGCAACCGCACTGACGACCGCGCGAAAAGAAAAACGGAGGAACGCGCATGATCCCCTTAACACATGGACTGATCCTCGCTGCGATTTTATTCGTTCTGGGCTTAACTGGTCTGGTTATCCGCCGCAATCTGCTGTTTATGCTGATCGGTCTGGAAATCATGATCAACGCTTCCGCGCTGGCCTTTGTGGTCGCCGGCAGCTACTGGGGCCAGACCGATGGTCAGGTGATGTACATTCTCGCCATCAGCCTCGCGGCTGCTGAAGCGAGTATTGGCCTGGCGCTGTTGCTACAGCTCCATCGTCGCCGCCAGAACCTGAACATCGATTCAGTAAGTGAGTTGCGTGGATGAACATGCTTGCCTTAACCATTATTTTTCCGCTGATTGGCTTCGTGCTGCTGGCGTTTTCTCGCGGCCGCTGGTCTGAGAATCTGTCTGCCACCGTGGGCATTGGCTCTATCGGCCTGGCTGCGCTGGTCACAGCGTATGCGGGTATCGACTTCTTTAACAATGGACGTCAGGCCTACAGCGTACCGCTGTGGAACTGGATGTCGGTCGGTAACTTCAACATCGGTTTCAACCTGGTGCTGGATGGTCTGTCTCTGACCATGCTCTCCGTAGTTACCGGCGTCGGCTTCCTGATCCACATGTTCGCCTCCTGGTACATGCGCGGTGAAGAGGGATACTCCCGCTTCTTCGCCTACACCAACCTGTTTATCGCCAGCATGGTGGTTCTGGTGCTGGCCGATAACCTGCTGCTGATGTATCTGGGCTGGGAAGGCGTGGGTCTGTGTTCCTACCTGCTGATCGGTTTCTACTACACCGATCCGAAGAATGGCGCAGCGGCCATGAAAGCGTTCGTCGTGACCCGCGTGGGTGACGTGTTCCTCGCTTTCGCGCTGTTCATTCTTTACAACGAACTGGGCACGCTAAACTTCCGCGAAATGGTGGAACTGGCGCCGGCGCACTTCGAAGCAGGCAACAACATGCTGTGGTGGGCAACGCTGATGCTGCTGGGTGGCGCTGTGGGTAAATCCGCGCAGCTGCCGTTGCAGACATGGCTGGCCGACGCGATGGCGGGTCCAACCCCTGTCTCCGCGTTGATCCACGCCGCGACCATGGTCACCGCCGGTGTCTACCTGATTGCGCGTACCCATGGCCTGTTCCTGATGACCCCGGAAATTCTGCATCTGGTGGGTATTGTCGGTGCGGTTACGCTGGTGCTGGCAGGCTTTGCCGCGCTGGTGCAGACCGACATCAAGCGCGTGCTCGCGTACTCCACCATGAGCCAGATTGGTTACATGTTCCTGGCGCTGGGCGTTCAGGCGTGGGACGCCGCCATTTTCCACCTGATGACGCACGCGTTCTTTAAAGCGCTGCTGTTCCTTTCATCCGGTTCGGTGATCCTGGCCTGCCACCACGAGCAGAACATCTTCAAAATGGGCGGACTGCGTAAGTCTATCCCGCTGGTGTATGTCTGCTTCCTGGTAGGCGGCGCGGCGCTGGCGGCACTGCCGCTGATTACCGCAGGCTTCTTCAGTAAGGACGAAATCCTGGCGGGCGCCATGGCGAATGGTCATATCAATCTGATGGTTGCGGGTCTGGTCGGTGCGTTTATGACCTCCCTGTACACCTTCCGTATGATTTTCATCGTCTTCCACGGTAAAGAACAAATTCACGCTCACGCAGGGAAGGGGATTACCCACCACCTGCCGCTGATTGTGCTGCTGGTCCTGTCCACCTTCGTTGGCGCGATGATTGTGCCACCGTTGCAGGGCGTACTGCCGGCGACAACCGAGCTTGAGCACGGTCGCGTTCTGACGCTTGAAATCACCTCCGGCGTAGTGGCTATCGCGGGCATCCTGATTGCCGCATGGCTGTGGCTGGGCAAACGCACGCTGGTGACTGCCGTTGCCAACAGCGCGCCGGGCCGTCTGCTGGGCACCTGGTGGTACAACGCATGGGGCTTCGACTGGCTGTACGACATGATCTTCGTGAAGCCGTTCCTGGGTATTGCGTGGCTGCTGAAGCGCGATCCACTGAACAGCCTGATGAATATCCCCGCGATCCTCTCTCGCTTTGCAGGTAAAGGCCTGCTGTTCAGCGAGAACGGTTATCTGCGCTGGTATGTGGCGTCCATGAGCATCGGTGCGGTTGTCGTACTGGCGCTGCTGATGGTGTTGCGTTGATTTTGAGTTAGCGGGGATTGTCTACGGACCGTAGGCCCGGTAAGCGAAGCGCCACCGGGCAAAAGGCCCCGCACTCAAACGTGAATTTTATTCGAATTCGTTGAAAATCAGGCCCCTGCTGGGGGCCTTAAAAAGGAATGTAAATCGCCATGTTACTACCCTGGCTAATATTAATTCCCTTCATCGGCGGCTTCCTGTGCTGGCAGACCGAACGCTTTGGCGTGAAGATGCCGCGCTGGATCGCGCTGATCACCATGGGATTGACGCTCGCGCTTGGTCTGCAACTCTGGTTGCAGGGTGGCTACTCACTGACTCAGTCTGCGGGCCTTCCGCAGTGGCAGTCTGAGTTCATTCTGCCGTGGATCCCACGTTTTGGTATTACGATCCACCTCGCGATTGACGGTCTGTCACTGCTGATGGTCGTGCTGACCGGTCTGCTCGGCGTTCTGGCGGTACTCTGCTCCTGGCGAGAAATCGAAAAATATCAGGGCTTCTTCCACCTGAACCTGATGTGGATCCTGGGCGGCGTGATCGGCGTGTTCCTGGCCATCGACATGTTCCTGTTCTTCTTCTTCTGGGAGATGATGCTGGTGCCGATGTACTTCCTGATCGCGCTGTGGGGCCACAAGGCATCCGACGGTAAAACGCGTATCACGGCGGCCACCAAGTTCTTCATCTACACCCAGGCGAGTGGTCTGGTGATGTTGATTGCCATCCTGGCGCTGGTATTCGTGCATTACAATGCGACCGGCGTCTGGACCTTCAACTATGAAGATCTGCTGAAGACCCCGATGTCCCACGGCGTGGAATACCTGCTGATGCTCGGCTTCTTCATCGCCTTCGCGGTGAAAATGCCGGTCGTACCGCTGCACGGCTGGCTGCCGGACGCGCACTCTCAGGCGCCAACGGCGGGTTCCGTTGACCTGGCGGGTATCTTGCTGAAAACGGCGGCCTACGGTCTGCTGCGTTTCTCCCTGCCGCTGTTCCCGAACGCCTCCGCAGAGTTCGCGCCGATTGCCATGTGGCTTGGCGTGATCGGTATCTTCTACGGTGCGTGGATGGCCTTCACGCAGTACGACATCAAACGTCTGATTGCTTACACCTCCGTTTCCCACATGGGCTTCGTGCTGATTGCCATCTACACCGGCAGCCAGTTGGCGTACCAGGGCGCGGTGATCCAGATGATTGCGCACGGCCTGTCTGCTGCCGGTCTCTTCATCCTGTGTGGTCAGCTGTACGAACGTCTGCATACCCGCGACATGCGTATGATGGGCGGCCTGTGGGGCAAAATGAAATGGCTGCCGGCGCTCTCCATGTTCTTCGCGGTGGCGACTCTGGGTATGCCGGGTACCGGTAACTTCGTCGGCGAGTTTATGATCCTGTTCGGCAGCTTCAACGTGGTACCGACGATCACCGTCATCTCCACCTTTGGTCTGGTATTTGCCTCCGTGTACTCGCTGGCGATGCTGCACCGCGCTTACTTCGGTAAAGCGAAGAGTGAAATTGCTGCACAAGAACTGCCGGGGATGTCGCTGCGTGAGCTGTTCATCATCCTGCTGCTGGTCGTACTGCTGGTGCTGTTGGGCTTCTATCCGCAGCCGATTCTGGATACCTCGCACTCCGCGATGGGTAACATCCAGCAGTGGTTTGTTAATTCTGCTTCTACTACAAGGCCGTAATTCGCCATGACAATAACTCCACAACAACTGATCGCGCTGCTACCGCTGCTGATCGTCGGATTGACGGTGGTGGTTGTGATGCTCTCCATTGCGTGGCGACGCAATCACTTCCTGAATGCGACCCTGTCCGTTCTGGGTCTGAACGCTGCGTTAGTCTCCCTCTGGTTTGTTGGCCAGGCGGGAGCGATGGACGTCACGCCGCTGATGCGCGTTGACGGTTACGCCATGCTCTACACCGGTCTGGTGCTGCTGGCGAGCCTGGCAACCTGTACCTTTGCGTACCCGTGGCTCGAAGGTTACAACGACAACAAAGAAGAGTTTTACCTGCTGGTACTGATTGCCGCACTGGGCGGTATTCTGCTGGCGAACGCGAACCACCTGGCCGCGCTGTTCCTCGGTATTGAGCTGATCTCACTGCCGCTGTTCGGCCTGATTGGTTACGCTTTCCGCCAGAAGCGCTCTCTGGAAGCGAGTATCAAGTACACGATCCTGTCTGCTGCCGCGTCGTCGTTCCTGCTGTTCGGTATCGCGCTGCTGTACGCACAGACGGGGAACCTCTCCTTCATGGCGCTCGGTAAGAGCCTCGGCGACGGCATGCTGCATGAGCCGCTGCTGCTGGCGGGTCTGGGCATGATGATTGTTGGCCTTGGCTTTAAACTCTCTCTGGTTCCGTTCCACCTGTGGACGCCAGACGTATACCAGGGCGCTCCGGCTCCGGTCTCGACCTTTCTGGCGACGGCGAGCAAAATCGCTATCTTCGGTGTGGTCATGCGTCTGTTCCTGTACGCCCCGGTGGGTGACAGCGAAGCGGTTCGCGTGGTGCTGGGCATCATCGCGTTCGTCTCCATCATCTTCGGTAACCTGATGGCGCTGAGCCAGACCAACATCAAGCGTCTGCTGGGCTACTCCTCTATCTCCCATCTGGGTTACCTGCTGGTGGCGCTGATTGCGCTGCAAAGCGGTGAGATGTCGATGGAAACCGTGGGCGTCTATCTGGCCGGTTACCTGTTCAGCAGCCTCGGCGCGTTCGGCGTGGTGAGCCTGATGTCCAGCCCGTACCGTGGCCCGGATGCGGATTCCCTGTTCTCCTACCGTGGTCTGTTCTGGCACCGTCCGATTCTGTCTGCGGTAATGACCGTGATGATGCTCTCTCTGGCGGGTATCCCGATGACGCTGGGCTTTATCGGTAAGTTCTACGTGCTGGCCGTCGGTGTGCAGGCGGGTCTGTGGTGGCTGACGGCGGGTGTCGTTATCGGCTCCGCGATTGGTCTCTATTACTACCTGCGCGTTGCCGTGAGCCTGTACCTGAGCGCGCCTCAGCAGCTCAACCGCGATGCGCCGTCCAACTGGCAGTACAGCGCCGGCGGTATCGTGGTGCTGATCTCCGCGCTGCTGGTGCTGATCTTCGGTATCTATCCGCAGCCGCTGATTGATATCGTGCAGCGCGCGATGCCGCTGATGTAAAAACAAAAAACCCGCCTCGGCGGGTTTTTTATTGTTTTCTCCCTCTCCCCGTGGGAGAGGGCCGGGGTGAGGGCACCAGCCCGCACAGAGTAAAACATGCCCAGCGGCGCTACGCTTGCAGGGCCTACGGGTCCTGTAGGTCGGGTAAGCGTAGCGCCACCCGACTAAGCCAGCTGCTTGCGGCTAATCAACGGCCCGTCAATCTTCTTCATAGACCGATCCAGCACCTCTTCAATCACCGACGACAGCTCATTCAGCTCAAACTTCGCCACATAGCCGTCCGCCTTCACTTTGCGAATATGATCTTCGTTCGCGTTGCCGGAAAGAGACGAGTGGATCACCACCGGAATATCTTTCAGTACCGGGTCGGATTTGATTTTGCGCGTCAGCGTAAAGCCGTCCATCTCCGGCATTTCGAGGTCGGTTAATACCAGGGCAATCTTATCGGTAACGGGAACGCCCTCGGCCTGTGCCTGCGCGGCCAGCTGAGTGATTTTCTCCCACGCGTCTTTGCCGGTGATATGCAGCTGGGCCGGGATCTCCATCGCCTGCAATCCCTTCTCCAGCATTGAGCGCGCTACTTTTGAATCTTCTGCAACAATCGCGACAGAGCCAGGCTTGATGTTGAATTTGGTGGTTTCCAGATGGGTGGCGTGCAGATCGTGGTTCGCCGGGGTGATGTCGTACAGGATCTGCTCCACGTCCAGCACCATCGCCAGATCGTTGGTATCGGTCTTCTCGTCCAGACAGGCAATGCTGGTGATGTAGCGACCGCTGACGGCGGTTTCCGCGGCGTGCACCTGCTTCCAGTCCAGACGCATGATGTTTTCCACCGATTCTACGGCAAACGCCTGCACGCTGCGGGCATATTCGGTGATCAGCAGGATGTTCAGCCCGGTGGCTGGTTTGCAGCCGGCGACGGCGGCCAGATCGATCACCGGGATCACCTGGTCACGAATGTTCACCATCCCCATCAGCGGAGACTTCATTCCCGCCGGTTTGGTGAAGGTCGGCATCGGCACAATTTCGCGCAATTTGAATACGTTGATGCCGAACAGCTCGGATTTATTTTCGTTCAGAGAGGTGCCAAGACGGAACAGCAACAGTTCAAAACGGTTGGACAGGGTCAGGTTTGCCCTGTCATCAATATCTTTCTGGAAATTATCCATTCTACCCTCAAGAGAAATGCTGGCCTTTTAATCGTTATCGGCACGCTGAGGGAAAAATGAAGGACTAAACGCTGACCTGAGCAAAATCTTCCGCCAGCTCGCATGCCGGAAATACTTCCCGGCACTCTGCCAGCAGGCTTTCAGCGCCGCGGACGTCATAGCGTGAGCTGACGTGAGTAACAATCAGTTTCCGGACGCCAGCCTCACGTGCCAGCTGCGCCGCCTGACGCGTAGAGCTGTGCCCCCGGCTGTTGGCTTTTTCTTCCATCGCCGCTTCCAGCGTCGCCTCATGCACCATCACATCTACACCTCTGGCAAGCCTGAGCGCCGAAGGGCAGGGGGCGGTATCCCCAAAAATAGCCAGATTTTTGCCCGGCTGCGGTGGGGCGAGGTAATCCTGACCGTTGATGACGCGCCCGTCTTCCAGCGTGACGGTCTCGCCGTGCTTCAGACGCTGGAACAGCGGGCCTGGTTTCACCCCATCGGCCTGCAACGCGGCGGCGTTCAGCGCCCCGGGCTTGTCATGCTCCTCAACGCGATAGCCGTAGCATTCCACCGGATGGTTAAGCGGGTAAGCGCGCACCAGGTAATCTCCGTCATCGAACACCAGACCCTCGCCGATCTCTAACACCTCCAGCGGATAATCGGTCCACGAGCCGCTCAGGCGCAGCGTGGTTTCAACGAATTCCTGAATACCCGCGGGGCCATAAATGGTCAGCGGGTTAGCGTTACCGGCCATCGAACGGCTGCACAGCAGGCCCGGCAGGCCAAACAGATGGTCGCCGTGCAGATGGGTGATAAATATTTTATCCACTTTCCCCGGGTGGTATGAGGTATGCAGCAGCTGATGTTGCGTACCCTCGCCGCAGTCAAACAGCCACAGCCCACCGCGGGTAGGATGCTTAAGATCCAGCAGAATCGCCGTCACGTTTCGTGAGCGGGTTGGCACCCCGGCGGACGTACCCAGAAAAATCAGTTCCATAACGCAATCAGCCCTTTGCCGAATGGGAAGGGGTTTAGTATAACGTGATGAACACCAGGAAGGAGAAACACATGATCCAGTGGCAAGATCTACACCACAGCGAACTGACCGTGCATTCACTCTACGCCCTGCTCAAGCTGCGCTGCGAAGTCTTTGTGGTTGAACAAACCTGCCCGTATCAGGATATCGACGGCGATGACCTGATCGGCGAGAACCGGCACATCCTCGGCTGGCGCGATAACGAGCTGGTGGCGTATGCGAGGATTCTGAAAAGCGAAGAGGATTTTGACCCTGTCGTCATTGGCCGCGTCATTATCAGCGGCCGCGCGCGCGGTGAAAAGCTGGGCTATCAGCTGATGGAAAAAACGCTGGACGCATGCCAGAAACAGTGGCCGGACAAGGCGTTATACCTGGGCGCGCAGGCGCATTTGCAATCATTCTATGGCCATTTTGGTTTCACCCCGGTCACGGACATTTACGACGAAGACGGCATCCCACACATCGGCATGGCACGCGAAGCGAAACAGGCGCAATAGCAATACGTTGTCTATAGTTACCGGACTGGTGTACTAACATGGAGAAAAATATGTCATTTCAATCCTGGGATACCCGAGTCGACGACGACCTGACACTGCTAAGCGAAACGCTGGAAGAAGTGCTGCGCTCTTCAGGCGATCCTGCCGATCAGAAGTACATTGAGCTCAAAGCCCGCGCCGAGCAGGCGCTGCATGACGTGAAAAACCGCGTCAGTAACGCATCCGACAATTACTACTACCGCGCCAAGCAGGCGGTTTATCGTGCCGACGATTATGTGCATGAAAAACCGTGGCAGGGCATTGGGGTCGGTGCGGCCGTAGGGCTGGTGCTGGGTCTGCTGTTAGCCCGTCGTTAAGCCGGTAAACCACTCCCTACACGTGGGTACTGCTATTTATCGTCAGTACCCCGTATAATATAAGGCTTTAACAGGGAGAGGTTCGCGTGCACTCGATTTTCCTCGCGCTGCAAAGCCTGCGTACTCAGCTTGCGCAAGCGTTGCCAGCTACACCCGGTTTACGCCATTTCGATGTCTCTTTCCCGTTAAACGACGCCTTCGATCCGCTGGCCTGGCTCGGTGTGCAGCGATGCTATCCTCAGTTTTACTGGCAACAGCGCAGCGGCGATGAAGAACTTGCCGCGCTCGGAAGCCTCGCCCATTTTGATTCTCTGGCCTCGGCCTCGCGGTTTTTGCACACCCACGACGTAGCCAATGACACCCGTATCTGCGGCCTGAACGCCTTCAACCCGGCGCAGGGCAAGCTGTTTTTACCGCGCCTTCTCTGGCGACGGTCTGGCGGGGTCGCCACGCTGCGTCTGCAACTGTGGAGCGAAACGTCGCTGCGGGAAGATGCCCGTGAGGCGCTGAATTTTGTCGATAACCTGCGCGACGCCGCGCCGATCCGCCCGTTGTCCGTGCAGATTGTGCAGGAAACCCATCATCCGGAAAAACCGGAATGGCTGGCGTTGATTCGTCAGGCGACGGATACCCTTGCTCGCGGCGATTTTGAGAAAGTGGTCCTCGCACGTGCTACAGACGTGCATTGCCAGCAGCCCGTGAACGCCATCGCGCTGATGGCTGCCAGCCGCGCGCTAAACCTCAACTGCTATCATTTTTGTATGGTCTTTGACGCCAGCAACGCGTTCCTCGGCTCGACGCCTGAACGCCTGTGGCGGCGACGCGGCACGCTGCTGCGCACTGAAGCGCTGGCAGGCACCGTCGCCAGCCATTCTGACGATAAGCAGGCCCAGCGTCTGGGCGACTGGCTGATGAATGACGACAAAAATCAGCGGGAAAATATGCTGGTGGTGGAAGATATCTGCCAGCGTCTTCAGCACCATACCCGGACGCTGGAGATCCTGCCTGCGCAGGTGCTGCGTCTGCGCAAGGTGCAGCATTTACGCCGCTGTATCTGGACCGAACTTAAACAGCCTGACGACGAGCAGTGCCTGCATATTCTGCAACCGACGGCGGCGGTGGCCGGGCTGCCGCGACAGGCGGCGCGAGAATTTATTGCGAAAGTGGAGCCGTTTGACCGGGAGTGGTACGCCGGGTCGGCGGGCTATTTATCGCGCGATCAAAGCGAATTCTGTGTGGCATTACGCTCCGCCCGCGTTCACGACGCTGCGCTGCGTCTTTATGCGGGGGCGGGCATCGTCAGCGGCTCCGATCCGGAGCAGGAGTGGCAGGAGATCGAAAACAAGGCCGCCGGGCTGCGTTCCCTTCTCCTAAGGGATTAATACTGATTCGTGCAATCCCGATTCATATCAAAATTCTGACTTTTTCTATTATTTATACTGTGTCGCATTCTTGATACTGGACAATCTCATGTCAGTAAGTTCTTTTAACCGACGCTGGGCGGCGGTGATCCTTGAAGCCCTGACCCGTCATGGTGTCAGGCATGTGTGTATTGCCCCGGGCTCTCGCTCCACGCCGCTCACCCTTGCTGCCGCGGAAAACCGGGCTTTTATTCACCACACCCATTTTGATGAGCGGGGTCTGGGCCATCTGGCGCTCGGGCTGGCGAAAGTCAGCAAAGCGCCCGTGGCGGTGATAGTCACCTCCGGCACGGCGGTGGCGAACCTCTATCCGGCGCTGATAGAAGCGGGATTAACCGGCGAAAAGCTGATTTTACTCACTGCCGACCGTCCCCCGGAACTTATTGACTGCGGTGCTAATCAGGCGATTCGTCAGCCTGGCATTTTTGCCTCGCATCCTTCACAGACGGTCTCGTTGCCGCGCCCCACTCAGGACATTCCCGCCAGCTGGCTGGTCTCAACTCTCGACCACGCCATGAACGCACTGCGCAGCGGCGGGCTGCACATTAACTGCCCGTTTGCCGAGCCGCTGTACGGCGAAATGAACGATACTGGCCTCGTCTGGCAACAGCAGCTGGGTGACTGGTGGGAGAGCGAAAAACCCTGGCTGCGCGAGCAGACGCATCTGGAAAGCGCAAAACAGCGCGACTGGTTCTTCTGGCGCCAGAAGCGCGGCGTGGTGATTGCCGGGCGGATGAGTGCGGCGGAAGGCAAGCTGGCGGCGGAGTGGGCACAAACGCTTGGCTGGCCGCTGATTGGTGACGTGCTTTCCCAGACGGGCCAGCCGCTGCCCTGCGCCGACCTCTGGCTGGGTAACGCGAAAGCGGTTACCGAGCTGGCACAGGCGCAGATTGTCGTCCAGCTGGGATCGAGCCTGACGGGGAAGCGTCTGCTCCAGTGGCAGGCCACCTGTACCCCAGAAGAGTACTGGCTGGTGGATCCGCTCGAAGGACGCCTTGACCCGGCGCACCATCGCGGCCGCCGCCTGGTGAGCAACATTGACAGCTGGCTGGAATTGCATCCGGCGGAAAAACGCAAACCCTGGGCGGCGGAGATCCCGGCGCTGTCACGTCAGGCGTGGGAACTCACAAAAGCGCAGTGCGAGGCGTTCAGTGAAGCCGGGCTTGCGCACCGTATCCGCAAATATCTTCCCGAACAGGGACAACTTTTTGTCGGTAACAGCCTGGTGGTGCGCCTGATTGACGCCTTTTCGCAGCTGCCGGAGGGATATCCGGTGTACAGCAACCGGGGCGCGAGCGGCATTGACGGCCTGATCTCCACCTCCGCTGGCGTACAGCGGGCCAGCGCGAAATCCACGCTGGCGATTGTGGGGGATCTCTCAGCGCTCTACGATCTCAATGCGCTGGCGCTCCTGCGTCAGGCGTCGGCCCCGTTCGTGCTGATTGTTGTGAACAATAACGGCGGGCAGATTTTCTCGTTGCTGCCGACGCCGCAAAGCGAGCGTGAGCGCTTCTATCTGATGCCGCAAAACGTGCAGTTCGAACACGCCGCCGCCATGTTCAGCCTGAAGTACCATCGCCCGGAAAACTGGGACGCGCTGGAGACGGCGCTGAACACCGCCTGGCGGCAGCCTGGCGCGACGCTGATTGAGCTGGTGGTAAACGATGCTGACGGCGCGCAGAAGCTGCAACATCTGCTTGCGCAGGTGAGTCACCTGTGATCCTCGCAGGCGTCTCCCAGCCAGGAAAACCAGGTTACCCCTGGCTGGTTTTCCTGCACGGTTTTTCCGGCGACTGTCGCGAGTGGCAGGCTGTCGGGGCGTCGCTGCATGACTACCCCCGGCTCTACCTTGACCTGCCCGGGCACGGTGGTTCAGCGGATACGGGCGTGACGGGGTTTGCAGAGGTAAGTGAATTGCTCTCGCATACCTTTGTTAGTTACAACATACTAAGATACTGGCTCGTGGGGTACTCCCTCGGCGGCCGCATTGCGATGTTCCATGCCTGCCAGCATCCTGCGGGGTTAGACGGGGTGATTGTGGAAGGTGGGCACCCGGGCCTGCAAGACGCCGATGCGCGCCAGGCCCGGCTGATCTCTGACCGCCGATGGGCGTCACGGTTTCGCAGTGAGCCGCTGGAGGCCGTCTTTGCCGACTGGTATCAACAGCCGGTCTTTGCCTCACTTACGGATGATCAGCGCAGGGCGCTGATCGCGCTGCGCAGCCGGAACAACGGCCCGAGGCTGGCAGAGATGCTGGAAGCCACCTCGCTTGCCGTTCAGCCTGATTTACGGCCCGCGCTCACCGCGCGTGACTTTTCTTTTGACTTTCTCTATGGCGAACGTGACGGGAAGTTTGCAGCTATCGCCGCTGAACTTAACGCCACGCGTCATGCTATCCCTCACGCCGGACACAACGCCCACCGGGACAACCCGGACGCGGTTGCCGCGAGTCTGGCTCAGATACTGCGTTATCGAACAAAGGACACGCTATGATCTATCCTGATGAACACATGCTTTACGCGCCGGTTGAATGGCAGGACTGCTCCGAAGGCTACACCGACATTCGTTACCACAAATCCGCCGATGGTATCGCCAAAATCACCATCAACCGTCCACAGGTGCGCAACGCGTTTCGTCCACTGACCGTAAAAGAGATGATCCAGGCGCTGGCGGATGCCCGCTACGATGACACTATCGGCGTCATCATCCTCACCGGGGAAGGGGAGAAAGCCTTCTGCTCCGGCGGCGATCAGAAAGTCCGCGGTGACTACGGCGGATACCAGGATGATGCGGGCACGCACCACCTGAACGTGCTGGATTTCCAGCGCCAGATCCGTACCTGTCCAAAACCGGTGGTCGCGATGGTGGCAGGGTATTCCATCGGCGGCGGTCACGTGCTGCACATGATGTGTGACCTGACGATCGCGGCGGAAAATGCCATTTTCGGTCAGACTGGCCCGAAAGTAGGCTCTTTCGACGGCGGCTGGGGCGCGTCCTATATGGCGCGCATTGTCGGTCAGAAAAAAGCCCGCGAAATCTGGTTCCTGTGCCGTCAGTACAACGCCCAGGAAGCGCTGGATATGGGGCTGGTTAACACCGTGGTGCCGATCGCCGATCTGGAAAAAGAGACCGTGCGCTGGT
The DNA here is from genome assembly GCF_014930525.1 of Enterobacter cloacae complex sp. S1. Classification (NCBI taxonomy): domain Bacteria; kingdom Pseudomonadati; phylum Pseudomonadota; class Gammaproteobacteria; order Enterobacterales; family Enterobacteriaceae; genus Enterobacter; species Enterobacter cloacae complex sp. S1. Next base: position 72,537 of record NZ_JADBRE010000009.1, read on the forward strand.
GTCGCGAAATGCTGCAAAACAGCCCAATGGCGCTGCGCTGCCTGAAAGCGGCCCTCAACGCCGACTGTGACGGTCAGGCGGGCCTTCAGGAGCTGGCAGGTAACGCCACCATGCTGTTCTATATGACCGAAGAGGGTCAGGAAGGGCGCAACGCGTTCAACGAAAAACGCCAGCCGGACTTCAGCAAATACAAACGGAACCCGTAATGCGTTGCGCGCAGGTTTACCGCTGGCAGATACCGATGGACGCGGGCGTGGTGCTGCGTGAACGGCGGTTAAAAACCCGTGACGGCTTTTGCGTGCATCTCCGGCAGGGCGAGCGGGAAGGGTGGGGCGAAATCGCCCCGCTTCCGGGTTTTAGCCTGGAAACGCTGGACGAGGCGCAGGCTGCGCTGATGGCCTGGACGTACGAATGGCGTGAGGGAGCAGATCCGGCGCTGCCGGACGTTCCTTCCGCCGCGTTCGGCATCAGCTGTGCGCTGGCAGAGCTGGACGGCAGTTTACCAGACGCGGCGAACTATTGCGCCGCGCCGCTCTGTACCGGCGATCCGGATGAACTTTTCGCGCTCCTTTCCGCGATGCCTGGCGAGAAGGTGGCGAAAATAAAGGTTGGCCTGTACGAAGCAGTGCGCGACGGAATGGTGGTTAACCTGTTACTGGAAGCCATTCCCGATCTACACCTGCGCCTGGACGCCAACCGCGCCTGGACGCCGCTCAGGGCGCAACAGTTTGCGAAGTACGTCAACCCGGCGTACCGCAGCCGCATCGCGTTTCTCGAAGAGCCGTGCAAAACGCGCGACGACTCGCGCGCCTTTGCCCGGGAAACCGGCATTGCCATTGCCTGGGATGAGAGCCTGCGCGAAGCCGATTTCGCGTTTGCCGCCGAGCCGGGCGTCAGGGCCGTGGTGATTAAGCCAACGCTGACCGGCAGCCTCGACAAGGTGCGCGAGCAGGTTGCGGCGGCCCATGCCGCAGGGCTGACGGCGGTGATCAGTTCATCCATCGAATCCAGCCTCGGCCTGACGCAGCTGGCGCGCATCGCTGCATGGTTAACGCCGGACACCGTTCCCGGTCTCGATACGCTAAACCTGATGCAGGCCCAGCTGATTCGCCAGTGGCCTGGCAGCACCTTGTCGTGCCTCGACGTCGGGGCGCTGGAGCCACTGCGATGAGTTTTACCGACTGGCCGTGGCGGTACTGGCGCACCCGGCGTGCCGATAAATCCGCGCTGCGTTTAGACGATATAACGCTCAGCTGGTCTCAGCTGGGCGAGCGTATCGATCGTCTCGCAGCCGGTTTTCAGTCTCAGGGCGTTACGGACGGTGACGGCGTCATGCTGCTCGCCCACAACCACCCGCAGACCCTGCTGGCCTGGCTGGCGCTGCTTCAGTGCGGCGCCCGCATTTTGCCGGTGAACCCTCAGCTTCCCCGTCCGCTGCTGGACGTCCTCCTGCCGCAGATGACCCTGCGCTTTGCGCTGGTGCTTAACGGTGAGTATGACGGTCTGCCCGGTCTGGTATTAAGAGAGGGCGAGGGGCAGGGCGGCGTGACGTGGCGGGCAGAACGGCTGGCCTCAATGACGCTCACCTCTGGCTCCACCGGCTTGCCGAAAGCGGCGGTGCACACCTGTGCCGCCCACCTTGCCAGCGCAAAGGGCGTGCTGGCGCTGATGCCTTACGGCGGTAGCGATGACTGGCTGCTCTCTCTGCCGCTGTTTCACGTCTCCGGTCAGGGGATTTTGTGGCGCTGGTTGCAGGGCGGAGGCCGTCTCACCGTGCGTGAAAAACAGCCGCTGGAGCAGGCGCTACAGGGCTGTACCCACGCCTCGCTGGTGCCAACGCAGCTGTGGCGGCTGCTTAATTCACACCATCCCGTCGCGCTGAAAGCCGTGCTGCTCGGCGGGGCGGAAATCCCCGTTGCGCTGACCGAACAGGCGCGCGAGCAGGGGATCCGTACGTTCTGCGGCTACGGTCTGACCGAGTTCGCCTCCACCGTCTGCGCCAAAGAGGCCGACGGCGCGCCGGACGTGGGCAGCGCGCTGCCGGGCAGAGACGTTCAGGTGGTGAATGGTGAAGTCTGGATCCGGGCGGAAAGCATGGCGGCGGGCTACTGGCGAGACGGCGCATTATTGCCTCTGGTCAATGAGCAGGGCTGGTTCGCCACCCGCGATCGCGGCGAGTGGCATGACGGACGCCTGACCATTCTGGGCCGAATGGACAATCTCTTTTTCAGCGGTGGAGAAGGGATCCAGCCCGAAGCGCTGGAGCGCGTTATCGCCACGCATCCGCAGGTAAGCCAGGCGTTTGTCGTTCCGCTGGATGATGCCGAGTACGGGCAACGTCCGGTGGCGGTAGTGGAATGCGAGCCGGGCACGGATATCACGCTGCTGCCGGAGTGGGTTCAGGGCAGGCTGGCGCGCTTTGAGCAGCCGGTACACTGGCTGGCGCTGCCGTCAGAACTGAAAAATGGCGGGATTAAAATCTCCCGCCAGGCGTTAAAGCAGTGGGTCAATGCCCTGTTGAGGGGCTAATCAACCGATATCCGGCTGCGGTTTGTGCTGGCGTCGGCGGACCCAGCGCAGCACCGGCGGCACGACAATCACCATAATCGCCATTGCCAGCAGGATCTTCGTCACGCTGCTCTCCCACAGGATCCCCATGTTGCCGTTGCTGATGGAGAGGGCGCGGCGCAGGTTCTGCTCCAGCATTTCCCCCAGCACAAACCCTAAAATCAGCGGCGACATCGGGAAGTGCATCTTGCGCAGAATGTAGCCCAGCACGCCGAGCAGCACCATCAACACCAGGTCGAAGGTGGTGCTGTGCACCGCGTACACCCCAACCGCAGAGACGGCGGCGATGGCCGGGACCAGGAACCACAGGGGAATGGTCAGCATGCGGGTGAACAGGCCGATCAGCGGGATGTTCATTACCAGCAACATCACGTTGGCGATCAGCAGGGCGGCAATTAAACCCCAGACGATATCGGGCTGCTCGGTAAACATCGCCGGACCCGGGGTGATGTTATAGAGCGTCAGCGCGCCCATCATTACCGCCGTGGTGCCGGAGCCCGGCACGCCGAGGGTCAGCATCGGGATAAACGAGCCGCAGGCCGAGGCGTTATTCGCCGCCTCCGGCGCTGCCACGCCGCGGATATCGCCTTTGCCGAAGCTGTCGCTGTTACCGCTCAGCTTTTTCTCGGTCATGTAGGTGATAGCGCTGGCGATAGTAGCCCCCGCGCCGGGCAGAATGCCGACGAAGAAACCGATCACCGACGAACGCAGGGTGGCGCCCACACACTGCGCCCCCTCTTTGGCATTAAAGAGCATACGTCCGGTTTTACGCACCAGCGTCTGCCCGCTGCTGGTATGCTCCAGCATCAGTAAGATTTCTGAGACAGAGAACAGACCAATCACCACGACGATAAACTGCACGCCGTCGGAGAGATGAACGCTGTCGAAGGTAAAACGATAAACCCCGGTGTTGGCATCCACGCCGACGGTGGCCAGACTGAGGCCAATCAACGCAGACAAAAACGACTTCAGCGGATTCTGCGCCATCATGCTGCCGAGACAGGCGATGGCGAACACCATCAGGGCAAAATACTCGGCCGGTCCAAACGCCAGCGACCACTGGGCCAGCGCCGGGGCGAAGAGGATGATGCCGCCAATGGCGATCAGGGAGCCAAAGAACGAGCTGACGGCAGAAATAGAGAGCGCCACGCCGCCGCGCCCCTGCTGCGCCATCGGGTAGCCATCCAGCGCGGTCATAATGGCGGCGGCATCGCCGGGCACGTTAAGCAGAATCGAGGAAATACGCCCCCCGTATTCGCAGCCGATATAAACCGTCGCCAGCAGGATCAGCGCCGATTCCGCAGGCAGGTGTAGCGCAAAGGCCAGCGGCAGTAAAATCGCCACGCCGTTGATAGGGCCAAGGCCCGGCAGCAGGCCGACGATGGTCCCGACGAAACAGCCGATCAGGGCGATCACCAGGTTTTCCGGGGTCATCGCTACCGCGAACCCCTGAGAGAGATAGATCCAGGTATCCATAGCGTGCTCCGTTAGTTAAACCATGCGCCGAGCGGCAGGGTCACGTCCAGCAGGCGGTCGAAGGCGTACCAGAGTAAAATGCCCAGTACGACCCCGGAGATCCCCGCCGCAGGCAGCGAGGCGTTAAACAGTATGCCAATCACCATCGTCAGCAGGGCGGTGGCAATCGGGAAGCCGAGCCACTCAAAGCCCCACGCATACATCAGCAGAACAATTACCATTACCAGCAGACGTTGCAGCGTACGGCGTGGCGGCCACTCCACGGTATCCGGATGGCGCAGCAGCAGCGCCACCGAGCAGAGCAGCATCAGGCCGACAATGCCGACGGGGAAGGGGCGTGGCCCCACGGGTTCATAGCTGTATTCACTGTGGATCTGCCAGGCGACGAACATGCCGCCAATGCAGAGCAGCAGCCAAATCCCGGCAAAAATGCGATCGCTCATAGCGCCTCCGGTTATTTCGCCAGACCAAAGGCTTTCGCCTGATCGCGGTAGTCATTCACCTGTTTTTTGACATACTCGTCCAGCTGCTTGCCGTTCAGGTTGAACTCAAACAGCCCGCGCAGATCGCGTTGTTTTTTGAACTCCTCGGTTTGCTGAAGTTTTGCAAAGGTATCCACCCACCACTGGTACTCGGCGTCGGTCACTTTTGGCCCGACGAAGAAGCCGCGGATGAGCGGCCAGACCAGGTTATAACCCTGCTCTTTGGCGGTTGGAACGTCTGCCAGCTGGCCCGGCAGACGGTTTTCCGAGAAGACCGCCAGCACGCGGATCTTATCCCCGCTCAGGTAGGGCACCATTTCGCTGAGATCGCCCGATACCGCCTGGACGTGATTGCCCATCAGCGCCGTCACCGGCTCGCCGCCGCCTTCAAAGGCCACGTAACGCATCTTGTGCGGATCCACTTTGGCCTGCTGCGCCAGCAGCGCGGCTTTCATCCAGTCCTGGCTGCCGATAGAGGCGCCCGCGCCAATGACCACGCTGTTCGGATCTTTTTCCATGGCGGTCAGCAGATCTTTCAGGGATTTCCACGGAGAGTCCGCGCGCACGGCGATCATGCCGTAATCGGTGCCTACGGTGGCGAGCCAGCGCACGTCATTCACGTCATAACGACCAAATTTCCCCTGCGACAGGTTCAGCAGCGAACCGCCGGAGAAGGCCACCACGGTGCCCGCTTCGGCGGGGCGCTGCGCGACGATGGCGTTATAGGCTACCGCGCCCACGCCGCCGGGCATGTAGGTAACGCGCATCGGTTTCTCAATGGCCTTCGTCTCCAGCAGGCTGACCTGAATCAGCTTACAGGTCAGGTCGAAGCCGCCGCCGGGTTTGGCCGGGGCGATACATTCGGTACGGGATGGCGCGTCCTGCGCCTGGACGACAGAGGCACTCAACAGCAATACGCTTGCAGCAAGGGTAGAAAGTAATTGTTTTTTCATCGTTTATCCTCACGCCGGAGAACCGGGAGTACGGGTACGGGTGTATTTTTTCTGATTATGTGAACCACCTTGTAGCGGTTCCGTTGCGTGATTGTTAAAACAATAACCTTTCATTTCCCTTTCACTGCGACACCAACTTTACAGGATGTGATATGCGTCTCTTACTGGCGGAAGATAATCGTGAGCTGGCTCACTGGCTGGAAAAAGCGCTGGTACAAAACGGATTTGCCGTGGATTGCGTTAACGATGGACGGGCGGCCGATCATCTTTTGCAGGGAGAAAACTATGCCGTCGCGATCCTTGATATCGGCATGCCCGGCTTCGACGGGCTGGAGGTGGTGCATCGCCTGAGAAAGCGCGGGCAGACGCTGCCGGTGCTGTTTCTTACCGCCCGCAGCAACGTTGCAGACAGGGTGAAGGGGCTGAATGCCGGGGCGGATGACTACCTGCCGAAACCGTTCGAGCTGGAGGAGCTTGATGCCCGCCTGCGCGCGCTGCTGCGCCGCAGCGAAGGACGAACCCAGGAGCGCCAGCGGCTGGGAGAGCTGGAGTACGATGATGAAGGCTTTTTTCTGCTGCGCGATGAATCCCTTTCCCTCACGCCGCGCGAACTCTCTTTGCTGAAGGTGCTGATGCACCGCCGGACCCGTCCCGTCTCCCGGCAACAGCTTTTCGACCAGGTGTTCAGCCTGAACGACGACGTCAGCCCCGAGAGCATCGATCTCTATATTCACCGCCTGCGCAAGAAGCTGACCGGCAGCGGGGTGCGGATCACCACCCTCCGGGGGCTGGGCTACGTGCTGGAGTGCGGCGATGAAGTGGGTTAAGCCGCAGTCGCTTTACCTGCAACTTTTGCTTTTTCTGGGTTTGCCGCTGCTGCTGTTATGGGGGCTGTCAGCCTTTAACAGCTACGTTAGCGCGCTACAGGCGGCGACGCAGGCCTATGACCGCACGCTGTTATCCTCGGCGCGCACGGTGTCAGAGCGGCTGGTGGTGCACAATGGTAAACTCCAGGTGAACGTGCCGTGGGTCGTGCTCGACAGCTTCGAGCTGAACATGAACGATCGCCTCTATTACAAGGTCGTGGACCCTGACGGGCGGACGATCTCCGGCTACGACGATCTGCCGAATATGCCTCCCTCCACGTCGCGCACTACACACTATCCGGCGCTGGCGTGGTTTTATCATACCGAGTATCGCGGGCAGGCGATCCGCGTGGCGAAGCTGCTCCAGCCGGTTAACGAGGACAGTGTGTTCGGGATGGCGGAGATCTACGTCGCCGAAACGTTGCAGTCGCGGCGCTATCTGGCCACTCAGCTGCTGTTTTCCTCGCTCGTGTCGCAGGGGCTGCTGGTGCTGCTGACGCTGGTCCTGACCGCGTGGCTGCTGCGTCGTGTGCTGCGCCCGATGCGGCAGCTCTCTTCGCTGATGGTGCGCCGTGAGCCCGGGCTGCTGGCCCCGCTGCCGGAGCTGCTGCCCTGGTCGGAAACGCGGCTGCTGATTGTGGCATTTAACCGCTATATCGACAGGTTGCGCGGCGTACTTTCGCGGCAGGCGCGCTTTAACGCCGACGCCTCACACCAGCTCAAAACGCCGCTGGCGGTGCTGAAAACCCAGGTATCGGTTGCCCTGACGCGTAACGATCCGGCGCTGTGGCAGGAGAGCTTACGGGCGATGAACGTCACGCTGGATAACACCATCGTGCTGACGGAAAGGCTGTTGCAGCTTTCGGCGGTGAAGCGAAAAGAGCAGGGGGAGCGACAGTTTGCGCCTGTCGATCTGGTACAGGTGGTGCAAAACTGCTGCTTTTCCCGGCTGGCGCAGGCGCGCAGCAAGGGTATCGATCTCGGTTATGACGGCGTACAGCAGCCGGTAATGATTGAGGGGGATGACGTGTTGCTGGGCGAACTTTGCGCCAACCTGCTGGAGAACGCGATCAAATACACACCGGAGCAGGGCGTCGTGACGGTGTACTTGCGCACGGCTAACGATGCCGTTGAGCTGAGCGTGGAGGACAGCGGACCGGGCATTGCTGAAGACCAGATCTCCCAGGCCATGCTGCCGTTTCATCGGCTGGATAACGTGGGCGATGCCGCCGGGTCCGGCATTGGCCTGGCGCTGGCTAACGATATTGCCCGCCTGCACCGCAGCCATCTTCAGCTGATGCCCAGTGAAAATCTGGGTGGGCTGAGCGTGAAAATGCGCTTTCTGATGCTGGTATAAATGCCGATATTATCAAATCGTTACAAACTAATTGCCCGCCGCACGCGGAGTCCATTGATCACACAGGCAGTCAGGTTAAAATCTCGCGGTTTTGGACATCTCTGAATAAATTGTGCGGGATCACGACAATGAAAAAAGTGGCATTAATGGGCTTAAGCGGCCTGATGTTTGTTTCAGCAGCGGCAAACGCAATTTCCTTCAACGGCTCGGCGGGACAAGATTATACCCATCTGGGCTTTGGTCTTGGCACGGATAGCGCAGGCCTGGCAATGACCGGCGGCTGGACGCACAACGACGACGATGGGGATGCGGCAAGCCTGGGCCTCGGCTTCAACGTGCCGTTGGGTCCCTTCCTGGCGACCGTCGGCGGTAAAGGCATTTACACCAACCCGAACGACGGCGACGAAGGCTACGCGGCGGCAGTGGGTGGCGGCTTGCAGTGGAAAATTGGCGACAGCTTTGGCCTGTTCGGTGAGTACTACTACTCCCCGGATTCCCTCTCCAGCGGTATCGACAGCTATCAGGAAGCTAATGCCGGCGCGCGCTGGACCATCATGCGTCCGATCACCATCGAAGCGGGCTATCGCTATCTGAACCTGGCCGGTAAAGACGGCAACCGCGACAACGCCCTGGCAGACGGTCCGTACGTCGGCGTTAGCGCCGGTTTCTAATCCTCTCGGCGCGGCGTTCAGTCGCGCCAGTTTCTCTCTTCCCACGGTCTTCGATTGCGCTATAGTGTTTTGACCATTGAAATGGGAGAACACAATGATAAATGTGGAAATGTTATCCACTGGCGACGAAGTGCTGCATGGGCAAATCATTGATACCAATGCCGCCTGGCTTGCCGATCTCTTCTTTGAGCAAGGATTACCGTTAACGCGCCGCAACACCGTAGGTGACAATCTTGAGTCGCTGGTCAACGTTCTTCGCGAGCGCAGCGAACGCTGCGATGTGCTGATTGTGAACGGCGGGCTGGGACCCACCAGCGACGATCTCAGCGCGCTGGCCGCTGCCACGGCCAAAGGCGAAGGCCTGGTCCTGCACGAGGCGTGGCTGGCGCAGATGGAGCGCTTTTTCTCCGGGCGTGGCCGCGTGATGGCCCCCAGCAACCGCAAGCAGGCTGAAATTCCCGCCAGCGCGGAACTGATTGATAACCCGGTTGGCACCGCCTGCGGGTTTGCCGTTCAACTGAACCGCTGCCTGATGTTCTTCACCCCGGGCGTGCCGTCGGAATTTAAAGTGATGGTCGAGCAGCAGATCCTGCCGCGCCTGCGCGCGCGCTTCACGCTGCCTGAACCGCCGCTGTGCCTGCGTCTGACCACCTTTGGTCGCTCGGAAAGCGATCTGGCCCAGAGCCTCGATCACCTGCAACTGCCTCCCGGCGTGTCGATGGGCTATCGCTCCTCCATGCCGATTATTGAACTGAAGCTGACCGGACCGGCGTCAGAGAAAGCCGCCATGCTGGCGCTGTGGCCGGAAGTGCAGCGCGTCGCCGGGGAAAGCCTGATTTTCGAAGGAACGGAAGGGCTGCCGGCGCAGATCGCAGCGCATTTGCAGTCCCGCCAGTTGAGCGTGACGTTAAGCGAGCAGTTTACCGGTGGGCTTCTGGCGCTTCAGCTTACCCGGGCGGGTGCGCCGCTGCTGGCCAGTGAAGTGGTGCCGTTCCAGCAGGAGACGCTGGCGCAGACGGCGCGCTGGGCGTCCGAGCGCAGAGTGAAGCATTTCGCCGGGCTGGCGCTGTTTGTGGGCGGGCTGGATGAGGAGCACCTCAACTTTGCCCTGGCAACGCCGGAAGGGACGCACGCCCTGCGGGTCAGGATGAGCATTACCCGCCACAGCCTGGCCGTGCGTCAGGAGGTGTGCGCGATGATGGCGCTGAACATGCTGCGCCGCTGGCTGAACGGGAAAGAGGTCGCCAGCGAGCACGGCTGGATCAACGTCGTCGAATCGCTGTTCGTGGAGTGAGAGTGTGCCGGGGCCGTGTCCCCGGCAACGGTTACGCCAGCGCTTTTGCCAGCAAGGTAATGGGATGTTCACAGCGTTTGCTGGTGGACATCTCGATCTGCCACTTGCAGGTTTCGCAGTCCGTCACCACGATATCTGCGGCGCTCTCTTCAATCTGCCGGAACAGCGGCGCGCCAATGGCCTGTGACGTTGGGTAGTTTTCACGCTTGAAGCCGTACGTGCCTGCGATGCCGCAGCAGCGTGAGTCCAGCACCGTCAGCTCCAGCCCGGGGATCAGCCGCAGCAGCTCAAGCGTATAGATCGACCAGCCCATCTTCTCCATATGACATGGCGTGTGATACACCACCTTCAGCGGCAATTTGCCCAGCGGTAACGTCTGCCCGCTGTCCAGTTTGCGCCAGAGAAAACGGGTCGCCAGCTCAATGTGCTCGCGCAGGCCGGTGTTATCCACCTCCAGCAGATGCGGATATTCATCGCGCAGCGTGAAGGTACAGGTTGACGACGTCGCCAGTACCGGTATCCGTTTGTCGACGATCGCCTCACGTAAAGAGGTGACGTTGCTGCTCGCCTGCTTGCGCGCTTTGTCGATGAAGCCGTTGGCAATCAGCGGAACGCCGCAGCACTTTTCTTTGCTCAGCAGCTGAACGCCCGTTCCCATGGCGTTCAGCACTTTCAGCAGGTCTTTCCCCAGCTGCGGATGGTTGTAGTTCACGTAGCAGCCGTGGAAGAAGGCGACCTGCTCAGCGAACTGCGCCTGTTCTGCTGCCACGGATTTATACCAGCGGCGGAAGGTGCCGTGAGAATATTTCGGCAGACTGCGGTGATGGTCGATTTTGAGCGTCGCATCCAGCAGCCTGCGCACCGGCTTCAGGGCGGTGGCGGCATTGACGACCGGCGCGAAAGGCGTCGAGAGGCTACCCATCAGATCGGTGTGGCTCAGTATCGCGTCACGCAGCGTCGGTTTTTGCGTACTGTAGCGGGCGCGGGCGCGCTGGATGATATCGCCTATTTTCACGTCCGACGGGCAGGCAACTTCGCAGCGTTTGCAGTTGATGCAGTATTTCAGCGCCTCGTCGTAGAGCGCGCCATCCTTCAGGCGCAGACGTTCCCCGTCGGGACCGGCCTGTTTCGGGCCGGGATAGCGCGGATCGACGCCGCTGACCGGGCAAACCGTGGTGCAGACCGTGCATTTGATACAGCTTTCAAATCGGGTGTCGTTCATTGTGCTCCCTCCCTGCGCTGGATAATCTGCTCCGCGACATACAGCGCGGTGACGGCGCAGACGCCGCCACCGCAGCCCTGCGCCACGGGATCGTACCCGCCCAGAACCGAGCCGATGGCGTAAAGATTTTCAACCGGTTCCCCGCCCAGCCGCGGGCGCAGTTGGCTGTCGACGATCACGCCGAACTGCTGCCAGGGCTGCGGGGTGAAGAAATCGCTTTGATACCAGTCCGCGCGGGAAGCGCTTTGCCGGACGTCCAGACCGAGGATCGCCTCACGCACGCCATCCCGGCTGCTCAGCAGACCGTTACTGAAGAAACTGCCGCTTGCCAGCACCGTATAGCGTGCGCGAAGCGGGATGTCGCCGTGGTTGCGGGTCCAGATTTCGCTTACCGCGCCCTCAGCCAGGGTGATTTTTTTCACCTCGTCGCCTGCCATCCAGACGCCACCCTGGGCAACAAACTGACGCTGAAGCTGGGTGTGCAGACGAATGCCGGGCACGGAAGGGGGGAGCGTCGGCAGTAAACCGAGCGTACAGGGCAGGCGCGCCGAGAGCCAGCGCCAGAGCCGGTTGTCCGTTAAGCCAAAACAGGCGGGCATAAACAGGGCGTCGCAGGTCTCGCCGAGCGGTTGAAGCGCCGCGTACAGCTGCGGCCAGTAACTTTCATTATCCAGCAGGCGGGCAATGTTCACCGCACGAAACTCGCTGGGGTTTTCGCGCAGCACGTCGAGTTCAGGGAGGTCAATCTCCGCCGTATCCACCTGAACACCCTGCTGTCTGAGAGACGCGACGGCCAGATGCGGCTGGAAATCGAGGAAGCCGCTGATCCCCACCACCCGCACGCGCTCGGCAGCGATGGGGGCGACAGGCACCTCTTCCGGGCTAAGCCAGGCGGCGCGCAGGGTGCCGAGCGGCGTGACGCGCTGATGATTTTGCTCGGCGTCACCCTGCATGCGTGCGCCGCAGGTGGTGAGCAGGTGTTCGGTTTCGCAGGCAAAGCGGGCCATATTCTCTGCGCCCGTCAGGCGGTAGGGATGTTCAGGCGGCAGATCGGCGAACGATAGCGCGCCCAGTAAATCCAGCGAGCCGGAGGAGAAGTGCAGGGCACTCTGACCGCGAGTAACAATGGCGCAGCGCAGACCCCGCTGCGTCAGTTTGAGGCCGCACAGCAGGCCCGCCAGCCCCCCACCCACAATCACGGTATCAAATTTCATGGTTGTGCTCCTTCTCCAGACCGCAAAGCCCCTGATAGACCCAGCGGGTAAACTCGCTTTCGCGCAGGGCATCGCCCCAGGCGACGGGCTGAATGCCTTTCCAGCGCTCGTTTAAAAAATCGCTGAGCTGGGCAAGCGACTGGGTTGACGTGGTGGCGTGAAAACGTTGCAGCAGCCCGGCGGCACGGCAGGCGCACAGCTCCCCCTGACAGGTGCCCATCCCGACGCGCGTGCGGCGGCGTAAATCGAGCAGGTTGTTCACCGTCAGGTTTTCCACGGCATACTGCACCTCGCCTGCGGTCACGGCTTCGCATTCGCACACCAGGCTGCGGCTGAGTCGCCCTTCACCGAGCCAGGTTGGGGTGCGGTCGCCGTGGCGGTAAATCGCCGAACCGCGAAGCGGGGCAGGGAGTGAAATGATCTTGTGCAGCGTTTTTTCTGTCGATTGCTGCGAGCCGGGCAGAGCCTGTTCCGCCGTCACGCACGGCGTGGTGTTGCCGAGCTTACGGCAGATGGCATCGGTGGCCCACTGGGCCATCAGCCGGTAGGTCATCAGCTTGCCGCCGGTAATGGTGATAAACCCGTCCATGCCGTCGCGTTCGGCGTGATCGAGCAGCACGATGCCGCGGCTGACGTTACGCCCGCTCGGATCGTTATCGCTGGCGACGAGGGGACGCACGCCCGCGTAGGCACGCAGAATACGCGTCTGCGCCATCACCGGGGCCAGCTTTTCCCCTTCGCGCAGCAGGATATCCACCTCTTCAGCGGTGACGCGGTTGTAATCAATTTCGCTGTAGTCCACATGCATTGAGGTCGTGCCGATTAACGAAATGGTGTCCCCCGGCACGAGGATATCGGCGTCAGACGGTTTACGGCAGCGGTTGATGACATGGTTATTGATGCGGTGGTCGAGGATCAGCAGCGAGCCTTTCGCCGGGAACATGCGCACCGACAGGTCCGCGTATTCCGCGATGCGCTGGCCCCAGATCCCCGCCGCGTTGACCACGACGGCGGCATACAGCTCGCGGTGCTCGTTGTACTGCGCATCAAACACGCGCACTCCGCGCACGGTATTACCTTCACGAATAAGCCCGGTGACGTGATGCCCGGTCAGGATCTGGGCGCCATGTTCCCGCGCGTCGAGCATATTGGCGGCGGTCAGGCGGAAAGGATCAACGGTTCCGTCCGGTACTTTTACCGCGCCCAGTAACGCCGGGTTTACCGAGGGTTCAAGACGGCGCGCCTGCGCAGGATCGATCGCCTCGGCCTGAATGCCTGCCGCCGTGCAGGCGGTGATAAAGGTTTGCTGAAAGCCGAGGTCATCTTCTGGAAGGGTGATAAAAAGACCGTTGGTCGGTTCAACGCAGTGGCGGGCGATGCGCCTGAGGATCTGGTTTTCAGCGATACACTCGCGTGCTGACTCAGCGTCAGTGACCGCATAGCGGGCGCCGCTGTGCAACAGACCGTGATTACGTCCCGTCGCGCCGGTGGCGATATCGTGGCGTTCCAGAAGCGTGACGCTCAATCCCCGCAGGGCGCAGTCGCGTGCGATGCCGGCACCCGTCGCGCCACCGCCAATGATAATCACATCGCTGAAGCGTGGATCGTGAATTGTCATTGCCTTTCCTCTATGTTCGTTTTTTAGCATTTAGCCACATTGATCGTGTGGTTTGTTTGATTTCGAACATAAACGCGCGAAATTCGAAAGTGAAACGTGATTTCATGCGCTTTTTTGCGCATTCTGTCATATTTCTGTAACAATCTGTGCGTTGATTCACAGTAACATTCACCGTGATTTCTTAACATCGCCGCCTCTGTAGCCGGGCGCGAGATGCCCGGTCATTTTTTGAAAGGCCACGGAGGCTGTTATGCTCAGTATCTTTAAACCTGCGCCACATCGGGCGCGACTGCCAGAGGCAGAGATTGATCCTCTCTACCGCCGTCTGCGTTGGCAAATCTTCCTCGGGATCTTCTTCGGGTATGCGGCGTACTATCTGGTACGTAAAAACTTTGCGCTCGCCATGCCGTACCTGGTGGAGCAGGGCTTCTCTCGCGGCGATCTGGGATTTGCGCTGTCGGGGATCTCCATCGCGTACGGTTTTTCGAAGTTTATTATGGGGTCGGTGTCGGATCGTTCGAATCCGCGCGTGTTCCTGCCCGCCGGTCTGATCCTCGCGGCAGCGGTGATGCTGTTCATGGGCTTTGTGCCGTGGGCGACCTCCAGCATTGCCACCATGTTCGTGCTGCTGTTCCTCTGCGGCTGGTTCCAGGGGATGGGGTGGCCGCCATGCGGACGCACCATGGTTCACTGGTGGTCACAGAAAGAGCGTGGTGGAATTGTATCGGTCTGGAACTGTGCGCATAACGTCGGGGGCGGGCTTCCGCCGCTGCTGTTCCTGCTGGGGATGGCCTGGTTCAACGACTGGCACGCGGCGCTCTACATGCCTGCCTTTGGCGCCATTCTGGTGGCGATTATCGCCTTCGCTCTGATGCGCGACACCCCACAGTCCTGCGGCCTGCCGCCGATTGAAGAGTACAAAAACGACTACCCGGATGATTACAGCGAGAAGCACGAAGAAGAGCTGACGGCAAAGCAGATCTTCATGAAGTATGTGCTGCCAAACAAGCTGCTGTGGTACATCGCGGTGGCGAACGTATTTGTCTACCTGCTGCGTTACGGCATCCTCGACTGGTCGCCAACCTACCTGAAAGAGGTGAAGCACTTCGCGCTGGATAAATCCTCCTGGGCCTATTTCCTGTATGAATACGCGGGCATTCCCGGCACGCTGATCTGCGGCTGGATGTCGGACAAAGTGTTTAAGGGCAACCGTGGGGCGACGGGCGTGTTCTTTATGACGCTGGTCACCATCGCGACGGTCGTTTACTGGCTTAACCCGCCGGGGAATCCGGGTGTGGATATGGCCTGTATGATCGTCATCGGCTTCCTGATTTATGGTCCGGTTATGCTGATTGGTCTGCATGCCCTGGAGCTGGCGCCGAAGAAAGCGGCAGGCACGGCGGCAGGCTTTACCGGTCTGTTTGGCTACCTCGGCGGTTCGGTCGCTGCGAGCGCCATCGTCGGCTACACCGTCGACTTCTTCGGCTGGGATGGCGGCTTTATGGTGATGATTGGCGGCAGCGTGCTGGCTGTTCTGCTGCTGGTTGTTGTGATGATTGGTGAAAAACGTCACCACGCCGAAGTGCTGGCGCGTCGTCAATAAGGAGCATTGCGATGAAATTAACTCAGTTAGCGACAGGTCTGCTGCTGGCGGGCCTGATGACAAGCTCCGCGCTGGCGGCGGATAAGATCGTGATCGCCCACCGTGGCGCCAGCGGTTATCTGCCGGAGCATACGCTGCCGGCAAAAGCGATGGCCTATGCCCAGGGCGCGGATTATCTGGAGCAGGATCTGGTGATGACGAAGGACGACCAGCTGGTCGTTCTCCATGACCACTATCTTGACCGCGTGACGGACGTGGCGGAACGTTTCCCGGATCGCGCCCGTAAAGATGGTCGCTACTACGCCATCGACTTCACGCTGGCGGAGATCCGCTCGCTGAAGTTTACCGAGGGCTTCGAGATTGAAAACGGTAAGAAAGTACAGGTCTATCCGGGACGTTTCCCGATGGGCAAGTCTGACTTCCGTATTCACACCTTCGAAGAGGAGATCGAGTTTGTTCAGGGGCTGAACCACTCGACAGGCAAAAATATCGGTATCTACCCGGAAATCAAAGCGCCGTGGTTCCACCATCAGGAAGGGAAGGACATTGCCGCGAAGACGCTGGAGGTACTGAAAAAGTACGGCTACACCAGCAAGCAGGATAAGGTTTTCCTGCAATGTTTCGACGCCGCGGAACTGAAGCGCATCAAAACCGAGCTGGAGCCGAAAATGGGGATGGATCTCAATCTGGTGCAGCTGATTGCGTATACCGACTGGAATGAAACCCAGGAAAAACAGCCGGACGGGAAGTGGGTGAACTACAGCTACGACTGGATGTTTAAGCCGGGCGCGATGAAGCAGATTGCGCAGTACGCCGACGGCATCGGGCCGGATTACCACATGCTGGTGGCGGAAGGCTCAACGCCGGGTCACGTGAAGCTGACGGCGATGGTGAAAGAGGCGCATGCGAGCAAGATGCAGGTGCATCCGTATACCGTACGCGCAGACCAGCTGCCGGAGTATGCGACGGACGTGAATCAGCTTTACGACGTGCTGTATAACCAGGCGGATGTGGACGGGTTGTTTACGGATTTCCCGGATAAAGCGGTGAGCTTTTTGAAGGATAAACGCTGAAATTGCCGGGTGGCGGCTGCGCCTTACCCGGCCTACGAACTGCGGTTTTGTAGGTCGGGTCAGCGAAGCGCCACCCGACATAATTACATCTCGATCTCAATATCGCCTTTTGCCCGGCAGCAGCAGGGCAAAATCTCCCCTTCACTGATAAAGGCCAGCGGTTCGGTCAGCCAGTCTACCTGGCCTGCGACCAGACGGCAGCGGCAGGAGCCGCAGTAGCCTTCACGACACTGGTACTCTACTTCTACCTGATGCGCTTCAAGCGCCACCAGCAGAGAAGGGTGCTCTTCCTGGCACAACACCTCTGTACCAGAAAGGCTCAGCGTTACGCGGCTCATCAGAGCTGGAAATCGCTCAGGTCGTCGGTGTTGACTTCAGAATCAATCTGACCGACCAGATAAGAACTCACTTCCACTTCCTGCGGCGCAACCTGCACGTTATCGGACACCAGCCAGGTGTTGATCCACGGAATCGGGTTAGAGCGCGTCTGGAATGGCAGATCGAGACCCACAGCCTGCATGCGGATGTTAGTGATGTACTCCACGTACTGGCACAGAATGTCTTTGTTCAGGCCAATCATGGAGCCGTCGCGGAACAGGTAGTCTGCCCACTCTTTCTCCTGCTGGGCGGCCAGCACGAACAGATCGTAGCATTCCTGCTTGCACTCTTCGGCAATCGCAGCCATTTCCGGGTCGTCCGCGCCGCTGCGCAGCAGGTTCAGCATATGCTGGGTGCCGGTCAGGTGCAGGGCTTCGTCACGGGCGATCAGGCGGATAATTTTGGCGTTACCTTCCATCAGCTTGCGCTCGGCAAAAGCGAAGGAGCAGGCGAAGCTTACGTAGAAGCGGATTGCTTCCAGCGCGTTGACGCTCATCAGGCACAGGTACAGCTGCTTTTTCAGGGCCCGCAGGTTTACGGTAATGGTTTTGCCGTTCACGTTATGCGTGCCTTCGCCCATCAGATGCCAGTAGCTGGTCATCTCGATCAGCTCGTCGTAGTAGTGCGCAATGCCTTCCGCGCGCTTCTGGATCTGCTCATTGGTGACGATATCGTCAAACACCACCGCCGGATCGTTCACGATGTTGCGGATGATGTGGGTGTAAGAGCGGGAGTGGATCGTCTCGGAGAACGCCCAGGTCTCTACCCAGGTTTCCAGCTCAGGAATCGAGATCAGCGGCAGCAGCGCCACGTTTGGACTACGACCCTGGATGGAGTCCAGCAGCGTCTGGTACTTCAGGTTGCTGAGGAAGATGTGCTTTTCGTGTTCCGGCAGCGCCTGGAAATCGATACGGTCGCGGGAAACGTCAACTTCTTCCGGACGCCAGAAGAAGGAGAGTTGCTTTTCAATCAGCTTTTCGAAGATGTCATATTTTTGCTGATCGTAGCGTGCCACGTTGACCGGCTGGCCGAAGAACATCGGCTCTTTGAGCTGGTCGTTTTTCGTCTGTGAAAAGGTGGTATATGCCATTGCGGTGAGTCCTGTGGTGTTATTTCCCCTCACCCCGGCCCTCTCCCACAGGGAGAGGGGGAAAGAGTTCCCTCTCCCTGTGGGAGAGGGTTAGGGTGAGGGAATTTATTAGATCTTACATGCGCCGCTTTCGCAGCCATCGTCCTGAATTGACGGCACCAGGTCGTCCTGGGCGTCTTCCGCACCATCACGGGTGTTGTGATAGTACAGCGTTTTCACGCCAAATTTGTAGGCGGTGAGCAGGTCTTTCAGCAGTTGCTGCATCGGAACCTTGCCAGACGGGAAGCGCGTTGGGTCGTAGTTGGTATTGGCAGAGATCGACTGGTCGATAAACTTCTGCATGATACCCACCAGTTGCAGATAGCCGTCGTTGTTTGGCATTTCCCACAGCAGCTCGTAGTTGTCACCCAGCGTTTCGTAATCCGGCACCACCTGACGCAGCACGCCGTCTTTCGACGCTTTGATGCTGACGTGGCCGCGCGGTGGCTCAATACCGTTGGTGGCGTTGGAGATCTGCGAAGAGGTCTCGGACGGCATCAGGGCAGAGAGCGTGGAGTTACGCAGGCCGTGAGTTTTAATGGACTCGCGCAGGCCTTCCCAGTCGAGGTGCAGCGGCTCGCTGACGATCGCATCCAGATCTTTTTTGTAGGTGTCGATCGGCAGAATGCCTTTCGCGTAGGTGGTTTCGTTGAACCACGGGCACGCGCCTTGCTCTTTCGCCAGCTCGTTAGAGGCTTTCATCAGGTAGTACTGAATCGCTTCGAACGTCTGGTGCGTCAGATTGTTGGCGCTGCCGTCGGAGTAACGCTTGCCGTTTTTCGCCAGCCAGTAGGCGAAGTTGATCACGCCGATACCTAAAGTGCGACGGCCCATTGCGCCGCGTTTTGCCGCCGGGATTGGGTAATCCTGGTAATCCAGCAGGGCGTCGAGCGCACGAACCGCCAGCACCGCCAGCTCTTCCAGCTCGTCCAGGCTCTTAATCGCACCCAGGTTGAACGCGGACAGCGTACAGAGCGCGATTTCACCGTTTTCGTCGTTTACGTCTTCCAGCGGTTTGGTCGGCAGGGCGATCTCGAGGCACAGGTTGGACTGGCGCACTGGTGCAACCACCGGATCGAACGGGCTGTGGGTGTTGCAGTGGTCAACGTTCTGGATGTAGATACGGCCGGTAGAAGCACGTTCCTGCATCATCAGGGAGAACAGATCGACCGCTTTCACGCGCTGCTTGCGGATGCTGTCGTCTTTTTCATATTTGGTGTACAGACGTTCGAACTCGTCCTGATCGGCGAAGAACGCGTCGTACAGGCCCGGGACATCGGACGGGCTGAACAGGGTGATGTCTTCCCCTTTCAGCAGACGGGTGTACATCAGCTTGTTGATCTGCACGCCGTAGTCCATGTGACGCACGCGGTTGCCTTCCACGCCGCGGTTGTTTTTCAGAACCAGCAGGCTTTCCACTTCCAGGTGCCACATTGGGTAGAACAGGGTCGCTGCACCACCACGCACGCCGCCCTGAGAGCAGGATTTTACTGCCGTCTGGAAGTGCTTGTAGAACGGAATACAGCCGGTGTGGAACGCTTCACCGCCGCGGATCGGGCTGCCCAGCGCACGGATACGGCCGGCGTTGATGCCGATACCGGCACGCTGGGAGACGTATTTCACGATGGCGCTGGAGGTCGCGTTGATAGAATCCAGGCTGTCACCACACTCGATCAGTACGCAGGAGCTGAACTGACGGGTAGGGGTACGCACGCCGGACATGATTGGCGTCGGCAGAGAAATCTTGAACGTAGAGACCGCATCGTAGAAACGCTTCACGTAGTCCAGACGGGTTTCACGCGGGTAATTAGAGAACAGGCAGGCGGCCACCAGAATATAGAGGAACTGGGCGCTCTCGTAGATTTCGCCCGTCACACGGTTCTGAACCAGGTATTTGCCTTCGAGCTGCTTCACCGCCGCGTAGGAGAAGTTCATGTCGCGCCAGTGATCGATAAACCCGTTCATCTGCTCGAACTCTTCTTCCGTATAGTCTTCCAGCAGATGCGTGTCGTATTTGCCCAGCTCGACCATTTTCACTACGTGATCGTAAAGCTTCGGCGGCTCGAACTGGCCGTAGGCTTTTTTACGCAGGTGGAAAATCGCCAGACGCGCAGCGAGGTACTGATAATCCGGTGCGTCGCGGGAGATCAGATCTGCCGCGGCTTTGATAATGGTTTCGTGGATATCAGACGTTTTGATGCCGTCGTAGAACTGAATGTGAGAACGCAGTTCAACCTGGGAGATAGATACGTTGTTCAGTCCTTCTGCTGCCCAGTCGAGAACTCGATGGATTTTGTCCAGATTGATACGCTCGGTGGTACCGTCGCGCTTTGTCACCAGCAGACTCTGATTCATGTGGGTTTTTACCTGTCCGTGAAATAAAAAAATATCCCCCGCTTATCCACAGAACCGTCTTGTGACTAACTCTGTGGATAAATACTACATATAGGGGTTTTGCGATAAGAAGAACGCTATATGGTGAGTATTCTAGTATCGAATCTTTTCAGCACAAGGGTTGATTTTGACGTTAAATTGAGGTTGTGAAAGGGTAAAAAAGGCTAAGTCCTCGTGCCGTAAGGCCTGGAAGAGATGTCAATAATTAAGAAAAAAAATTCAAAATTTGATCGAGTGCTGATTTCTTCAACGGGAGGTCAGAATTGCGCAACATGATGTCGCGCAATCATTATAAGAATAACGGATGACGTTAGTCGTTTTTGGCGGTTGTGTGCAACATATAGTTAACATCCACACCTGGGGCAAGTTTGAATTTATCCGTCAGCGGATTGTAGTGCAGACCCGTCATGTGCTGCTCCTTAAGCCATGTCTGGTCAACCCAGCCCAGCAGTTCGGCAGGCTTGATGAACTTCTTCACGTCGTGCGTCCCTTTCGGCACCATGCGCAGCACGTATTCCGCGCCTACCACGGCCATCAGCCAGGCTTTGCCGTTGCGGTTGATGGTCGAGAAGAAGACCTGTCCACCCGGTTTCACCAGTTTTGCACAGGCGCTGACCACCGACTGCGGATCGGGAACGTGCTCCAGCATCTCCATGCAGGTCACCACGTCATACTGGTGCGCATGTTTTGCCGCGTGCTCTTCCACGGTTTCCTGGACATATTCTACCTGTACGCCGGACTCCAGCGCATGAAGACGCGCAACCTGTAGAGGTTCGAAGCCCATGTCCAGACCGGTGACGGTGGCCCCTTCACGCGCCATACTTTCCGCCAGGATGCCGCCGCCGCAGCCGACGTCGAGCACTTTCTTACCGAACAGACCGCCGGAACGCTCCGCGATATAGCCCAGACGCAGCGGGTTAATACGATGCAGAGGTTTGAACTCACCTTCGAGATCCCACCAGCGGGACGCCACCGCTTCAAATTTGGCAATCTCTTCGTGGTCAACGTTGTGAGCCACCGGGGATTTTTCGGCATTCATGGGCGCTTTTACTCCTTATTTAGCAAGACAAATGAGTATATCAGGCAATCCCTGTGAATAAAGCGTATAGGTTTACCTGTATCACCGCGGCTGTGTTATAATTTGCGACCTTTGAATCCGGGATACAGTAGAGGGATAGCGGTTAGATGAGCGACCTTGCGAGAGAAATTACACCGGTTAACATCGAGGAAGAGCTGAAAAGCTCCTATCTGGACTATGCGATGTCGGTCATTGTTGGCCGTGCGCTGCCGGACGTCCGCGATGGCCTGAAGCCGGTACACCGTCGCGTACTATACGCCATGAACGTATTGGGCAATGACTGGAATAAAGCCTACAAAAAATCTGCCCGTGTCGTTGGTGACGTAATCGGTAAATACCATCCTCATGGTGATTCCGCGGTGTACGACACCATTGTCCGTATGGCGCAGCCCTTCTCGCTGCGTTACATGCTGGTAGATGGTCAGGGTAACTTTGGTTCTATCGACGGCGACTCCGCCGCGGCAATGCGTTATACGGAAATCCGTCTGGCGAAGATTGCCCATGAGCTGATGGCTGACCTGGAAAAAGAGACGGTTGATTTCGTTGATAACTACGACGGCACGGAAAAAATTCCTGACGTTATGCCAACGAAGATCCCAAACCTGCTGGTGAACGGTTCGTCCGGTATCGCCGTCGGTATGGCAACCAACATTCCACCGCACAATATCACGGAAGTGATCAACGGCTGCCTGGCCTACATTGACGATGAAGACATCAGCATTGAAGGGCTGATGGAACACATCCCGGGCCCGGACTTCCCGACGGCGGCAATCATCAATGGCCGTCGCGGTATTGAAGAAGCGTACCGCACCGGTCGCGGCAAGATTTACATCCGTGCCCGCGCCGAAGTGGAAGCGGACGCTAAAACCGGCCGTGAAACCATTATTGTTCACGAGATCCCGTATCAGGTGAACAAAGCGCGACTGATTGAAAAAATCGCCGAGCTGGTAAAAGAAAAACGCGTTGAAGGCATCAGCGCGCTGCGTGACGAGTCTGATAAAGACGGTATGCGCATCGTGATTGAAATCAAGCGCGACGCGGTGGGTGAAGTTGTGTTGAACAACCTTTACTCCCAGACTCAGCTTCAGGTCTCCTTCGGTATCAACATGGTTGCGCTGCACCATGGCCAGCCGAAGATCATGAACCTGAAAGAGATCCTGAGCGCGTTTGTGCGTCACCGCCGTGAAGTGGTGACTCGCCGTACCATCTTCGAACTGCGCAAAGCGCGCGACCGTGCCCATATCCTTGAAGCACTGGCCGTTGCGCTGGCGAACATCGACCCGATCATCGAGCTGATCCGCCGTGCGCCGACGCCGGCAGAAGCGAAGGCGTCGTTGGTTGCGCGTCCATGGGATCTGGGCAACGTGGCGGCAATGCTGGAACGTGCCGGTGATGACGCTGCGCGTCCTGAGTGGCTGGAACCGGAATTCGGCGTGCGTGACGGTCAGTACTACCTGACTGAACAGCAGGCCCAGGCGATTCTGGATCTGCGTTTGCAGAAACTGACCGGCCTTGAGCATGAAAAACTGCTCGACGAGTACAAAGAGCTGCTGGAGCAGATTGCCGAGCTGCTGCATATCCTGGGTAGCGCAGAGCGCCTGATGGAAGTGATCCGTGAAGAGCTGGAGCTGGTTCGCGATCAGTTCGGCGACGAGCGTCGCACCGAAATCACGGCCAACAGCTCTGATATCAACATTGAAGATCTGATCAACCGCGAAGACGTGGTAGTGACGCTGTCTCACCAGGGCTACGTGAAGTATCAGCCGTTGACCGACTACGAAGCACAGCGTCGTGGCGGTAAAGGCAAATCTGCGGCACGTATTAAAGAAGAAGACTTCATTGACCGTCTGCTGGTGGCCAACACCCACGACACGATCCTCTGCTTCTCCAGCCGGGGCCGTCTGTACTGGATGAAAGTCTATCAGCTGCCGGAAGCGAGCCGTGGCGCGCGCGGTCGTCCTATCGTCAACCTGCTGCCGCTGGAAGCGAACGAACGTATCACCGCTATTCTGCCGGTACGCGAGTACGAAGAGGGCGTGAACGTCTTTATGGCGACCGCGAGCGGTACCGTGAAGAAAACCGCGCTGACCGAGTTCAGCCGTCCACGTTCTGCCGGGATCATCGCGGTGAACCTGAACGAAGGCGATGAGCTGATCGGCGTGGATCTGACCTCCGGTTCTGATGAAGTCATGCTGTTCTCTGCGGCCGGTAAAGTGGTGCGCTTTAAAGAGAACGCCGTGCGCGCAATGGGTCGTACGGCGACCGGCGTGCGTGGTATCAAGCTGGCGGGTGAAGACAGCGTGGTTTCCCTGATCGTTCCTCGTGGCGAAGGCGCAATCCTGACCGTCACCCAGAACGGCTACGGTAAACGTACGGCGGAAAGCGAATACCCGACCAAGTCACGCGGCACGCAGGGCGTTATCTCCATCAAAGTGACCGAGCGCAACGGTTCCGTTGTTGGCGCGGTGCAGGTGGACGACGCGGACCAGATCATGATGATCACCGATGCCGGTACGCTGGTGCGTACCCGCGTGTCTGAGATCAGCGTGGTGGGTCGTAACACCCAGGGCGTTATCCTCATCCGTACTGCGGAAGATGAAAACGTCGTCGGTCTGCAACGCGTTGCTGAGCCGGTGGATGACGAAGAGCTCGACTCTATCGACGGCAGCGTTGCGGAAGGGGATGATGAAATCGCCCCGGAAGCGGACACCGATGATGAAGTAGCGGATGACGCTGACGAGTAACGTCTCCTGACGCATAAAGGGCCGGTTTCCGGCCCTTTTGTTTTGCGCAAGCAGACAAGTGAACGTTGCGACAAGCCGCGTTTACCGCTACCTTAACCACATTCTTTTTGACCCCGACGGCGGAGCCTCGCCCCTTTGAAATACCTCGTCTCCTTTCGTACCACGTTAAAAGTCTCTCGCTATCTGTTTCGGGCGCTTGCGCTACTGCTATGGTTGCTGGTGGCACTGCTCTCGGTGTTTTACATCGTTAACGCGTTACACCAGAAAGAAGCGGAGATCCGCCAGGAGTTTAACTTAAGCTCGGATCAGGCTCAGCGCTATATCCAGCGCACGTCTGACGTGATGAAAGAGCTTAAGTATATTGCTGAGAATCGACTCACGGCGGAGAACGGCATTCTTGCTATCCGCGGTCGGGATGAAAAAACCGAAGTACCTGATTTCGAACCGCTCTTCCCGGACTCCGATTGTTCCGCCATGGGCAAAGCCTGGCGTGGTTCGCTGGAGTCCCTGTCATGGTTTATGCGCTACTGGCGCGATAACTTCTCGGCCGCCTACGACCTGAACCGCGTCTACCTGATTGGCAACGAAAATCTCTGCATGGCGGATTTCGGCCTGCGGGATATGCCCGTCGAACGCGAAGACGCGCTGAAAAGTCTGCATGAGCGTATAGTGAAATACCGCAATGCGCCTCAGGAAGAGCGCGGGAACAACATCTTCTGGATAAGTCAGGGGCCGCGCATGGGCGTCGGCTATTTCTATGCCCTGACTCCGGTTTACCTCGGAAACCGCCTGCAAGCGCTGCTGGGGATTGAACAAACCATCCGCATGGAAAACTTCTTCACGCCGGGCAGTCTGCCGATGGGCGTGACCATTCTGGATGAAAACGGCCATCCGCTCATCTCCCTTACCGGCCCTGAAAACCGCCTGAAGGTGGAACCCAGCTGGATGCAGGAGCGGTCATGGTTTGGCTATACCTCCGGGTTCCGCGAGCTGGTGCTGAAGAAAAGTTTACCGCCATCGTCGCTGAGCATTGTCTACTCGCTGCCGGTGGACAAGGTCCTGGAGCGCATTCGCATCCTGATCCTTAATGCCATTTTGCTGAACATCGCGGTAGGCGTCGCGCTGTTTATGCTGGCGAGAATGTATGAGCGGCGGATCTTTATTCCGGCGGAAGCGGATGCTCAGCGTCTGGAAGAGCATGAGCAGTTTAACCGTAAAATTGTCGCCTCGGCGCCGGTGGGGATCTGCATCCTGCGTACTCAGGACGGGACAAATATCCTCAGTAATGAGCTTGCCCATAACTACCTGAACATGCTCACGCATGAAGATCGCCAGCGGTTAACGCAGATCATCTGCGGTCAGCAGGTTAACTTTGTGGATGTGCTGACCAGCACCCACACCAACCTGCAAATCAGCTTCGTCCATTCTCGCTACCGCAATGAAAACGTGGCCATTTGCGTGCTGGTGGACGTCTCTGCGCGCGTGAAAATGGAAGAGTCATTGCAGGATATGGCGCAGGCGGCGGAGCAGGCCAGTCAGTCGAAATCGATGTTCCTCGCGACCGTCAGCCATGAGCTGCGAACGCCGCTGTACGGCATTATCGGTAACCTCGACCTGCTCCAGACCAAAGAGCTGCCGAAAGGGGTCGACCGGCTGGTGACGGCCATGAACAACTCGTCCAGCCTGCTGCTGAAAATCATCAGCGATATTCTCGATTTCTCTAAAATTGAATCCGAGCAGTTGAAAATAGAGCCGCGCGAGTTCTCCCCGCGCGAAGTGATGAACCATATCTGCGCTAACTACCTGCCGCTGGTGGTGCGTAAACAGCTTGGGCTGTACTGCTTTATCGAGCCGGATGTGCCGCTGACGCTGCATGGCGATCCGATGCGTCTGCAACAGGTCATCTCAAACCTGCTGAGCAACGCCATCAAATTCACCGATATCGGCTGTATTGTGCTGCACGTCTGTCGGGCAGGGGAGTACCTGACCATTCGCGTGCGCGACACGGGTGTTGGCATTCCGGCGAAAGAGGTCGTTCGCCTGTTCGATCCGTTCTTCCAGGTGGGAACCGGCGTCCAGCGTAATTTCCAGGGGACCGGGCTAGGTCTGGCGATTTGCGAGAAGCTTATCAGTATGATGGATGGAGATATCTCCGTCGATACTGAGCCGGGTATGGGCAGCCAGTTCACCATTCGTATTCCGCTCTATTCGGCACACTATCCGGCGAAAACTACGGTCGACGGGCTGAGCGATAAGCACTGCTGGCTGGCGGTGCACAACGCCTCCTTACATGATTTCCTGACCTCAATGCTGACCAGCAGCGGCGTGCGGGTTTCACGCTACGAAGGCCAGACACCGGATGCGGATGACATGCTGATCACCGACGTTGAGCCGGAGCAGGCGTGGGCGGGGCGCGGCGTGGTGATGTTCTGCCGCCGTCATATCGGTATCCCGATTGAGCGTTCGCCTGGGGTATGGGTGCACAGCGTGGCGACACCGCACGAGCTGCTGGGCTTGCTGGCGCGTATTTACAGCGTGCAGCTTGAGGACAGCGACGGCGCGACCGTGCTGGCTTCCCCTGATGAGCTGGCGTCGGTGAACGACGACATGATGATTCTGGTCGTCGACGACCATCCAATTAACCGTCGTCTGCTCGCAGACCAGCTTGGCTCTCTGGGCTATCAGTGTAAAACGGCCAATGATGGCGTGGATGCCCTGAATGTCTTAAGTAAGAACCATATTGATATTGTGCTCAGCGATGTGAACATGCCTAACATGGACGGCTACCGTCTGACGCAGCGTATCCGACAGCTGGGGCTGACGCTGCCGGTGGTGGGCGTGACAGCCAACGCGCTGGCGGAGGAGAAGCAGCGCTGTCTGGAGTCGGGAATGGACAGCTGCCTGTCGAAGCCGGTCACGCTGGATGTACTGAAGCAGACACTGTCCGTGTATGCGGAGCGGGTACGAAAAGCGAGACAATAAAAAAGGCCCGAAAGGGCCTTTTTTATTTCTCCGGCGGCTGTAGGCCGGGTAAGCGCGAGCGCCACCCGGCGTAGACAGCGAAGATCAATCTTTGTCCGTTGCGCTCAGCGTCACGGAAGAGAGATAGTTCAGCAGGGCGATATCGTTATCCACACCCAACTTCATCATCGCGGATTTTTTCTGGCTACTGATGGTTTTAATACTGCGGTTCAGCTTCTTGGCGATTTCAGTAACCAGGAAACCTTCAGCGAACAGACGCAGTACTTCACTCTCTTTAGGCGAGAGACGCTTGTCGCCATAACCACCCGCGCTGATTTTTTCAAGCAGGCGTGAGACGCTCTCAGGAGTGAATTTCTTCCCTTTCTGTAGCGCCGCCAGCGCTTTTGGCAGATCGGTAGGTGCGCCTTGTTTCAGCACAATCCCTTCAATATCGAGATCCAGAACGGCGCTCAGGATCGCCGGGTTATTGTTCATGGTCAGAACAATGATCGAAATGTCCGGGAAGTGGCGTTTAATGTATTTGATGAGCGTGATCCCATCACCGTACTTATCTCCAGGCATGGAGAGATCGGTAATGAGCACGTGCGCATCAAGTTTAGGCAGATTGTTAATGAGGGCTGTGGAATCTTCAAATTCACCGACTACATTCACCCACTCGATCTGTTCAAGTGATTTGCGAATACCGAACAGTACAATCGGATGGTCATCGGCAATAATTACGTTCATATTGTTCATGTATAAGGCTACCTTGCTACAGCAAGCTCTTGACGTAAGCGTCAATGTCGCTGATGTATTTTTCAATGCCAGAGGCATCTTTCTCACGAATTAGATGTTCCAGCGTTTCACATAACTGCTTGCCGGGAACCAGATTAAGCATGGCAAACACCCCTTTAAGCCGGTGTGCTGTCTGTGCCAGCGCTGCAAAATCCTGCGCAGCGGACTCAGTATACAACCGCTTAACATCATCTGGTACTGTATCAACGAAGAGCGAATAATATCCGCTGGCATGGAGTTCGGCATTTTCATCGCCGCCTAACGGTGACTCCAGGATCTCTTCCTGCGCCAGATTCTCTTCAATCAGTTGTAATACAGCTTCCTGCATTGCATTGCTCATATTAAAGTTGACGCGCAGCTGCCCAGGGCCGATTTTCCGCACGCCTGGCTCATCATCG
Source organism: Enterobacter cloacae complex sp. S1 (assembly GCF_014930525.1). Classification (NCBI taxonomy): domain Bacteria; kingdom Pseudomonadati; phylum Pseudomonadota; class Gammaproteobacteria; order Enterobacterales; family Enterobacteriaceae; genus Enterobacter; species Enterobacter cloacae complex sp. S1. Next base: position 100,811 of record NZ_JADBRE010000009.1, read on the forward strand.
CTTAAAAGCAAGCCTGAGGCAGTAAGATTAGACGGATTATCAGTTAAAAATAGATCAAATTCTTGACTCGCGAGCCTTTCGTCCGGGGTAATGCAGGACGCCCCCCAGTTTTCCAGCTGACGAACGACGATATTACGGATCTCACTGGAGGTCACATCCACCATCACCACCACATCGTCCAGCAGACGCTCTTCATCCTCTTCCTGGGGATTCGCCGCCATTTTCACGTGTAAAGAGTAGCGGGTGCCGAGGGATTCGCGGGCCTTAATGTTCAGATGACCGCCCAGCTTACGCGCCAGCTGATCGCAGAGCCAGAAGGTGAGGGCATTCGCCTTACCGTAGTGGTCGCGCTGGGTATCGTTCAGGAACGGGAAGTGCAGGTTATCAATTTCGCTCACTGTGACGCCTTCGCCCGTATCCAGAATGCGGAACGTCAGACGATCGTCGGTGGACTCATCGGTGCTGACTTCAAGGGTGATCTTGCCGATCTGCGTCGTGGTGACGGCATACTGTATCAACATCATCAGGATGCGACGCAGGGCATCGCGATCGCCGTGACGTTCGTCGTTGGCCGGTAAATGGTTGTTGATCAGCAGCTGGAGTCCCTTGCGCTTGATCACCGGCAGGACTTCCGGCACCACCTCATCAATCAGGTCCTGGATGGAGAAGAGCGTAGGGGTGCCCTTCCAGATATCATTTTCCAGCATGTTCGCAAGCTGGATTTCGTCCACCAGACGAACCAGGGAGTCGGCCTGGCTGCTTAGCTGTCGGCTTTCCGGCGTGCTCAGATCAGCAATCTGCGTGGCGAGTGACTTCAACGGTTGTTTAAAGGCATCGCCAATATTTTGCATAAACGCCGCGCGGCCATGTTGGTTTTTCTCGTACAGCCTTTGCGCCTGCTTGAGCTTTTTATTCACCAGCACTTCGCGATCCTGATCGCGAATGATGAAGATTTGTGTGCGCGAGGCGACCTGGCTGCGGAACTGACGGATTTCATACAGTTCATTATTAACGGTGGCCTGAATAACGCCCTGGTGCTGGTCCGCCATGGCCGTAATATTTTGCAGGTTAAGATGCGGCAGAAGGTGATCGGCAATTTTATTGCTCATTACCGTGCGGTTTGCCTCCTGATCGTGAACGAGCACCCCAAGCGGCAGCACGGAAATAATCTCTTCATTCAGGGCACGAAGAATGCGCAACTCGTTGCTGGTCCCGGCTGATACCGACGTCGAGTCGCTCTGGCGGCCCGACTGGAAACGGAAGGTGCTGTAGCCAAACAGCGCCAGCGCCAGCAGGCCAATATTCAGCAACAGCGGCAGCAGAATGTTTTGCAGAGTATCAAGCATCAGGGTGCCAAAAGGCACCTGCCACACCAGACGCATACCGGTTGAGTTGAGCGATGAGGCAATCTCAATCTTTGAGCCATTAAAGGAGATCGCTACGCTGTCCGCGCCTTCTTTATCCGACGGCGTGCGCATATTTTGGGTGCTGTTGTCTGGCTCCAGACGGAAACTGTCCAGCGGCATATCCGGTGGGATGAGATCGTTAATCGGCAGGTCGAAGGCAACCACGGTCGCCAGATGGCCCGGCTGGTTAAAGGTGGTTCGCAGCGTAAAGTAGTGGCCATTCTGCCAGGCAAGACGGCGAAGTGACGAGAAACTTTCTCGCTCGTCCAGCGCGTTGGCCTGTTGCAGCATTTCTGCCCGACGGGAATCCACAATACTGCCAACGGTGGTCTCTTTAAAGCCGGAGGAGAGATCCTTAAGCGGCAGGGTCGAGATCAGGATCATGCTGTTGTCCTGACCGTTCAGGTAATACATTGACCACGGTACGGTCTCGGCGCCCCACAGGGTGTCCAGATAGGAGGAGATCCGCTGCGTCATCTCAAGCGTTGCGCTGTCGTGCGAGCCGAAAATCAGGGCTTCCGTCTTGCGCTGCGGTTTTTCAAGGTAATACACATCCTGCTTAAGGCGCGTTTCCTGCAACCCTTCGCCTGACGAGGTGGCAGGCGCGGCAGCGATATTGTCGTAGATTTGCCAGGTCGCATAGCGCCACGTATCAATGCGCTTATGCACCGCATGGGTGATATCGACGATTTGATAGCTTTTATCTTTAAGCCAGGTATTAACGGCGCTCTGAACCATCACCCCCATTGTGACTAACAGCACAACGATCAACAGAAGAAAGAAACGGGTGATGCTGCCCGGTAGAAGGGAGAATTTGCTCGGGGCGGTAGTTTCAGTCTGACTCATCGATGTGTTTAACCCGTAATGGCCGCGCGGTAATGGGATAGGGCAGTATAAAGGGTAATAACTGAATTTCCAGCGTCGTTAACGGTATGACCTTGACTTTTTATCCGGGTAACCGGCTTCAACGTCCCCGGATGAAAGGTGTACAAAACCCCGTGAAATGTATAAATACGCGATCGCACCGGCAGGAAAATAGCACGAATAAACAAGAAATTAATTTCAATAGCATAAAAAAGAATTCAGCGAAAGCCGGATGCTGGATTTAGTTAATAGTCGTTATCATTTCTGAGGGGTAGCACATAAAATGTAGGCTGACGTAAAGAAAGGTAAAAAAAAACCGAATGCGAAGCATCCGGTTCAATTAGGGATAAACAGACATTCAGAACTGAATGACGGTAATAAATAAAGTTAATGATGATAGCGAGAGTTATTTTAGTGGTGTTGAAGGGAATTTTTTTGTCATTCAGTGCTGTACTGTTTTTTAAGCTAATCACTTGTATTAAATAGAATATATTTTTGTTTTGATTATCCGTGCTATATTTTTAAACTATTTATGCTCTGTAAAAGTTCCTTCAAATTTACAAATTGAAACATGTTGATGGTAAAGTGAAACATCTTCAAAGTTTTCGTATCATATTCCTGTTGGATTATTCTGCATTTTTGAGGAGAATGAACTTGCCGACTGGTTAAGAGGGTTGACCAGTAAGCAGTGGTAAATAATAAGGCATATAACAGAGGGTTAATAAAATGAAAGTTAAAGTACTGTCCCTCCTGGTACCAGCTCTGCTGGTGGCAGGCGCAGCAAATGCGGCTGAAATTTATAACAAAGACGGCAACAAATTAGATCTGTACGGTAAAGTGGATGGTCTGCACTATTTCTCTGATGACGACAGTGCAGACGGCGACCAGACCTACATGCGTCTGGGCTTCAAAGGCGAAACTCAGGTTAACGACCAGCTGACCGGTTACGGCCAGTGGGAATACCAGATCCAGGGTAACTCTGGTGAGAACGAAAACAACTCATGGACGCGTGTGGCGTTCGCAGGTCTGAAATTCGCGGATGCGGGTTCATTCGACTACGGTCGTAACTACGGCGTTGTTTACGATGTGACTTCATGGACCGACGTTCTGCCGGAATTCGGCGGCGATACCTACGGTTCTGACAACTTCATGCAGCAGCGTGGTAACGGCTTCGCGACCTACCGTAACCAGGACTTCTTCGGTCTGGTTGATGGTCTGAACTTCGCGTTGCAGTACCAGGGTAAAAACGGCAGCCCAAGCGGCGAAGGCCAGACCAACAACGGTCGTGACGCGCTGCGTCAGAACGGTGATGGCTACGGCGGCTCTCTGACCTACGATCTGGGCGAAGGCTTCGCTATCGGTACGGCAGTCACCAGTTCTAAACGTACTGCTGACCAGAACGCTGCGGGCTACTACGGTGAAGGCGATCGCGCAGAGACCTATACCGGTGGTCTGAAATACGACGCGAACAACATCTACCTGGCTGCACAGTATACTCAGACTTACAACGCGACCCGTGCGGGCGACCTGGGCTGGGCTAACAAAGCGCAGAACTTCGAAGTGGTTGCGCAGTATCAGTTCGACTTCGGTCTGCGTCCATCCGTGGCGTACCTGCAATCTAAAGGTAAGGACCTGGAAAACGGCTACGGCGACCAGGATCTGCTGAAATATGTTGATGTTGGCGCGACTTACTACTTCAACAAAAACATGTCCACCTACGTTGATTACAAAATCAACCTGGTTGATGAGAACGACTTCACTCGCGCAGCAGGTATCGGTACTGACGATATCGTCGCGCTGGGTCTGGTTTACCAGTTCTAATTGCTCATACAGCGACAAAGGGGCCGACAGGCCCCTTTTTTCATGCTTTTTTAGGGTCTTACAAATACGCTGTTTTAGTGTACTCTTGCCGCCCTGGCATGAGGATAATAACCAATGGATATGACTTTTTTACGCGCCAGCGTTCTGGCGACTTTTTTACTCCTGACCGCGTGTGACTCTTCCACACAGCCCACAAAAATCGACGCACCCGCCGCGACGGTGCTGGAAGGGAAAACCATGGGGACCTTCTGGCGCGTCAGCGTGATTGATATTGATAAATCCCGCGCTGAAGAATTACACGGTAAAATTCAGGCGCAGCTGGATGCCGACGATCAGCTACTCTCTACCTATAAAAATGACTCAGCGCTGATGCGTTTCAATCGCTCCAGCAGCACCTCGCTGTGGCCGGTGAGCGAAGCGATGGCCGATATCGTCACGGAATCCATGCGCGTGGGCTACAAAACCAACGGCGCAATGGATGTGACCGTGGGGCCGCTGGTGAACCTGTGGGGATTTGGCCCCAACAAGCAGCCGGTGACTACACCCGATCAAGCCGCCATCGACGACGCCCGCGCCCGTACGGGGTTACAGCATCTGGCGGTGATCTCCCAGTACGGTCAGCAATACCTGCAAAAAGATATTCCCGACCTGTTTGTGGATCTCTCCACGGTAGGCGAGGGGTATGCTGCGGATCATCTCGCGGCCCTGATGGCGCAGGAAGGTATTCCGCGTTATCTGGTTTCCGTCGGGGGCGCGCTCGTCAGCCGGGGCATGAACGCCAGCGGCAGGCCGTGGCGAGTGGCCATCCAAAAACCAACCGATCAGCAGAACGCGGTGCAGGCGATTGTCGACATCAACGGGCACGGTATAAGCACCTCCGGAAGCTACCGCAACTATTACGAGCTGGATGGCAAACGTATCTCGCACGTGATTGATCCGCAAACCGGACGCCCGATTACCCACAACCTGGTGTCCGTAACGGTGATAGCCCCAACCGCGCTGGAAGCGGATGCCTGGGATACCGGATTGATGGTGCTCGGCACGGAGAAGGCCAAAGAGGTGGTGCGTCAGGAAGGGCTGGCCGTCTATATGATCACCAAAGAGGCTGACGGATTTAAAACCTGGAGTTCGCCGCAGTTCAACAGCTTCCTGGTGAGCGAAAAAAATTAAAAAGCAAGGTTGCGGGTTTTTGTTCGGTGGCGTTCAGGCAAGCTGAGCGTATGCTTGTAAGAGGAGCCGATAATGAAAAACACAACCTATCTTACCGATGAGGATCGCTGGCAGGCCGTACTGGCCCGCGATCCGCGTGCGGATAACCAGTTTGTCTTTGCCGTGCAGACGACCGGCATTTATTGTCGTCCGTCCTGCCGCGCCCGCCACGCGCTGCGTAAAAATGTCTGCTTTTATCCTGATGCTCACCAGGCCGCGCAGGCGGGTTTCCGCCCCTGTAAGCGCTGTAGGCCGGACCAGGTCGACCCTATGGCGCAGAAAAAGGCCAACATTGCGCTGGCCTGTCGACTGCTTGAACAGGATGCCGCGCTGAACCTGGAGGCACTGGCGCAGCAGGTTGCCATGAGTCCGTTCCATTTCCACCGCTTGTTTAAATCCGTCACCGGCATGACGCCGAAAGCATGGCAGCAGGCCGCGCGTGAACAACGCCTGCGCAGCCTGCTTGCACAGGGCGGTAAAATCACCGACGCCGTACTGGCCGCTGGCTTTCCGGACGGCAGCAGTTACTACCGTAAAGCCAACGGCGCGCTGGGCATGACGGCAAAACAGTACCGCAACGGAGAGGCTGCGGTCCGCTATGCCATCAGTGACTGCTCGCTGGGCCGCTGTCTGGTGGCGGAAAGCGAGCGCGGGATCTGCGCAATACTGCTGGGTGATGACGACGCCGGGCTGACGGCTGAGCTGCTGTCACTGTTTCCGCTTGCCGTCCGTGAACCGATGGAAGGCGCGTTTGCCGGGCGTGTTCGACAGGTTATTGCCTCTGTCGACAGCCGCGCGACGCCGCTGACGCTGCCGCTGGATATCCGTGGTACCGCCTTCCAGCAGCAGGTCTGGCAGGCGCTGCGGGATATCCCCTGCGGTGAAACGGCAAGCTATCAGCAGGTGGCGAAGGCCATTGGTAAACCCAATGCCGTACGTGCCGTGGCGGGGGCCTGCGGTGCCAACAAACTGGCGATAGTCATCCCCTGTCACCGCGTGGTGCGTAACGACGGTGCGCTGTCGGGTTATCGCTGGGGCGCAGCGCGTAAGATGCTATTGTTGAAACGTGAGGCGAACAACCCGGAGGGATAATGCTCGATCTTTTTGCTGATGCTGAACCCTGGCACGAGCCGCTCGCGCCGGGGGCGACGATCCTGAGACGCTTCGCGCTTTCCCGCGCGGCGGCGCTGTTCGACGGTATTGATGCCGTTACCGCTTGTTCGCCGTTTCGCCATATGGTTACGCCGGGCGGGTATACCATGTCCGTGGCGATGACCAACTGCGGCGAACTGGGATGGGCGACGAATGAGCGGGGCTATGTATATGCCGCGAACGATCCGCTGACGGATCAGCCGTGGCCGCCGATGCCGGAGGCGTTTCAGGCGCTGTGTCATGACGCCGCCGTGGCGGCCGGCTATCCTGATTTTCGACCCGATGCCTGTCTTATCAACCGCTATGCCGTTGGGGCAAAGCTCTCCTTGCATCAGGATAAGGACGAGCCGGACCTGCGCGCGCCGATCGTCTCGGTATCCCTTGGGCTGCCCGCTGTCTTTCAGTTTGGCGGCCTGCGGCGCAACGACCCGCTCAAACGGCTGATGCTGGAGCATGGTGATGTGGTGGTCTGGGGCGGTGAATCACGGCTTTTTTACCACGGTATTCAGCCGCTTAAACCTGGCGATCACCCGGTGGCGGGGGCATTTCGCTACAACCTCACGTTCCGTCAGGCGGCATACAGAGAATAAAAATAAGAATTATTCTTGATGTGTGTGAAAGGCAGTTTACACTGCTGGCTGATTTTTCTTGTCCGGATTGCTCTGCATGCAACTACTTCTTCTTGTCTGGCGGCAGTATCGCTGGCCTTTTATCGCGGTGATGGCGTTAAGCCTTGCCAGCGCGGCGCTGGGGATCGGCCTGATTGCCTTCATTAACGTGCGTTTGATCGAAATGGTCGACACGTCACTCTCCGTCCTGCCGGAATTTCTGGGTTTACTGCTGCTGCTGATGGCAGTCACGCTCGGGTCACAGCTGGCGCTGACCGCCCTCGGCCACCATTTCGTTTTCCGTCTGCGCAGTGAGTTCATCAAACGGATCCTTGATACTCAGGTGGAACGCATCGAGCAGCTGGGAAGTGCCTCTCTGCTGGCGGGGCTGACCAGCGATGTGCGCGCCATTACCATCGCCTTTGTGCGCCTGCCGGAGCTGGTGCAGGGGATCATCCTGACATTTGGCTCGGCAGCCTATCTCGCCTGGCTCTCCAGCAAAATGCTGGCGGTAACGGCGCTGTGGATTGTTATTACCATCTGGGGCGGATTCCTGCTGGTATCACGCGTCTATAAGCACATGGCGGTGCTGCGCGAAACGGAAGACAAGCTCTATAACGATTATCAGACGGTGCTGGAAGGGCGCAAAGAGCTGACGCTGAACCGCGAGCGTGCCGAGCATATCTTCAACCATCTCTATATCCCGGATGCGCACGAATATCGTCATCACATTATTCGCGCCGATACGTTCCACCTGAGCGCCGTGAACTGGTCCAACATCATGATGCTGGGCGCCATTGGCCTGGTGTTCTGGATGGCGAACAGCCTGGGGTGGGCGGATACCAACGTGGCGGCAACCTACTCCCTGACGCTGCTGTTTTTACGCACGCCGCTGCTGTCGGCCGTTGGCGCACTGCCGACGCTGCTGAGCGCTCAGGTGGCCTTCAACAAGCTGAAGAAATTCGACCTTGCGCCGTTTAAGGCTGAGTTCCCGCGCCCGCAGGCCTTCCCGAACTGGCAAACGCTGGAGCTGCGTAACGTTACCTTCCGCTATCAGGATAACGCCTTCTCCGTAGGGCCGATAAACCTGACCATTCATCGCGGCGAACTGCTGTTCCTTATCGGCGGCAACGGCAGCGGCAAATCTACGCTGGCGATGCTGCTGACGGGCCTCTACCAGCCGCAGGCGGGTGAAATTTTGCTGGATGGTAAAGCGCTGAGCGCGGAGAAACCGGAGGACTACCGCAAGCTCTTCTCGGCGGTATTTACCGACGTCTGGCTGTTCGACCGGCTGCTGGGACCGGAAGGGCAGCAGGCGGATCCGGCGCTGGTGGAGAAGTGGCTTGCGCACCTGCAAATGTCGCACAAGCTGGAGCTCCAGGATGGTAAAATCCTGAATCTGAAGCTGTCGAAAGGGCAGAAGAAGCGCGTGGCGCTGCTGCTGGCCCTGGCCGAGGAGCGTGACATCATCCTGCTGGATGAGTGGGCCGCCGATCAGGACCCGCACTTCCGTCGCGAGTTTTATCAGGTCCTGCTGCCGCTGATGCAGGCGATGGGAAAAACCATTTTTGCCATCAGCCATGACGATCACTACTTCATTCACGCCGACCGTCTGCTGGAGATGCGCGACGGCAAGCTGAGCGAGCTGACCGGCGATGAGCGCGATGCGGCGTCACGGGACGCGGTGGCGCGTACGGCCTGATTGCAATTGTGCCGGGTGGCGCCCGGCACACTAATTTTTCATATATGCCGTTTTTTTCTCCATCCCGACCCGCCGTTTATTCTTATTTACATATCCCCGCGCTATGCTTAACGCCAACTCATTTAATGGATTTATGATTGATGTCGGTATTAAAGAAAAACAGCGCCAGGCAGCGTGACCAGGAGCGTGCGCGGCTCATCTGGCTCCTGACGACCGATAAAGCGGTCACGTCAACGTTATTGGGTAAGCTAACCCTGGCTGAGCAATATGATGTCGGCACGTTGGCCGACGATATTGCTGAGGTAGGTGCGCTGGTTGCACATTTACCACCCCCTGACCTGGCGGACACCCTGGAGGCATTGCCTTCCGAGGAGCGCCACGCCCTGTGGCGGCTGGTGCAGGATCACGAGCGCGGTCAGGTATTGCTTGAAGCCTCGGAAAACGTCTGGGATGACCTTATCGATGAGATGAGCGACCGGGACATTCTTGACGCCCTGCAAACGCTGGATATCGATGAGCAGATTTACCTCGTTCAGCATCTTCCGCGCAACCTGACCGGACGCCTGCTGGCTTCCCTGCCTGCTGAAGAGCGGGCGCGCGTGCGTCAGGTGATGCACTACGAGAAAAACAGCGTCGGCGCGATCATGGAGTTTGGCGTCATCACCGTGCGCCCGGACGTCACCCTGGGTACGGTGCAGCGCTATCTTCGTCGCCTGGGCAGTATGCCGGACAACACCGATAAACTGTTCGTCACCTCGCGGGATAAAACCCTGCTCGGGGAGCTGGAGCTGAAAACGATCCTGCTGAACAGCACCCAGCAGCGGGTGAGTGAGGTCATGGAAACCGAGCCGATGGTCTTCTCGCCGGAAGACGATGCCGAAAAAGCGGCGCGTACCTTCGAACGTGATGACCTGGTGAGCGCGGCGGTGGTGGATTCGGTGGGCAAGCTGATGGGGCGTCTGACCATCGATGAGATCGTTGACGTGGTCTATGAAGAGACCGATAACGACCTGCGTGCCCTTGGCGGGATCAGTGCCGAAGATGACGTTCATGCCTCCGTCGGCAAGGCCGTCAAAACGCGCTGGGCGTGGCTCGCCATCAATTTATGCACCGCGTTCGTGGCGTCCCGCGTTATTGACGGCTTCGAACATACCATTTCCCAGCTGGTGGCCCTGGCGTCGCTGATGCCGATTGTGGCGGGGATCGGCGGGAACACCGGTAACCAGACTATCACCATGATCGTTCGCGCCCTGGCGCTGGAAAACATTCAGCCGGGTAATTTCTCGTGGCTGATTTTCAGGGAGATGGGCGTCGCGCTTATTAATGGCCTGGTCTGGGGCGGCATCATGGGCGGCATTACCTGGTGGCTGTATGATGATATGGCGCTGGGCGGGGTCATGATGCTGGCGATGGTGCTGAATCTGCTGGTGGCGGCGATGATGGGCGTGATTATCCCGTTGACCATGACCCGGCTGGGGCGCGACCCCGCGGTGGGGTCGAGCGTGATGATCACCGCCATTACCGATACCGGCGGTTTCTTTATTTTTCTTGGACTGGCGACGATTTTTCTTCTGTAGCCAGCGCTTTTTGCTTAAGTCGGGCAGGGAGGATGAACATCATCACAATCCCGCCCAGCACGCCAATCGCCAGGTTGCCGGTGAAAACCGTTGCCACAACCGTCACCAGCATCACTACGGTTTCAGCCACCGGCGCGTTTTTCAGCGTTCCGGGCTGAACGCTATGCCAGCTAAAGGTCTTGACGGCCACAATGGCCATAATTCCCGCCAGTACCGCCATCGGAATTTTGGCCATCACCTCGCTGAGCGCCGTAACCAGCACCAGCAGTACGATGCCTGCCGCAAGGGTGGAGATACGGCTTCTGCCTTTCCCCATCTCCACGTTAACGATGGTCTGCCCAATCATCGCGCAGCCCGCAATGCCGCCGTAGAACCCGGCCATAATATTGCCCACGCCCAGCCCGATGCTCTCGCGGCGCTTACTGGAGGGGGTAGCGGTCAGCTCGTCCACCAGTTTTGCCGTCAACAAGGATTCCAGCAGGCCAACGAAAGCGATACTTAGCGCGCACGGCCAGATGATGCTCAGGGTTTCCAGATTGAGCGGCACCAGCAGTTGCGTAAAGCCCGGCAAACCGCCGCCCATGGAACCTTCATCCCCTACCGTCGGCAGGATTTGCCCGCTGGTGACGGTGAACAAAGTCAGCAGCACAATGGCAATCAGCGGGGAGGGCACGCTTTTGATATAGCGTGGCACCCAGAGCACAATCAGCAGCGTCAGCACGAACAGGCCCACAATCAGCGGGCTTCGGCTCCAGAAATGGGGCACCTGGGCAAAGAAAATCAAAATGCCAAGGGCGTTAACAAACCCGGTCATCACCGACTGGGGAATAAAGCGCATCAGCCGCGCCATACCCAGCGCGCCGAACAGGATCTGAATCATGCCTGCCATCACCACCGCGGGCAGAATGTACTGTACGCCGTGTTGATGGACCATCGGCCCAATCACCAGCGCGACGGAACCTGCCGCCGCCGTCACCATGGCCGGACGCCCGCCGAGCAGGGAAAGGGCGAAACAGAGCACTACGGAGGCGATAAGGCTCACTTTCGGATCCACGCCCGCGACCACGGAAAACGAAATCACTTCCGGGATCAGCGCCAGCGCGGTAATCACACCGGCCAGGGTTTCGCGCATCAGACGGTGAGGCGAACGTAAAACAGTGGCGACATGGCCTTCTTGAGGTACAGACGAGTGGGGTAATGACATAACAATTCGCTGGTAGGGGCAGGCTTCCGTGCGCGCGATCACAAAGTGCAGCATGATAGCCAGGAAAATCGCCGGGTGCCAGCCTGTCTGCCAAAACCCTACAAACAATCCATCATTAAATTTCACAATTACAATAATTTCGTAACCTTTAAACAATATTTAAAAGTTGCTACCGTGCCACCGCAGCGTGTTTCACCTGTAATTTCCACGCATCAAGCATTATTCAACTAAGGCATAAATGATGAAAAAAATGACTGCCGTGCTCTTTTCTCTGGCCGTGGGGCTGAACGTCGTCTCGCTGGCGGCGAAGGCTGACGCACCAAAAGAGCAGGAAACGGATGTCCTTTTAATTGGTGGCGGCATCATGAGCGCCACGCTGGGAACGTATCTTCAGGAATTAGAGCCGAACTGGTCCATGACCATGGTCGAGCGCCTCGATGGCGTGGCACAGGAAAGCTCTAACGGCTGGAACAACGCCGGGACGGGGCACTCGGCACTCATGGAACTGAACTATACGCCGCAGAAAAAGGACGGTTCCATTAGTATCGAGAAGGCGGTAGAGATCAACGAAGCGTTCCAGATCTCACGTCAGTTCTGGTCTCACCAGGTGAACAGCGGTGTGTTGCACAATCCGCACTCCTTCATCAACACCGTACCGCACATGAGCTTTGTGTGGGGCGATCAAAACGTCAACTTCCTGCGCGCGCGCTACGCTGCCCTGCAACAGAGCACGCTTTTCCGCGGGATGAAATACTCTGAAGATCACGCTCAAATCAAAGAGTGGGCGCCGCTGGTCATGGAAGGCCGCGATCCGAACCAGAAAGTAGCGGCGACCCGCACTGAAATTGGTACTGACGTTAACTACGGTGAAATCACCCGTCAGCTGGTGTCCTCTCTGAAGAAAAAAGAGAACTTTAACCTGCAACTCAGCTCCGAAGTGCGTGGTTTCAAGCGCAACGCGGATAACAGCTGGAGCGTGACCGTTGCCGATCTGAAAAATAACGAAGCCGAGCATGTGATTAAGGCGAAGTTCGTGTTTATCGGTGCGGGCGGCGCGGCGCTGAAACTGTTGCAGGAGTCCGGTATTCCGGAAGCGGACGACTACGCGGGCTTCCCGGTCGGCGGCCAGTTCCTGGTGTCGGAAAACCCGGAAGTGGTTAACCGTCATCTGGCTAAAGTGTACGGTCAGGCCTCTGTGGGCGCACCACCGATGTCCGTTCCGCATATCGACACCCGCATGCTGGACGGTAAGCGCGTAGTGCTGTTCGGGCCGTTCGCCACATTCTCCACCAAATTCCTGAAAAACGGTTCCCTGTGGGATCTGCTGAGCGCGACCACGACGTCAAACGTCAAGCCAATGATGGACGTGGGGCTGGATAACTTCGATCTGGTGAAATACCTGATTAGCCAGGTGATGCTCTCTGATGAAGAACGCTTCGAGGCGCTGAAAGAGTACTATCCGCAGGCGAAGAAAGAAGACTGGCGTCTGTGGCAGGCGGGTCAGCGCGTGCAGATTATCAAACGCGATCCGAAAGAGGGCGGCGTGCTGCGTCTGGGCACCGAAGTGGTAAGCGATAAGGATGGCACCATTGCCGCGCTGCTGGGGGCATCTCCGGGGGCGTCTACCGCTGCGCCAATCATGCTGCACCTGATGGAAAAAGTGTTTAAGGATAAAGTATCCAGCCCGGAATGGCAGGCGAAGCTGAAAACCATTATTCCATCCTACGGTACGAAGCTGAACGGTAACGTTGAAGCCACGGAACAAGAGCTGGAATACACCAGCCGCGTTCTGCAACTGCAATACGTCAAACCGCAGGCTGCGGATTCTGCGCCAAAGGCAGAGCTGAAGCCTCAGGCGGAAAGCAAGCCGGTAGCGGATATCGCGCTGTAAGGTAAACGCAAAACGGTAACATCCGTTACCGTTTTTAGTGTTTTCTCCCTCTCCCGGTGGGCTGAGGGTTCCCCACAAAGACGGCCCCCTCTCCCTTGAGGGAGAGGGCTGGGGTGAGGGCACCAGAACGCACCCTTTCCTGGTCGGGTAAGCGAGAGCGCCACCCGACTTATTATTAACGAACTACCGCTTGTCCTACCGTCTCATCCGCCTTCCATACGCGATATTTCACATCCACGTTTTCCGGCGTGTATACGACGATCGGCAGCTTGCTGTTATAGCGCAGCAGACTGTTATCACCCAGATACGCGGTAATAAATTTCTTCTCTTTCTTGCCGTCCGGGCACGCCATCATGGTGGAGACTGGCGAGGTTACTTTGTCGAAGACATAGTAGTCATAGCCCCAGCCTTCCAGCGTTTTGCTTTCCAGCTGGCCGCCCAGACGATGCTGGTTGCAATCCACTTCCAGCGTCTGGCCGATTAACAGCTCAACTTTGAAATTTGCTTCATCCTGCTGAGCCGGGAGCTGAATAACCTGGCGCTTCATCCCTTTGTCCGCTTGCGGATACGGAGCAACTTTTTCCAGCGGCTGCTCTTTCCGGGTTTCGCTGGCGAAAGCACTGCTGCTGGCGCACGCAGCGGCGATGAGGGCGATGGCAAATTTAGGTGCGTTTTTCACTGTCATTCCTTTTTGTTAAAACGATCCTGGAAAGACTAACATATATCACGTGAATGGTTGGCGTAATTTACTCACATTTTCATTTTAAACGGAGTAATGCACTGCTTTTATATTCATTTATTGGTGTTTAATGCTGTAGTGGAGTCGGTGCGGCGATCGTGTTATTTTACGCGTTAATTATTGTTATTCATCTGTAAAGGGAGGGGAGATGGTACGGGAAAAACTGAAGACAGCTGAAGGCCGCAAGTTCCTGCTGGCGTTACTGGTTGTGTTTATGATTGCTGCTGCATGCGTGGGGCGAGCAACCATTGTCGGTGTGATTGAGCAGTACAACATCCCGCTCTCTGCCTGGACAACCAGCATGTTTGTCCTGCAATCGGCGATGATCTTTGTTTACAGCCTGGTGTTTACCGTCCTGCTGGCGATTCCGCTGGGGATTTTCTTTCTCGGTGGGCGTGAAAAACACTAAGCATTGCGCATGCGGAGACAGGCAATAAAAAACCAGCCATAAGCGGCTGGTTTTTTTGTGTAGTTTTGGTCGGCACGAGAGGATTTGAACCTCCGACCCCCGACACCCCATGACGGTGCGCTACCAGGCTGCGCTACGTGCCGACGCATAAAAGGAATACTACTCGATTCCTTTTTGAATGCAAGGGGCAAGCAACGCTAACTGATTCATAAATAATCAGTTAGCGATAAAGCGCTTCTCGTCTGTCAGCACCTGCAACAGCAAACTGAGCTGCGGCTTCTGGTCTTTCAGCTTCTCACCTTCGAGGTTATACGTCTGGTAATTGCCATTGCTGTTCAGCACCAGGGACAACGTCGGCGTGGTCACCACCAGCGTGTTTCCGCCAGCAGCCGTGACCCAGTTATGACGCCGCGTGGCGCTAAAGAGGTCTTGTCCCTGCGAGTACTCAATTGCCGGTGTGCTGACGTGCAGCAGCCGTTGCATTAACGTGGTCATGACGTCTTTATGGTCGGTGAGCATGTTGATACGCTGTGCGGGAGTGCCCGGCCAGTGGATCACCAGGGGAACATGCAGGTTCGGACGCGACCACTCTATGCCCTTCGCCTCGTCGCCGAGCGGCACGCCATGCCCCGCCGTGATAATCACGACCGTATTGTCCAGCTTGCCCGCGTCGCGCAGGGCGGTCAGCACGCGGCCGATCTGCGCATCGACATCGCCCGCCGCACGGCTATAGCGGCGCGCGAAGCCTTTCTGATTGCTGTCATCAAGCGTTGTGCCGTTAAACGCAACCCAGGAGAACCAGCGGTTATCTTCCTGCGCATAGCGCTTCAGCCAGTCTATCCACTGGTCAGCGGTCCGATCGTCAGACTGGCTCTGCGCGGCGGGCAGTGAGAAATCAGACAGCAGCGCCTGGCGGTACAGCGAGCTGTTGAAACCATCAGAGGCGAACAGCCCCAGCTGGTAGCCCTGCTGATTAAGCCCGGTAATCAATGCCGCCGGAATACGGGCCGACAGCACGCCGTCCATATAGCTCGGTGAAATGCCGTAGAACAGGCCGAAAATACCCGCGTCGGTCGAATTACCGGAGCTCATATGCTGAGTGAATACGATGTTGTTCTCAGCGAATTCAGCCAGCGCTGGCATCTGCTTCTCATAGCGGGAATAGTTCAGGCCATCGACGGTAATCAGCAGCACGTTCTGACCGCGGCCCATGTCGCGATATTTCAGATCGCTCAGGGGATACTGCACGCTGACCGCTTCCGGATTACCCTGTTCGACCAGACGACGCTGATACTCCTGCGCGTCCAGCAGGCCGTGTTTTTCGAGGAAACGACGCGCCGTCATCGGATAGGAGAGCGGCAGATTTGCGCGCTGCATGGTAATTGGGCGGTAGAAGTTCGCATCTGCCCAGATATACATCAGGTGCGAACCGATAAATGAGGCGAAAAAGAGCGCCGCGACGGGCTTCGCATAATGGCGGCGTCGGGTCAGACTGCGGAGCTTTTGCCAGCTCCACGTGGCGAACAGCATTTCGATCAGCAGGATAATCGGCACGCTGATAAACATCAGCTGCCAGTCGCGCGCGGTCTCGTTCTGATCCGGGTTAATCACCAGCTCCCAGACAACAGGATTCAGGTGCAGGTGGAAGCGGGTAAAGACTTCGCTGTCGATCAGCAACAGCGTCATGCCCGCCGTCGCAAGAATGGCGGACAGGAAGCGCATCAGCCGCTGCGACATGACGATAAACGTCAGTGGGAACAGGATCAGCAGATAGGTGGCGAAGACCAGAAAGCTAAAGTGACCAACAAGACTCATCCACGAGTAGATGCGCCCGGTTAACGTGGTTGGCCAGTCCGCCACAAACAGATAACGGCAGCCGAGCACCATCGCCAACAGAATGTTGAACAGGGCAAACCAGTGCCCCCAGCTGACCATCTGGGAGACTTTTTCACGGTAGCGCTGACGATTCGTCACCATAAACTGTTGTTCGTTTCCCTTAGTGTGCCTGGTCGTCGCTAACGGAGGACTGCAAAGCCTGGGCGAAAGATTTGGCGATCGCCTGACGCTGAGCCGGAGCAACGCTGGTATTGATCAGGTTGGTAACCATATTTCCCAAAACCATCAGGGAGAGATCGGTTGGCGTTTTATGTTTTTCCAGTACGTTGACCAGCTCACTGAGCAATTGTTCAACGTGTTCGTCACTGTAGCGGGAATGTTGTGGCATAAATCAAAATCAGTTTGTTGAGAGAAGGGCGACATATTACCGTAGCAACAGCTTTTTTTCCCCTTTTTTATCTTCTGTTGCACACATGCGTTGGTGGTGGTTGAATACCGCCCGGTCTAAAAGGAGAGTTTATCATGAGTCTGGAAATCAACCAGATTGCCTTGCACCAGCTTATCAAGCGTGATGAGCAAACCCTTGAAGTGGTGCTGCGCGATTCGTTACTGGAACCAACGCCTACCGTTGTCGAGATGATGGCGGAGTTGCATCGCGTCTACAGCGCGAAAAATAAAGCCTATGGCTTGTTCAGCGAAGAGAGCGAACTGGCGGATAGCCTGCGCCTGCAACGTCAGGGCGAAGAGGATTTCCTGGCATTCAGCCGCGCTGCTACTGGCCGTCTGCGTGACGAGCTGGCGAAATATCCCTTCGCCGATGGCGGTATCGTCCTGTTCTGCCACTACCGCTATCTGGCGGTAGAGTATCTGCTGGTCACCGTGCTGAATAACTTAAGCAGTATGCGCGTGAACGAGCAGCTGGATATCAGCTCAACGCACTACCTGGATATCAACCATGCGGATATTGTGGCGCGTATCGATTTAACCGAATGGGAAACCAACCCGGAATCAACGCGCTATCTGACCTTCCTTAAAGGCCGCGTGGGCCGCAAAGTGGCGGATTTCTTTATGGACTTCCTCGGCGCCAGCGAAGGGCTGAATGCCAAAGCGCAGAACAAAGGTCTCCTCCAGGCGGTGGATGACTTTACGGCTGAGGCGCAGCTTGATAAATCTGAGCGTCAGACCGTGCGTCAGCAGGTTTACAGCTACTGCAACGAGCAGCTACAGGCTGGAGAAGAGATTGAGCTGGAGTCGCTGTCCAAAGAGCTGGCAGGCGTCAGCGAAGTCAGCTTCCAGGAATTTACTGCGGAAAAAGGCTATGAGCTGGAAGAGAGCTTCCCGGCGGATCGCAGTACGCTGCGTCAGCTGACGAAATTTGCCGGTAGCGGCGGTGGGTTAACCATTAACTTTGATGCCATGCTGCTCGGGGAACGTATCTTTTGGGACCCTGCCACCGACACGCTGACCATTAAAGGCACGCCGCCGAATCTGCGCGACCAGCTTCAGCGTCGCACTTCAGGCGGTAAGTAACAGCCATAAAAAAACCCCGCAAACGCGGGGTTTTTCTCGACAGGTTTGCGATTACGCGCGAACGAAGTCGATGTGAGTCAGTTTTGGCTTGAACGCGTGACGCTGAACAGCCTGAACTTTCACTTTTTCTTCTTTACCGTCAACAACGATGGTCAGAACTTCGCTGTAGAATTCAGCTTTGTTCTGCATGTTCCATACTTTGTCGTGATCCAGTTCAATAGCAACTGGAGCAGCTTCGCCACCGTAAACGATAGCCGGGAACTTGTTTGCGGTACGCAGGCGGCGGCTCGCACCCTTACCCTGCACGTTACGTACTTCTGCTTCGATAGTGAACATTGATTTCTCTCTGTATTTAAAACCCTACTACAGGCGACCCAGCAGCAGGTGAGTGTTCTGCCTCACGGATGTGAAGCGGGCGGCATTTTATACTCAAATGGCTCGCGCATCAACGAAAAGTCCCGTTAACCGCGCAATTCGTTTGCCCGGCGAAAGCGTCCTTCATAGTCAAAGACCTTCTCACGCACCTGCCAGAACTGCCCTTTTTTGCGGGCGACAACAAAATCAGGATGGCGCAGTAACGCCTGCTGGCGCACGATATCGGCCACGGTTATCCAGCGCAGCGGCACGCCAGGCGTGCGGGTATGCGGGCGGATAAAGAGCTGCTCGAACGCGGTGCGCTGGGCGGGCGTCTGGACCCGGAACCGCTCGCTGACGTCTGCGCCATCCTCGTCGTAGTAGGTAATTTTTAGCCACTCGCCTTTTTCATCCGCGCCGGGCTGTAAGGCCATGCCGGAACAGCGCAGCACCAGCGCATCTTTCAGCTTCAGCGCCGCTTTCAGCATGTCGTCCGGGTCGACCAGGACCGTGTCGCACTCCCGACAGCGGCGGGCGGCAATGTCGTTTTCGGCATTGCACTGCGGGCAGTTTTTGAAGCGGAAGCGGAAGTCACACTGTTCGCGATGGCCTTCATCGTCTTCAAACCAGCCCTGACAGCGGCGGCCAAAATGTTCGATCAGCGTGCCGTCGGCGGTGGTTTTCCCCCAGAAGGTGTTGGCAAACCCGCAGGCAGGGCAAAAAACCTGAACGGGCACGTTGTCGCTCTTGCCTTTTGGCGTGCCGACTTCCGGCGAATAGAGATCGTGCGGGTTACCGGCGTAATCAAGGATCAGACAGTCGGTTTTGCCCGGCGCCAGACGCAGCCCGCGGCCAACAATCTGCTGATACAGGCTGACGGATTCCGTCGGGCGAAGAATCGCAATCAGGTCGACGTGCGGGGCGTCAAAGCCGGTGGTTAGTACGGAGACATTCACCAGATAGCGAAACCGCTGAGCTTTGAAGTCCTCAATCAGGCTGTCGCGCTCCGGGCCGGGGGTTTCACCGGTAATTAACGCCGCGTCGTCGGCGGGCAGCAGCCCCGTAATTTCGCGCGCGTGTTCGACAGTGGCAGCAAAAATCATCACCCCTTTGCGCGTTTGTGCGAACTCTTCAATCTGGCTGATGATATGCGGCGTGATCCGCTTCTGTTTTTTCAGCTCATGGTTAAGATCTGCCTCGCTGAACAGCCCGTTGCTCTGCGCCTGTAAACGGCTGAAATCGTACTGCACGACGGGCATATCCAGCCGCTCCGGCGGCGTCAGGTAGCCGTGCTTGATCATGTAGCGCAGCGGAAGCTCATAGATACAGTCGCGGAACAGGGCCTTTTCATCGCCACGCACCATGCCGTGATAATGAAACTGATAAATCCAGCCCTTGCCCAGACGAAACGGCGTGGCGGTGAGGCCAAGCAGACGGAGGTGAGGATTCACCTTTTTCAGATGAGTGAGGATTTGCTGATACTGGCTGTCGTCGTCATCGCTGATGCGGTGACACTCATCGACAATCAGCAGGGAAAACTCGCTGCGAAACAGTTCCAGGTTGCGCGCAACGGATTGTACGCTGCCAAACACCACTTTTCCGTGGCTCTCTTTGCGCTTCAGTCCGGCGGCAAAAATGTCGGCCTCCAGGCCGAGCGCGCAATATTTGGCGTGGTTTTGCGCCACCAGCTCTTTGACGTGCGCCAGCACCAGCACGCGTCCGCGGGCCAGGCGCGCCAGTTCGGCAATCACCAGGCTTTTACCGGCTCCGGTCGGGAGTACGATGGCAGCGGGCTCCCGATGCTTGCGAAACCAGGCGAGGGTGGCATCAACGGCTTCCTGCTGATAGGGGCGTAATGTGAACGTCATGGCTTCTCTATTCAGTTAACTCGCATATAGTATGCCACGAAACTTTTTCCCTTGAGTGGCGCAACCAGACCATTATACTGAACTGTTTCTGACTGCTTCTTTTTCGGACGCGTAGTCCGACTTCCAGCACCATTAAGGCTAAAAAGATTTCATGCGACTTGATAAGTTTATCGCTCAGCAACTCGGCGTAAGCCGCGCTATTGCCGGGCGTGAAATTCGCGCCAGCCGCGTAACCGTGGACGGCGACATTGTGAAAGACAGCGCTTTTAAACTCCAGCCTGAGCACCAGGTGGAGTATGACGGCAACCCGCTGACCCAGCAGAATGGCCCGCGCTACTTCATGCTCAACAAACCGGAAGGTTACGTCTGTTCAACGGACGATCCGGATCACCCGACGGTGCTCTATTTCCTCGACGAACCTGTGGCGCACAAGCTGCATGCGGCAGGGCGACTGGATATCGATACTACCGGCCTGGTGCTGATGACCGATGACGGCCAGTGGTCGCACCGCATCACCTCCCCGCGCCATCACTGTGAGAAAACCTATCGGGTGATGCTTGAGTCTCCGGTCTCGGATGACACGGCAGAGCAATTCGCGAAAGGCGTTCAGCTGCATAATGAGAAGGATCTGACCAAACCGGCGGTGCTGGAAATCCTCACCCCCACGGACGTCCGTCTGACCATTAGTGAAGGCCGCTACCATCAGGTGAAGCGGATGTTTGCCGCCGTGGGCAACCACGTTGTGGGGCTGCATCGTGAACGTATCGGCGCGATTGAACTCGATCCAGACCTGGCCCCAGGGGAATATCGCCCGCTGACGGAAGAAGAGATTGCCAGCGTCGGGCTGCCTTCACGCTAAATTCAGGAGAACCCTGTGACCACCAGGCCACACTCGTCGTTTAAAATTGTATTTATCCTTGGCCTGCTGGCCATGCTGATGCCGCTGTCTATCGATATGTATCTGCCCGCGCTGCCGGTGATTTCCGCGCAGTTTGGCGTACCGGCAGGCAGCGCGCAGATGACGCTCAGCACCTACATTCTTGGTTTTGCCCTCGGTCAGCTCTTTTATGGCCCAATGGCCGACAGCCTGGGGCGTAAACCGGTTATCCTGGGCGGGACATTGATATTTGCCGCGGCGGCGGTGGCCTGCGCGCTGGCGCAGAGTATCGATCAGCTGATTGTGATGCGCTTCTTCCATGGCCTGGCGGCTGCTGCGGCAAGCGTGGTGATTAACGCGCTGATGCGCGACGTCTACCCGAAGGAAGAGTTCTCACGCATGATGTCGTTCGTCATGCTGGTCACGACAATTGCGCCGCTGGTCGCCCCCATGGTGGGCGGGGCGGTCCTGGTGTGGTTCAGCTGGCATGCGATTTTCTGGATCCTGGCGATTGCCGCGCTGCTGGCCTCGGTGATGATCTTCGTCTTTATCGATGAAACGCTGCCGGTCGAGCGACGTCAGAAGTTCCACATTCGCACCACGCTTGGCAACTTTGCCTCGCTGTTTCGCCATAAGCGTGTGCTCAGCTATATGCTGGCCAGCGGCTTCAGCTTTGCCGGAATGTTCTCGTTCCTGAGCGCGGGGCCGTTTGTGTACATCGAACTGAACCATGTGTCACCCCAGCATTTTGGTTACTACTTCGCGCTGAATATTGTGTTCCTGTTTGTGATGACCATTATCAACAGCCGCTTTGTCCGGCGGGTTGGGGCGCTGAATATGTTCCGCGCCGGGCTGTGGATCCAGTTCGTGATGGCTATCTGGCTGGTATTGAGCGCGTTGCTGGGCGTCGGTTTCTGGGCGCTGGTGGTGGGCGTGGCGGCGTTTGTCGGCTGCGTGTCGATGGTTTCATCCAACGCGATGGCGGTGATCCTCGACGAATTTCCGCATATGGCGGGCACCGCCTCGTCGCTGGCAGGAACGTTCCGTTTCGGAATTGGCGCGATAGTCGGGGCGCTGCTCTCGACGGCGACGTTTAATACCGCCTGGCCGATGCTGTGGGCGATTGCCCTCTGCGCGACCTGCTCCATTCTCTTCTATCTTTACGCCAGCCGGCCGCGAAAGACGGCGCATAAATGACCACTTAAGGCCCGTGACGGGCCTTTTTGTTGACCCATATCAACCAACCCTCCGTTCGTTTACCCTGTGTTTGTTTCTTTTATGTAAAATCTATTTATGTAAAAAGTCACATCATTGTATTTAAAAAGGTTGAGTTAGATCGCAGAAACGGGTACATATAGCGCCGACGCGAGCCTGCAACGCCTATAAAATCCGCTAAACAGTGCAGGTTGGCGATGATGTGTTACTATAAATGTAAATAAATTGTGAAGTAAATTTGCTTCCGGGGATCTGAACGTGAATACATTACAACTCTCCATTGTCCATCGCTTGCCCCAGAGCTATCGCTGGTCGACGGGTTTTGCAGGTTCGAAAGTTGAACCGATTCCGCAAAGCGTTGCCGGGGAGGATAATTGTCTGGTGGCGCTCAAACTGCTCAGCCCGAGCGATGAAAATGCGTGGCCGGTCATGGAACGTCTCAGCCAGGCGCTGACGGACATCGAAGTGGACAGCTCCGTGCTGGAATGCGAAGGTGAGCCGTGCCTGTTTGTTAACAGCCAGGATGAGTTTGCCGCCACCTGTCGTCTGAAAAACTTCGGCGTGGCCATTGCCGAGCCGTTCTCCGGTCAATATCCTTTCTGAGTGCTAGTCAGCGGACAATAGCTGGCGCGTGTAATCCTGCGTCGGCGCGGTGAATACGCGCTGGCACTCTCCCTGCTCAACGACTTCTCCCTGCCGCAATACCACCACCTGATGGCAAAGCGCACGCACCACCTGTAAATCGTGGCTGATAAAGATATAGGCCAGCCGATGCTTTTCCTGTAGCCCCTTCAGCAGCGCCAGAATTTGCGCCTGCACGGTGCGGTCCAGGGAAGAGGTTGGCTCGTCCAGCACGATCAGCTCCGGTTTCAGGATCAGCGCGCGGGCAATCGCTATACGCTGGCGCTGTCCGCCGGAAAACTCAGCCGGATACCGGTGCCGGGTCTCGGGATCTAAACCCACTTCCGCCATCACCCGCTTCACGTCGATTTCACGCTGTTGCGCCGTCATTGTCGGCTGGTGGACGCGCAGGCCCTCTTCAATAATCTGTAATACGCTCAGGCGCGGGTTAAGCGAAGAGTTTGGATCCTGAAATACCACCTGCATCCGCGGGCGCACGGGAAGCATCATCCGGCGATTCAGGTTTTGCAGCGGCATGCCGTCAAAAACAATGCTTCCCTGAGAGGCGATCAGGCGCAGCAGCGCCAGGCCGGTGGTGCTTTTGCCTGAACCGGACTCGCCCACAAGCCCAAGCGATTCGCCCGGACGCAGAGCGAAGCTCATCTCTTTCAGAACATGATTATGATCGACCACGCGACGCAAAATGCCTTTGCGGATCGGGAATGACACCGACAGCCCCTCAACCCTCAGCAACGGCGCGCTGTCAGCGTTAAGCGGAACCGGGTCGCCAGCGGGTTCGCTATCGAGCAGGCGCTGTGTATACGGGTGCTGAGGCGCGCTCAGCAGGGCGGATGCCCGGTTCTGTTCCACGCAGCGGCCGTTTTGCATCACGGCCACCGTGTCAGCGAGCTTTTTCACGATGCTCAGGTTGTGCGTAATAAACAGCAGGCTCATGTTCAGCTCGTCGCGCAGTTCGCGCAGCAGTTGCAGAATTTGTGCCTGCACCGTGACGTCCAGCGCGGTGGTGGGTTCATCGGCAATCAGCAGTTCGGGGCGCGTGAGCAGGGCCATTGCAATCATCACGCGCTGGCGCTCGCCGCCGGAAAGCTGGTGCGGGAAATCGTTCAGCCGTTTCGCGGCATTACGAATACCGGTGCGTTCAAGGCAGTCGAGAATTTCACCCAGCGCTGCCTCTTTACGCATTCCCCGATGAAGGGACAGCACTTCATAGAGCTGTTTTTCCAGGGTATGCAGTGGGTTGAGCGACACCATCGGCTCCTGAAAAATCATGGCGATGTTGTTGCCACGAATGCCGCGCAGGGTTTGCTCGTCAGCGTTCAGCAGCGATTGTCCATGGAACAGAATATCCCCCTGCGGATAGCTGACCGGCGGGGAAGGGAGCAGGCGCAGCACCGACAGCGCCGAAACGCTCTTACCGGAGCCGGATTCCCCGACCAGCGCCAGCGTCTCTCCGCGCTGGATCTGCAACGATAAATCCGTCACCACCGTGCGTGATTCGCCCTGTTTTGAAAACGCAATCGACAGGTTCTCTATGCTCAGAAGAGGCCGGGTCATGTCATACCGCCTTGTTGGGATCGAAGGCATCGCGCACGGCTTCGCCAATAAAAATCAGCAGGGAAAGCAGCACCGCCACGGAGAGGAATGCGGCGATGCCCAGCCAGGGGGCCTGGAGATTGTTTTTACCCTGCAACAGCAGTTCGCCAAGGGACGGTGAGCCCAGCGGCAAACCGAAACCAAGAAAATCAAGCGACGTCAGGGTGGTGATGGAGCTGCACAAAATAAACGGCAGGAAGGTAAGGGTCGCCACCACCGCATTGGGAAGCATGTGACGGAAGATGATTGCGCCATCGCTCACGCCTAACGCCTGCGCGGCGCGAATATAGTCGTAATTTCGCGTACGCAGAAACTCCGCGCGTACCACCCCGACCAGCGCCATCCAGCCGAACAGGACGGTGATCCCGAGCAGCCACCAGAAGCCAGGCTGTACCACGCTGGACAGCAGGATAATCAGAAACAGCGTCGGCATACCGGACCAGACTTCAATCACGCGCTGTCCCCATAAATCTATTTTACCCCCGTAATAGCCCTGCACGGCACCCGCCACAACGCCCATTACGCTGCTAAAGAGCGTCAGCAGCAGCCCAAACAGGAGCGAGATGCGGGTGCCATAGAGAATGCGCGCCAGCACATCGCCGCCGTTGGCGTCCGTTCCCAGCCAGTTTTGCGCGGAAGGCGGTGAAGGGAAGGGGGTGGACGTGGCGAAGTTAATACTGTTCGCGCCAAAACGAATCGGCGCCCAGATAGCCCAGCCGTGCTGCGCTATCTGTTCACGTAACCAGGGATCCTGGTACTCGGCTGGCGTCGCAAACGGGCCGCCAAAATCGCTTTCGCTGTAGGTGGTCAGCACCGGCACATACCAGCGGTCTTTGAAATGCACCAGCAGGGGCTTATCGTTGGCAATCAGTTCCGAACACATACTTAAGGCGAACAGGACGGCGAAGATCCACAGCGACCAGTAGCCGCGACGGTTGTGGCGAAAGCGCGCCCAGCGGGCCTGATTGACGGGGCTTAAACGCGACATCAGCGACCCTCAAAATCGATACGGGGATCGACCAGCGTATAGCTGATATCGCTGATGATGTTCAGCAGCAGGCCGATCAGGGTGAAAATGTAGAGTGTGCCAAACATCACCGGATAATCACGGGAGACGGTGGCCTCATAGCCCAGCAGCCCTAATCCGTTGAGCGAGAACATCACTTCTATCAGCAACGAGCCGGTAAAAAACATACTGATGAACGTGGCGGGGAAACCGGCAATCACCAGCAGCATGGCGTTACGAAAAACGTGCTTCCACATGATCTGCTTTTCACCGACACCCTTGGCGCGCGCGGTGACGACGTACTGTTTGCGGATCTCATCAAGAAAGGCGTTTTTGGTCAGCATCGTAAGCGCCGCAAATCCGCCGATGACCGTTGCCAGCACTGGAAGCGTGATGTGCCAGAAGTAATCGGTGATTTTCTGATACCACGGCAGGGTGCTGAAATCCGCAGAGACCAGCCCGCGCAGCGGGAAGAGGTCGAAATAACTGCCGCCGGCGAAAAAGACAATCAGCAGCACGGCAAACAGAAACGCCGGGATAGCGTAGCCGATGATAATGAATGTGCTGCTCCAGATATCGAAACGGCTACCGTTGTAGACCGCTTTTCGGATCCCCAGCGGAATGGAGACCAGATAAATAATCAGCGTCCCCCACAGTCCGAGCGTGATGGAAACCGGCAGGCTTTGTTTGATCAGGGTTAACACCGAGGCGCTGCGAAACAGGCTGTCGCCAAAATCGAAACGGACATAATCCCAGAGCATCCTGAAATAACGCTCGTGCAGCGGCTTGTCAAAACCATAGCGATGGGTGATCTCGGCGATCACCTCCGGATCCAGTCCGCGACCGCCCCGGTAGTGGCTTTCGCTGATGTTGCCCACGCCCGTCCGGGCATGGCTGGCCCCCATTCCTTCACCGCCGCCGCCCGGCATGCCGCCAGCGTGACCAAATTCTATTGCCGCAATTGCCTGGTCCACCGGACCGCCGGGGGCGATCTGGACGATAAAAAAGTTAATGGTAATGATGGCCCACAGCGTCGGGATCACTAACAGCAGCCGGCGGATAAGATAAGCGCCCATCGTCACTCCTTAACGCCGCTCTGCGGGCAGTTTTGCGGCTTTATTCACGTCATACCACCAGGTGTCAAAGCCGAGGGTGTAGACCGGGCGAACGGCAGGCAGGGAGAATTTATCCCAGCGGGCCACGCGATCTTCGCCCATATACCACATCGGCAGCATGTAATAGTTCCAGGTTAAGACCCGATCGAGCGCGCGGCCAAGCGGCAGAAGCTTGTTCTTATCGCCCTGAGCGGCGACAATTTTTGCAAGCAGCGCATCAATCACCGGGCTCTTTACGCCCGGGGCGTTGTACGAGGAGTCGATATACCCCGATGCCCAGGAGATTTGCAGATCTGAACTCGGCCACGGCTGCGCGGCCCACAGGGTCTGCATCATGTCGTAATCGCGACTGCGCTTGCGGTTGGTTAACTGGGCCATATCGACCTGGCGGATATTCATGGTGACGCCAAGCCGGGCAAGGTTCTTCTTAAATGGCAGCACCCACTGATCGTTTGCGCCGGAGGCAATCAGCAGTTCGAAGCTGAGCGGTTTACCGGTTTGCGCATTAACCCGTTGCCGATTTTTCAGCACCCAGCCAGCGTCATCCAGCAGGTTGCTGGCTTTCAGCAGGTTGTCCCGGTCGAACCCGTTTCCGTCGGATTTGGGCGGTTCAAATACGCGGGTGAACACCTCCGGCGGGAGCTCTGCTTTCATTGGCGCCAGCAAAACCAGCTCGTCCGCGTGGGGATAATCACGGGCGGCATATTCAGTATTCTGGAAATAGCTGTTCGCCCGGCTGTAGGCTCCGTAAAACAGCGCTTTGTTCATCCATTCGAAATCAAACGCCAGGGTAATGGCTTCACGCACCCGACGATCGGAAAAAACCGGGCGCTGAATATTAAACGCCAGCCAGCGCGTGTCCTGCGCGGATTCGTTTTTGTGTTCGTCTTTAACGATATACCCTTTCGCGAAATTTTTTCCGATATAGCGGGTCGCCCAGTTTTTGGCGCTGTTCTCGACACGTAAATCAAACGCGCCTGCCTTAAATGCCTCGAAGGCCACGTTATCATCCAGGTAGTAATCGTAGCGGATTGTATCGAAGTTCCAGCGGCCCCGGTTTACCGGCAGCGTGGCTGCCCAGTAATCTTTCACCCGGGAATAGATCACGTACTGGCCCATTCGCCAGTCGGTAATGCGATACGGCCCTCCGGCCAGCGGCGGGGTAGAGAGGGGATCGCTCAGCTTATGATTTTTCCAGAAGGATTCGGGCATGACGGGCAGGGAGAACAGGCTCAGCATATTCTCTTTGTTCGGCTCAGGGAGTTCGATTCGCACGGTCAGCGGGGCGATGGCTTTCACCGTGGTGCCCTTGTACACCAGACGAAACTGCGGCACGCCTTCGGTCATAAATTTATGAAAGGTGAATGCCACGTCACGGGCGCTGACCGGCGTACCGTCGTGAAAACGCGCCCGCGGATTAATCGCGATTTCTGCCCAGCTGAAATCATCGGCGTAACGCACGTTCTCAGCAACCAGGGGATAATAGCTGCCGGGCTCGTCGTCGGAGGTGACGAACAGCGTGTCATAGAGGGATTCGGTACGTGCTGCCGCCACGCCGCGCAGGGCAAAGCGGTTAAAGTTGTCAAACGTTCCCGTGGCGGAAAGCGTCACGTTTCCGCCTTTCGGAGCGGCGGGGTTGACGTAATCGTAGTGGTTAAAGTTAACCGCGTACTTCGGCTCGCCAATGACGGCAAAGGCCGTGCTCTCTTTGATGGTCTGCGCCTGGCTCGACAGGCTCACCAGCGCCAATAGCGTCAACACAACGCGCATAATCATAGTGCGGCGGATCCCTTTGTTCACAGGCAGGCTCGGTTGAACAGAATAATAAGGGACAGCGCCGTGATTGTGAAATTATTCCCCGAGCGTGATGTCGGGTTGCCACGTCCTGAACTGCTCCAGCGGCATCGGGCGGCCGATCCAGTAGCCCTGAAGATAGTTCACGCCATGCTCGCGCAGCCACGCCGCCTGCTCCGGCGTTTCAACACCCTCGGCAACGGTTAACATATTCAGGCGTTCTGCCAGCGTCAGCACCGCGTCAAGCACTGGCGAGGTGACGGTTTCAGTCCCGATGGCATTCACGAAGCCACGGTCAATTTTCAGGTAATCCATCGTGAAGCGTTCCAGATAGATCAGCGCGCTGTGGCCGGTGCCAAAATCATCGATGGCAATTTCAAAACCTTCTTCGTGCAGCCATTCGAACAGCTGATTAGCCTCGCGGTGGTTGATCATGTCGCGCTCGGTTATTTCCAGCACAATCTGGAAGTGATCGGGCGGAAGGGCGGCGGCAAACGCGCGCATATCCTCTTTAAAGCTTTCCGCATGCAGATGACCGGGCGCGATGTTGATCCCAAACTTGGCCCCAGGCGGGAGCACCGTTTGCAGGACAGGGGCATCGCGGATAATCAGGTCAAAAAGATGCAGCGTCAGCGGGACAATCAGCTTCTGCGCTTCAGCGAAATTAATAAAGGCATCCGGCGGAATTTCTCCCATCACCGGATGCTTCCAGCGCATCAGGACTTCCAGCCCGGTCATTTTGAGCGACTGCGCATCCACGACGGGTTGATAGACCACGTAAAACTGGTCGCGCTTGATGGCCGTGAGGATCTCTTTCCCCGGATTAAGACGGATAGTAAGAATATAGAAATTCAACAGGCCCGCCGCGATACCGCAGACCAGGCCGAAAAACAGGGCGTACAGCACATCATCGGTCGTCCAGGCTTCCGCATAAACATGGATGGTCAGAGGCACATTTTTCAGCGTGGCGGTACGGACCGGGATATCAGGCAAATCACGTGCAGGGACCAGCGTTCCGGAATGGGTTGATAACGCATAATCGCCAATAATGATGGAAATACCGGCAAACTCATCCTGTCTTGAGGTGTAGAGGAGATAAGGAGTCAGGTTAAGATTAACGGAGGTAAATACACCGCCGTCCTTCACCAGTGGGTTGCGATACCAGATGGCAATCGCGGGCTTGTCCGGCAGCATGGGAGTGCCCGGCAGGAGCGCCATATCAACCTGTTTATTGATGTGCAGTTCAGGAATAAGCGCTTCCAGAGGGACATTCATCGGGCCGGTGGCGGAAGAGCAGTAGGCGTTTTTATCCCTGACCAGCAAAAAGGCGCGCACATTGATGCTAAAGGCCGCCCGGGAGGTCAGGGCGGCACTCACTTCCTCGCAGCTGTTTAGCGTGAGTGGCTGGAGCGTATCAATCGACATTTTGAGCTCATCGAAATAGCTCTCCATGTAGACGCTTAAATCGGTAATAAGGGTATCGAATCTGACGTCTCGCTTGTGGTAACTCCAGTAAAACTGTAATGCTCCCAGGAGCAGGGCAGTGAATAACCCCGTAAGGAAACTGAGAAACAGAATCTTGCGGTTGCTGGAGAAGTAGCGGGTAAACATAGATGTCGTGATTCCTGAAATGCCGCTGGATAGTTATCAGTGTAACGGGCAAAAAAAAACACTGCCGGAGCAGTGCTTTTTTTATCGTATCGCCAGCCAAGGGATAACCAACGATACGACAGCAATATTAACTACGGCTCAGAACGCGGCGAGCTTCGTTGTAGCGCTTCTTCCAGTAAGGTTCGTTCATGCTGGAAATCGTCACACCACTGCTGGTGGAAGCATGGACAAACTGATCGTTACCGATATAGATGCCAACGTGTCGACCAGTTGAACCCGCTCTGAACAGGACTAAATCGCCCGTGCGCAGTTTAGTGCGCGAAATGGATTTGCCCATTTCCTGCTGTTCATAAGTAGAACGCGGAAGATCTAACCCAAACTGCTCACGGAATGTACGCTGTACGAACGCGGAACAATCGATGCCTTTCTTGGTGCTGCCGCCCAGACGGTAACGCACGCCTTTCCAGTCAGCATACTGATCCATAATACGCGACTTAACGTCGAGATTACGTACCATATTTTCAAATTCATCCTGAGAGGCTTGCAGTGAAGAGGAATCTTCCATTCCCACAACACGCGTCTCAGGATGCATATTCTTCGCGGTGTTCGTCGTACTACATGCCGAAAGCAGAACCGCCACTGCAATCGCCGAGATCCCCCGCAAGATATATCTCAAGATTGGTTGAGATTTGACCATTTTGTTTGTTTTCCCTTGAAGTCCTTAACGAAAATATCGTTATAAAAATGCCAACCGTGACGAGACTAATAATCTGTTCACAATGAGACAATTCTTTATGGTGAAAACTGTGGCTCAACGCACAAAATTATTCACCATGATAATAATTATCTCAGTGGGGCAAAACGAGTTCGAGGTTAACCGATTGCACGGGGTATTGCGAGCAAAAAAGTCCGTTTTTTTATAAGAAAATGTGATACACAAAGTTACAGCGCGGAATTGCTCAAAATGCCGCCATTCATATCGGTAATCCCTGCAATTGCTTCATTTTTATCACGAATTGTATGACGGGATGATGACAGCGTTGAATGACGCCGAAAAGAAGTGACTCAGGGATCGAAAACGATCCCTGATGAATGGTGTTAATTTTCGTTATTTATTTGTTTCCGGCTTGTTTAAATTTGCCAGGAAGATAGCGATCAAAAATGCCTATTATGCGATCGCTCAGTGGGGTCATCAGCACCCACGGTAAACCAATTAACACCGCCGTGAGGGAGCCTACGGCGATATCTGTCAGCCAGTGAGCGCCAATCATCACCCGCGGGAATGCAAATACCACCACAATAACCAGGGCGATGGCGAAGGCTTTTTTACCAAAATAGCGCAGCATGAAGCCTGCAAAAATCAGCAGCATCATACCGTGGTCGCCCGGGAAACTGTCCTTAGAAGCATCTTTGGTTGGAATATGAAGCAGCTCGCTGACGCGGTTAATATTCGGGAAAAAGAGCGAAGGACTGGCGCGTTTAACCGGCATCAGATGCTGCGCCAGCTGGTTGATAATCACGGCCGTCAGCAGCATCACCAGGCCGATAATCAGAATACGGCGACGACCCGTTTTGTCTTCCTTCAGCCAGAAGGAGAGCATCAGACAGCCCATTGCCAGCAGCGAACAGCCGTCAAACGCGCGGTTGTTGGTGATCGCCACCAGCCACAGGAAGGCTTCACTCTTCGCCAGCGCCTGGTTAAAGAAGTGGAACAGCCCGGAATCCAGCGGGAACCAGAAACCGTGATCCGCCGGGATATACCAGGAGAAAAAGATCGCCAGGCCGGCAGCGTTGAGCAATAAAATAGCAGGAAGTCGAGTCGTCATAGTCTTCAGCAATGTGTGAAATCAGGGGCAACGTTAGCCGCCCAAACTTAAACGAAGCTTCAACAGGCTTGACTGGAGGGCATTCCAGTCGGTATTAACCGCACTAATTAACTCTATCCGGCTGTCGGGTGGCGCGACGTTCTGGGTTTCAATAAAGAAATCCTCGCCCTGACGGTTAATGCGCACCAGACCATCCGAAGTGCGCATGATCCCTTTTACCCGCTCAACCGGCGCGAGTCTCGCCCATTCCAGTATACCAATGGTGTCGAAAACCGTATCGGCATCGAAGATCCACCCGCAGGCCTGATGCCCCTGGCCGCTGTTCAGGTTGCGACGCCAGCGCTGATGCTCCGGCAGGCTCAGTGCAGCCAGGCCTTGCTTCGCGCCGTGGCTATGCGAATGCTCAGCGCTGGCAGGCAGTTGCGTCTGGTTGAGGCGGGGAAGGTCGAGCAGGGCGCCATCAATGTTGCCCAGGGTCGTCTGCACATACTGACGTCCACCGCCAGCCTGCTGCCACCAGGACTGGAACGCGGCCTGACTCTCAGCCGTCGCGCGATCGGATTTATTCGCCACGATAATATCTGCCGAGGCGAGCTGGTCGCGGAAATTGTCATTATTGATCGCTTTTTCATCCAGCAGCTGGCGGGGGTCGAGCAGGCAATGCGTCGCACGCAGCTCAAGCCACGGCTCGTATACCGGGGCGGTCAGTAAATCAAGGATTTGCTTAGGATGCCCCAGCCCGGTGGGCTCAATCAGCAGACGGTCCGGCTTGCCCTGACGCAGCAGCGTATTCAGCCCGACCTGCATCGGCAGACCATTCACGCAGCACATACACCCGCCCGGGATCTCTTTCACCATCGCGCCGCTGTCGGCGAGCAACGCGCCGTCGATCCCCACTTCGCCAAATTCGTTGACCAGCACGGCCCACTTTTCCGCCGGGTCTTTATTGGCCAGCAAATGCAGAATGGACGTAGTTTTACCGCTGCCGAGAAAACCGGTGATCAGGTTGGTTTTGGTCACGTGCGCTCCGATAAATAATTGTGATGTAGTAACAACTATCTATCATCCTGACGAAAAAATCGGGCATTGAGAAGAGGGAGGGCGAACGGAGCACAAAACCGTTCGCCTTAAACGCAATAATCGCTAAATTTTTAACGTTTCGATAACGGCCTGGCGCGCGCCGAGCCGGACGAGGCGCTGGTACGCGCTGGTGATTGCCTCGACAAAGACAGGGTTTTGCGGCAGGTCGTCGCCAAAGATTTCATTTAGCGTCAGCAGGGCGCTAACGCGTTCTGCGTCGCTGCTGGTAGCGACAATGGCCTGAAACTTGTCGCTCAGCGGATCGCGTACGTCAATGGCGTTGCCCTGTTCGTCCGTACCGCTGACGTAGCGCATCCAGCCCGCCACCCCCAGCGCCAGTAATGGCCAGGCGGTGTTACGCTCAAGATGCATGCGGATCCCATCCAGCATGCGCTGAGGCAGCTTCTGGCTGCCGTCCATGGCGATTTGCCATGTACGATGCTGTAGGGCCGGGTTGGCGAAGCGGTCAAGCAGGCTGTCAGCATAGGCTGTCAGATCAACGTTGGTGATGCGCAGCGTAGGGGCCTGCTCATTCAGCATCAGCCTGCGGGCCGCCTCGCGGAAACTGTCGTCCTGCATACATTCATTTATGTGCGCGTAGCCGGCAAGGTAGCCCAGATACGCGAGGAAGGAGTGGCTGCCGTTCAGCATCCGCAGCTTCATCTGCTCCCAGGGCAGGACATCCTCAACCATCTGTACGCCTGCCACCTCCCACTCCGGACGCCCGGCGACAAAGTTATCTTCCACTACCCACTGAATGAACGGTTCACAGCAGATGGCGCAGGGATCTTCAACGCCAAGTTCCTGGGTGATTTCCGCGAGTGAGGCGTCGGTGGCGGCGGGCACGATTCGGTCGACCATGGTACCAGGGAAGCTCACGTGCGCCTCGATCCATGCGGCCAGCTCTGCGGAACGCTTTCCGGCCATGCCAAGAACGGCGTTTTTCACCACATGGCCGTTGTCGGGAATATTGTCGCAGGAGAGCACGGTAAACGCCGGCAGGCCCCGCTCGCGGCGGCGATGAAGGGCTTCAACCAGAATACCCGGCGCGGAATGCGGCTCAGACGGGTGCTCAAGATCGTGCAGGATGCGGCTGTTGCGCATATCCAGTTTTCCCGTCGCCGGATCGATACAGTAGCCTTTTTCGGTAATGGTGAGGGAGACAATTGCCACCTGCGGTTCGCAGAATTTCTCAATAATGGCTGCCAGCGAGTCGAGTTTGGCGTTCAGGCACTCTTTTACCGCACCGATAATAATGGGCTGATTGCCTTCGGCACCTTTCTCCAGCACGGTAAACAGATGATCCTGCGCCCGGAGCTGGCCCATAAGGACATCGCCGCTAAAGAGGCTAATCTCACAAATTCCCCAGTCGCCTCCTTTGGCATTCAGTACCCGGTTTGTTAACAACGCCTGATGCGCCCGGTGGAACGCGCCAAAACCGAAATGGACGATGCGGGAGCGTAACTGCTCGCGATCGTAGCGGGGCTGCTGGACATGAGCAGGAAGCGCGGTGGAGGCAATAGTCTTCATGTAATACACACCTGATTAACCATTAATTAACAATGCCAGTGTAAAGTTATATGACAACAAATTAAATTGGTAAGCCGTAAATATCCCTGTTATGTGAGTTTGATCAATCAATGCCGCGTGCTGTATTGACCACTTCGATTAAACATGTATGGTAGTCGTCATTGAGGTAACACATATTGGTATAACAACTTGAGAGGGTGGGGCAATGGAACAAACCTGGCGTTGGTACGGGCCGAACGATCCGGTTTCTCTTGATGATGTGCGTCAGGCTGGCGCAACGGGTGTGGTCACGGCGCTGCATCATATTCCGAACGGTCAGGTGTGGCCGGTGGAGGAAATCCAAAAGCGTCAGGCTCAGCTGGCAGAGAAGGGGTTAACCTGGTCTGTTGTGGAAAGTATTCCGGTTCACGAAGATATCAAAACCCACTCCGGTGAGTGTGATACCTGGATTGCGAATTATCAGCAGAGCATTCGTAACCTGGCAGCCTGTGGTATTGATACCGTCTGCTACAACTTTATGCCGATCCTGGACTGGACGCGTACCGACCTGGAATATGAAATGGCCGATGGTTCGAAGGCGCTGCGTTTCGATCAAATCGCTTTTGCGGCTTTCGAACTGCACATTCTGAAGCGTCCGGGGGCGGAAGCAGACTACACCGCCGAAGAGCAGCAGCAGGCGCTGGCGTGGTTCAATGCCGCCGGTGAAGCGGACATTGAGAAGCTGGTTCGCAATATCATCGCGGGCCTGCCCGGTGCGGAAGAGGGTTATACCCTCGATCAGTTCCGCGCGCGCCTGGCGGAATATGGCGATATCGATAAAAACCAGCTGCGTGAAAACATGGCGCACTTCCTGCGCGCTATTGTTCCGGTGGCAGAAGAAGTCGGCGTGCGGCTGGCGGTTCATCCGGACGATCCACCGCGTCCTATTCTTGGCCTGCCGCGTATCGTGTCGACCATTGAAGATATGCAGTGGCTGAAAGAGACGGTGGACAGCATCTACAACGGCTTTACCATGTGTACGGGCTCGTATGGCGTGCGGGCGGATAACGATCTGGTGCGGATGATCGAAACCTTCGGCGATCGCATTCATTTCACCCACCTGCGTGCAACCTGCCGTGAAGAGAACCCGAAAACCTTCCACGAAGCAGCCCATCTTGGCGGCGACGTGAACATGGTTGCGGTGGTGGATGCCATTCTCTCTGAAGAGGTACGTCGTAAGCAGGCGGGGGATGTGCGTCCAATCCCGTTCCGTCCGGATCACGGGCACCAGATGCTGGACGATCTGCGCAAGAAAACGAATCCAGGGTATTCGGCGATTGGCCGTCTGAAAGGGATGGCGGAAGTGCGCGGTATCGAGCTGGCGCTGAAAATGACGAAGTATCCTGAACTTCTTTAAGCCTGATCGCCCGGTGGCGCTACGCTTACCGGGCCTACGAAAAACCGGCTCTGAGGCCGGTTTTTGTGTTTTTGTAGGCCGGGTAAGGCGCAGCCGCCACCCGGCAAACGCCGCAATCAGTCAGCACGACCCATATAGCGTTTTTCTTCGATATGGATACGGATTTTCTCGCCCGCTGACAGATACTCTGGCACCTGTACGACCAGACCGGTAGTCAGGGTAGCCGGTTTGTTACGCGCACTTGCAGACGCGCCTTTGATGCCCGGCGCCGTTTCAACGATTTCCAGATCAACGGTCTGAGGCAGCTCCAGCGCCAGCAGCACGCCATCCCAGGTCAGCACCTGCATGTCCGGCATCCCACCTTCAGGAATAAACAGCAGCTCTTCTTCGATCTGATCTTTGGTGAAGATATACGGGGTGTAATCTTCTTTATCCATGAACACGTATTCGTTGCCGTCGATGTAGGAGAAATCAACGTAGCGACGGGTCAGGGTCACGGTATCGACGATATCGTCGCCTTTAAAACGTTCTTCCACTTTCAGGCCGGTGCGGACATCGGAGAAACGCATTTTGTACAGCGTTGCTGCGCCGCGGGCGCTGGGTGCCTGAATGTCGATATCTTTCACAATCAGCAGTTTGCCGTTGTAATTCAGTACCATACCTTTCTTAATTTCGTTCGCTCTTGGCATTGCAGTAATCCTGTTTACGGGAGGTAAAAAATATCGCGCCAAATTACTCGCGCGCGGCCTTTCAGGCAAGCGGAATTCGTGGGTTTTGCTATCAATACATAAAAGGTGTTACTGTGCGCGCAATGCCCGACTGCGCGGGCATCTGCCACCAACAGAGAGCATGTATGGATTGTCGTTCCGACTGTGGCGCGTGCTGTACCGCACCGTCCATCTCAAGCCCCATTCCAGGCATGCCGGAGGGCAAGCCTGCCAATACCCGCTGCGTTCAGCTCTCTGACACTAACCTGTGCATGATCTTTGGCTCGCCCCTGCGCCCGAAGGTGTGCTCCGGGCTCCAGCCAACCGCCGAAATGTGCGGCAGTACGCGCCAGCAGGCCATCACTTATCTGCTTGAGCTGGAAGCGCTCACCGCGCCTTAAACATCTTTGATTCGCGTCAGGCAGCTCAGCGTCAGGACGCACATCACCAGCGCAATCCAGAACACCGTATGATAGTTCCAGATTTCAGCCACAACGCCCGCCAGTGAGCCTGCAATAATCCAGCCCACGCGGGTGGTATTAGTATAAAGGGTGGTGGCAGAGCCTGCCTGACCCGGCATCAGATCCTGGAAGTAGAGCATGCCGATACCGGCCAGGATACCGATGTAAATGGCGTTCAGCAGCTGTAAAGCAAGAAGCAGGGCTGGCGTATGAACCGTCAGCATACCGACATAAAACAGCAGCCCGGCTACGGCGGCGACGCGCATCAAAAAGCGCTTGCCGAAGCGCTTCGCGTAATAGCCCGC
This sequence comes from Enterobacter cloacae complex sp. S1, assembly GCF_014930525.1. NCBI lineage: Bacteria > Pseudomonadati > Pseudomonadota > Gammaproteobacteria > Enterobacterales > Enterobacteriaceae > Enterobacter > Enterobacter cloacae complex sp. S1. The sequence continues at coordinate 138,139 of NZ_JADBRE010000009.1, forward strand.
AATCAGCATGGTGGGGATCTCAAGCCCCGCGGCGGTTCCCATCATGATCCCGGCCAGCTTCTCCGGCAGATGCAACTCATCAATAATAAACAGCGGCATATTAATGATATAGAGGCTGTTGGTTCCCCACATTAGCGTACAGATAATGAATAACAGCAGCGCGTCGCGCCGGTTACGTCGCGGAGCTTCCAGCGTACCGGTCGCCACTTTCGGCTCTTTGCGCATGGAGGGCAGAAAGAACCAGACCATTGCGCCGCATACCACGAAGGCCACGGCTGCGCTGAGGTACATCACCGTAAAGCCAAAACCCATCGCCAGCGCGTAGGCGAGCGGGGGGCCAACCACCCAGGCCAGCGACACCTGCGCGCGCAGTATCGAGCTGAACATCACCGCTTCTCGCCCGGTGCGGTCGGCATGCTCGCGGGCAAGGGCGAACATCTGCGAGTTGGCGGTCGAGCCGAAACTGCTCAGGAAGACGCCCACGAACAGCAGAATGAAGTAGTTACGGTTCCAGGCAAACAGCAGGCAGGCAAACACCCCGAGCAGGCAGCAAAAAACGATCAGGCTTTTGCGATCGCCTTTGCGGTCTGAACGCCCGGCTAGAAACTGGCTGACGAAAATGCCGATGATGGCGCTCCCGGTGAAGAAGAAGCCAACCATCGCCGGGCGGGCGTGAACTTCGTTGGTCAGAAACAGGCTCAGCGTAGGCGTTTGTAACGCACCGGCAATACCGGTGAGAAAAGCAACGATCAAAAACGCCGTTGACGTCAAATCAAAAGGCTTTGGTGAGGCGGCAGCGGGGGTGTTATGCATGTTCAGTCTTTGCGAGTAACAGAGAGAGGCGGAGTTTACGCCGCCTGTCATTAAATAAACAGAGGGCAAAATCAAGATTGCCACAATAAATCAAAATAGCATTTCAGTTTATCGCCGTTTCGCTGAAGCGTGCTGAACCTGTTTGCTGAACATCAGCAAAAACCTCCCGACTGAAGAAGAAATGTGCTGCACTTCTAAATTCTGCAACAAGAAATGTAACTTTTCTTGCAACCTTTTGTAGAAAAGACAAGACTTCTTGAAACGTTTCAGCGCTATCTTGCCTGTCCTGACGAAGCAGGTTAGCGCCTGGTTTCTCAGTTAAGCTGAAACGATTCAATTTCAGCAGGAGAGGAGAATCATGTTCCAGTTATCTGTTCAGGATATTCACCCGGGCGAACAGGCCGGGAATAAAGAAGAGGCTATTCGCCAGGTCGCCGCTGCGCTCGTGCAGGCTGGCAACGTGGCTGACGGCTACGTCAACGGCATGCTGGCGCGTGAACAGCAGACCTCCACCTTCCTCGGTAACGGTATTGCAATTCCGCACGGCACCACGGACACCCGCGATCAGGTGCTGAAAACCGGCGTGCAGGTCTTCCAGTTCCCGCAGGGCGTGCTGTGGGGCGAGGGTCAGGTGGCTTATGTGGCGATCGGCATCGCGGCCAGCGGTGACGAACACCTGGGCCTGCTGCGTCAGCTGACGCACGTGCTGAGTGATGATGCCGTCGCGGAACAGCTTAAATCCGCCACCACTGCTGAAGAGCTGCGTGCCCTGCTGATGGGCGAAAAACAGAGCGAAGCGCTGAAGCTGGATAATGAAACCCTGACGCTGGACGTCGTTGCGTCCGATTTGCTGACGCTCCAGGCGCTGAACGCGGCCCGCCTGAAAGAAGTGGGAGCGGCAGATACCACTTTTGTGACGCGCGCCATCAATGATAAGCCATTAAACCTGGGTCAGGGCATCTGGCTGAACGACAGTGCTGAAGGCAACCTGCGTAGCGCTATCGCGGTCAGCCGTGCTGCGGTTGCCTTTGAGACAGACGGCGAACGCGCCGCGATGCTGGTAACGGTCGCCATGGCGGACGATCAGCCGGTATCCGTGCTGAAGCGTCTGGGCGATCTGCTGCTGAACAATAAAGCTGAAAAACTGCTGAACGCAGACGCGGCGACGGTGCTGGCCCTGCTGACCAGCGACGATGCGCTGACGGATGACCTGCTGAGCGCAGAGTACGTGGTGCGTAACGAACACGGCCTGCATGCCCGTCCGGGCACCATGCTGGTGAATACCATTAAACAATTTGAAAGTGAGATCACCGTGACCAATCTGGACGGTTCGGGTAAACCAGCCAACGGGCGCAGCCTGATGAAAGTTGTCGCGCTGGGCGTGAAGAAAGGCCATCGTCTGCGCTTTACCGCGCAGGGCGCGGATGCTGAACAGGCGCTGAAAGCGATTGGCGACGCCATCGCGGCCGGTCTGGGGGAGGGCGCATAATGAGCAGACGTGTTGCGACCATTACGCTGAACCCGGCTTACGATCTGGTGGGTTTCTGCCCGGAAATTGAGCGTGGCGAAGTCAACCTGGTGCGGACGACCGGCCTGCATGCCGCAGGAAAAGGGATTAACGTGGCGAAGGTGCTGAAAGATCTCGGCATCGACGTCACCGTAGGCGGCTTCCTCGGTAAAGACAACCAGGATGGTTTTCAGCAGTTGTTCAGTGAACTGGGCATCGCTAACCGTTTTCAGGTTGTGCAGGGCCGTACCCGCATCAACGTTAAGCTGACCGAGAAAGACGGTGAAGTGACCGATCTGAACTTCTCCGGCTTCGAAGTGACCCCGGCTGACTGGGAGCGCTTTGTTGCCGATTCCCTGAGCTGGCTGGGCCAGTTTGACATGGTGTGCGTCAGCGGCAGTCTGCCGTCCGGCGTCAGCCCGGAAGCGTTCACCGACTGGATGACGCGCCTGCGCAGCCAGTGCCCGTGCATTATTTTCGACAGCAGCCGCGACGCGCTGGTCGCCGGTCTGAAAGCCTCGCCATGGCTGGTTAAGCCTAACCGCCGCGAACTGGAGATCTGGGCGGGCCGTAAGCTGCCAGAATTAAAGGATGTGATTGACGCTGCCCATGCGCTGCGCGAGCAGGGTATCGCTCACGTGGTGATTTCGTTGGGTGCAGAAGGTGCCCTGTGGGTGAACGCCTCCGGGGAATGGATTGCCAAACCGCCTTCAATGGAGGTGGTCAGCACCGTGGGTGCCGGGGATTCGATGGTTGGCGGCCTGATCTACGGTCTGCTGATGCGCGAATCCAGTGAACATACCTTACGTCTTGCTACCGCCGTTGCGGCCCTGGCCGTGAGCCAGAGCAATGTCGGTATTACCGATCGTACCCAGTTAGCCGCGATGATGGCGCGCGTTGACTTAAAACCTTTTAACTAACAGCAGGAGAGGAATAATGAAAACGCTGCTGATCATTGACTCCGGTCTCGGACAGGCTCGTGCCTATATGGCGAAGACCCTGCTGGGCGCGGCGGCACAAAAAGCGCATCTGGATATCATTGATAACCCGGGTGATGCTGAAATGGCGATTGTTCTGGGCGACAAAATCCCCGCTGACAGCGCCCTGAACGGCAAAAAAGTGTGGCTGGGTGATATTAATCGCGCGGTGGCACACCCTGAACTGTTTCTGAGCGAAGCAAAAGGTCATGCGACGGTTTACAGCGCACCTGTTGAGGCGGCGCCGGTTGCCGCCGCTGGGCCGAAACGCATTGTTGCGGTAACGGCCTGCCCGACAGGTGTGGCGCACACCTTTATGGCGGCTGAAGCCATTGAAACCGAAGCGAAAAAACGTGGCTGGTGGGTGAAGGTTGAAACCCGCGGCTCTGTTGGTGCGGGCAATGCCATCACGCCGGAAGAGGTGGCGGAAGCCGATCTGGTGATTGTGGCGGCGGATATCGAAGTGGATCTGGCGAAGTTTGCCGGCAAGCCGATGTACCGTACCTCTACCGGCCTGGCGCTGAAGAAGACCGCGCAGGAATTTGATAAGGCGCTGGCAGAAGCCAAACCGTATCAGGCAACCGGTGCGGCTAAAACTGCGACCGAAGGGAAAAAAGAGTCTGCGGGCGCGTATCGTCACCTGCTGACCGGCGTGTCCTACATGCTGCCGATGGTGGTGGCGGGCGGCCTGTGTATTGCGCTCTCCTTCGCCTTTGGTATCGAGGCGTTTAAAGAGCCGGGCACACTGGCGGCCGCGTTGATGCAGATTGGCGGCGGCTCCGCGTTTGCGTTGATGGTGCCGGTGCTGGCGGGCTTTATCGCCTTCTCCATTGCTGACCGTCCGGGTCTGACGCCGGGTCTTATCGGCGGTATGCTCGCCGTGAGCACCGGTTCTGGCTTTATCGGCGGTATCATTGCCGGTTTCCTCGCCGGTTATGTGGCGAAGCTGATCAGCTCGAAGCTGAAGCTACCGCAGAGTATGGAGGCGCTGAAACCTATCCTGATCATCCCGCTGATTTCCAGCCTGGTGGTCGGTCTGGCGATGATTTACCTGATTGGTAAGCCGGTCGCGGGCATTCTGGAAGGTCTGACCCACTGGCTGCAAACCATGGGGACGGCGAACGCGGTGCTGCTGGGCGCAATCCTCGGCGGTATGATGTGTACCGACATGGGTGGTCCGGTGAACAAAGCGGCATATGCGTTTGGCGTTGGCCTGCTGAGTACCCAGACCTACGCGCCGATGGCGGCGATCATGGCGGCCGGTATGGTGCCTCCGCTGGCGCTCGGTCTGGCGACGATTATTGCCCGCCGTAAGTTCGATAAAGCGCAGCAGGAAGGCGGTAAAGCGGCGCTGGTACTGGGCCTGTGCTTCATCACCGAAGGCGCAATCCCGTTTGCGGCACGCGATCCAATGCGTGTTCTGCCGTGCTGTATCGTGGGTGGTGCGGTGACGGGGGCTATCTCCATGGCGGTAGGTGCGAAACTGATGGCGCCGCACGGCGGTCTGTTCGTCCTGCTCATCCCTGGCGCCATCACGCCGGTGCTGGGTTATCTGCTGGCGATTGTTGCCGGTACGCTGGTGGCAGGCCTGTCTTACGCGGTGCTGAAGCGCCCGGAAGCGGAAGTGGTCGCAAAAGCAGCCTAAAAGAGGTGTCGGGTGGCGGCTTCGCCTTACCCGACCTACAAAAAAAGCCGGGTGCGTAAGCAGCCCGGCTTTTTTTATGCCGCCTGTTCAGCGGTTTGCTGCGCCTTCAGCCAGGCAATCTCTTCCGCCCAGACATCCGGGTTAATGGTTTCGAGCACCATCGGAATACCGTCGAAGCGGGCGTCCTGCATGATAAAGCGGAACGCATCATGGCCGATGTTGCCTTCGCCCAGGCTGTGGTGGCGGTCAACGCGGCTGCCGAACGCGCTTTTCGCATCGTTTAAGTGCATACCGCGAAGGTATTTAAAACCGACAATACGCTCGAACTCCTCGAAGGTATTTTTCGTGGCCTCGGTTGTGCGCAGGTCATAGCCGGCGGCAAAGGCGTGACAGGTATCGATGCACACCCCCACGCGGGATTTATCTTCCACGCCGTCGATGATCGCCGCCAGATGCTCAAACTTAAAGCCGAGGTTGCTGCCCTGACCGGCGGTATTCTCAATCACCGCCGTCACGCCCTGGGTTTTATCCAGCGTCATGTTGATGGACTCGGCGATGCGCGCCAGACAGGCGTCTTCGTCAATCTGCATCAGATGGCTGCCGGGATGGAAGTTCAGCAGCGTCAGCCCCAGCTGTTCACAGCGCTGAACCTCATCCAGGAACGCTTCGCGGGATTTTTCCAGCGCCTCGGCAACCGGGTGACCGAGGTTAATGAGGTAGCTGTCGTGGGGAAGGATTTGGCCAGGCCCATAGTGGTATTTCTCACAGGCGGCTTTGAAATCATCAATCACTTCAGCGGTGAGCGCTGCGGCGCGCCACTGGCGCTGGTTTTTGGTGAACAGGGCGAAAGCGGTCGCCTCGATTTCGGCGGCGCGAATGGCGGCATTCGCAAGGCCACCGGCAGCGCTGACGTGCGCTCCAACATATTTCATAAAAAGACTCCTGTTAACCCGAAATGCCTATGATAGCGGGTTAACAGGAGAAGAACGAGATGGTTTATGCCAACAGGCTGTGTACCGCAAGGTTAATCGCACCACCGCCAACGATTAGCCAGATGAACAGCACCAGCGCCATCAGCAGCGGTTTCGCGCCGGCTTTTTTCAGCGCGCTGACGTGTGTGGTGACGCCCAGCGCCGCCATCGCCATCGCCAGCAGGACCGTATCCAGCGTCACCAGCATATCCACCATCGCTTTTGGCAGCAGGTGGAAAGAGTTGAAGACAGCGACCACGATGAACAGGATCGCAAACCACGGAATGGTGATTTTGCTTTTCTCGCTGCCGCCTGCCGGAGCAAGCTGTTTAACCCTCGCCGCGAGGAAAAGCAGGAACGGGGCCAGCATCATCACGCGCAGCATTTTGGCGATGACCGCCGCGTTTTCCGCTTCCGGGTTAATGGCGTGACCAGCCGCCACCACCTGCGCCACTTCGTGCATGGTGGAGCCGATATAAATGCCGTAGGTTTCCGGACTAAACCAGTGCGCCACCAGCGGATACATGGCCGGATACAGGAAGATCGCCAGCGTACCGAAGATAACTACCGTCGCGACGGCAACCGTGACTTTACTGGCTTCGGCTTTAACGACGGGTTCTGTTGCCAGTACCGCCGCCGCGCCGCAGATGCTGCTACCCGCACCGATCAGCCAGCTGGTCTGTTTGTCCAGCCCAAAGATCTTCTGACCGATAAAGCACGCCAGTAAAAAGGTGCTCGAAAGGGTCAGGACGTCAATGGCAATCCCGCTGACACCCACATCCGCAATCTGCGAAAAGGTGAGACGGAAGCCATAAAGGATGATCCCGAGACGTAATAAATGCTGCTTGGCGAAAATCACGCCGCCGTCGCAGGATTTCCAGATGTGTGGATAAACGGTGTTCCCGACCACCATGCCGAGCAGAATGGCCAGCGTCAGGGCGCTGAACCCTGCGCCGGCAACCGCCGGTATACTCCCGCCCCATAAGGCCACGCCGGTAACCACGGCGCTGAGCGCGAGACCCGGCACGAAGTGCCACACTGTACGATGATGTTGTAAGGTGATTTCTGACATAACCTTCTCCTTTGTCTGGCTAAAGGTTACGGCGCTCTGGCTTAAAAATAAAATTGATTATATATTTATAATCAATCTTTATAAGTGGTAAGCAACCATGCACATTACATTGCGTCAGCTGGAAGTTTTTGCCGAAGTGCTGAAAAGCGGCTCGACAACCCAGGCGTCACAAATGCTGGCGCTCTCGCAGTCCGCCGTTAGCGCGGCCTTGACCGATCTTGAAGGGCAACTGGGCGTTCAGCTTTTCGACAGGGTAGGAAAGCGGCTGGTGGTGAACGAGCATGGCCGCCTGCTGTACCCGCGTGCCCTGGCCTTGCTGGAGCAGGCAACGGAGATCGAACAGCTGTTCCGCGAGGACAACGGCGCTATTCGCGTCTACGCCAGCAGCACGATCGGTAACTACATCCTGCCGGAAGTGATTGCCCGCTACCGCCGGGATTTTCCGACCCTGCCGCTGGAAATGAGCGTCGGCAACAGCCAGGACGTGATTAACGCGGTGATCGATTTCCGCGTGGACATCGGGCTTATCGAAGGGCCGTGCCACAACGTGGATATCATTGCGGAACCCTGGCTGGAGGATGAGCTGGTGGTGTTTGCCTCCCCGGCCTCTTCTTTACTTCAGGGCGAGGTGACGCTGGAGCGTCTGGCGCAGGCGCAGTGGATCCTGCGAGAGCAGGGCTCCGGCACGCGTGAGATTGTCGATTATCTGCTGCTGTCCCATCTGCCGCAGTTCCAGTTAGGGATGGAGTTAGGTAACTCCGAGGCGATTAAGCATGCGGTGCGTCATGGCCTGGGCATTAGCTGTCTTTCCCGACGGGTGATTGCCGAACAGCTGGAAACCGGCTCTCTGGTTGAGATCCCCGTTCCGCTGCCGAAGCTGGTGCGCACGCTGTGGTGCATCCATCATCGTCAGAAACACCTTTCCAGCTCACTCCAGCGTTTTCTGCGCTACTGCGCCATTTAACGTTCCCCGGTGGCGCTTCGCTTACCGGGGCTATGTGCGCTTATCACCCCACATTTTTATGCTTTACTTATAATCCTGACCGAGTCATGAAGCTCTCTTATAACTGAGCATTTCTGCCGGAAGCAACGCAGATCGTCTGCTACAATCGCGCCTCATTTATTGAATGGACAGCATTTTCACATGGTTTCAGAAACTAAAACCACAGAAGCGCCCGCGCTACGTCGCGCACTTAAGGCGCGTCACCTGACGATGATCGCCATTGGCGGCTCCATCGGTACGGGTCTTTTCGTTGCCTCTGGCGCAACAATTTCGGCAGCCGGCCCGGGTGGGGCATTATTCTCTTATATCCTGATTGGCCTGATGGTCTACTTCCTGATGACCAGCCTGGGCGAACTGGCGGCATACATGCCGGTGTCTGGTTCGTTTTCGACCTACGGACAAAAATACGTTGAGGAAGGCTTCGGCTTCGCGCTGGGCTGGAACTACTGGTACAACTGGGCGGTGACCATCGCCGTTGACCTCGTCGCCGCACAGCTGGTAATGACCTGGTGGTTCCCGGACACGCCAGGCTGGATCTGGAGCGCCCTGTTCCTGGCGGTCATCTTCCTGCTGAACTACATCTCCGTGCGCGGCTTTGGCGAAGCGGAATACTGGTTCTCTTTGATTAAAGTGGCAACCGTCATCATCTTTATCGTCGTCGGTGTGGCGATGATCGTTGGTATTTTCAAAGGGGCTGAACCGGCGGGCTGGCGTAACTGGACAATAGGCGATGCGCCGTTTGCCGGGGGCTTCTCGGCGATGATTGGCGTGGCGATGATTGTCGGCTTCTCCTTCCAGGGGACCGAGCTGATTGGTATCGCGGCCGGTGAATCCGAAAACCCGGAGAAGAACATTCCGCGCGCGGTGCGTCAGGTGTTCTGGCGTATCCTGCTGTTTTATGTGTTCGCGATCCTGATTATCAGCCTGATCATTCCGTATACCGACCCAAGCCTGCTGCGTAACGATGTGAAAGACATCAGCGTCAGCCCGTTCACGCTGGTCTTCCAGCACGCGGGTCTGCTCTCTGCCGCGGCGGTGATGAACGCGGTGATCCTGACGGCGGTACTGTCTGCGGGTAACTCCGGGATGTACGCCTCCACCCGCATGCTCTACACCCTGGCCTGCGACGGTAAAGCGCCGCGTATTTTCTCGAAACTGTCTCGCGGTGGCGTGCCGCGCAACGCGCTGTATGCGACCACGGTGATTGCGGGTCTCTGTTTCCTGACCTCCATGTTCGGCAATCAGACGGTCTACCTGTGGCTGCTTAACACCTCTGGTATGACGGGCTTTATTGCCTGGCTGGGCATTGCCATCAGCCACTACCGTTTCCGTCGCGGGTACGTCAAGCAGGGGCATGATCTCAATAATCTGCCGTACCGGTCAGGGTTCTTCCCGCTGGGGCCGATCTTCGCCTTCGTTCTGTGCCTGATTATTACCCTGGGTCAGAACTATGAGGCCTTCCTTGCGGACACCATTGACTGGGGTGCCGTCACGGCCACCTATATTGGCATTCCGCTGTTCCTGATCATCTGGTTTGGCTACAAACTGACGAAAGGAACACGCTTCGTTCGCTACAGTGAAATGGATTTCCCGGAACGATTTAAACAATAACCGCACTTCCTCCCTTTTAGCCCGCTCAGTTGAGCGGGCTTTTTTATGGGCAGATCAGAAGCTGTAGGTCATGCCGACGGTATAGCGACGGCCATCCAGCACGGTGTCATACGTATCGTAATCAATCTGCTTATCGAGCACGTTATACACACCGGCAGTAACCAGCAGGTTTTTGTTGGCGTTGTAGCGCATACCGACATCAACCTGAGTGTAGGACGGCGTACCCTGGGACATTGACGTGCGGCTCAGGTACTCAGACGTTTTACCGCGCAGGTTCAGACGGCTCCAGAATCCGACGTCGGGCGTCGCCTGCCAGTCCAGGGTGGTGTTGAACATGTGTTTCGGCATTTTGTTCAGTGGCTTGCCGGAGAACTGGCCGCTCTTCTGCTCAGACTCCGTATAGGTGTAGTTTGCAGTCCAGTTCACATCGCGCGTGATTTTCCACCCGAAGGAGGACTCCACACCGCGCATGTTGGCTTTGTCCACGTTGACGCGATCGCTGACGAAATCATAGCTGTGATCGCCAATCGTACAGGCGGGATCGGCGCTGCTGTTACAGCGGCGAACTTCCGTAATTTTGTCCTTGAAGTCGGTATTAAACAGCGTCACGCCGGCATTCAGGTTATCGTTGTTATCCCAGAGCAGGGCGAGCTCTTCGCTCAGGCTCTTCTCTGGTTTCAGATCCGGGTTGCCAACGATGATACCGTCAAGACGGCCGCCACCCGTTACCTGGCCCCAGCTGGCAGACGACTGACGCAGATCCGGCGCACGATAGCCAGCCGAAACCCCGCCTTTTAACGTCCACTGATCGGCCAGGTGCCATACGCCGTAACCGCGCGGCGTCCAGTTAGTACCGTAGTTTTGGTCTTTGTCCATACGCAGACCGCCGGTCAACGTAAAGCTTTCCGTCATTGCCCATTCATCTTCGGCAAACAGGGCCCAGCTCCAGCGCGTCAGTTTGTTCAGTCCGTCAGCAGCTTCCAGCTGATTACCCTTGTCGCGCAGTTTCTCATAACGATACTGCCCGCCGAGGGTCAACGTATGATCGCCGAGGAAAATCTGGTTCTGGTTGTTGAAGGTGGTGTTATAGGAGCGCATTTTGCGACCTGGATTATTGGTCTCTTCCTGCTGGATATAGCTGGTGGTATTGAAGTCGTCGTAATACCCGCTGTGCGTTAAGGAGTAGGTCGTGTGCTCATAGCGCGAGTCGCTTTTGGTATTTGGCGTACAGGTTGTTCCCCGGCAGGTTTCAGCCGCTTTCGACATCCCCGGGGTGCTGTTTCTGTCCTGAAGCTCGCGAGCAAAGTCGAGGTCGAAATCGTTCTTCTCGTCCGGCGTGAAGTTCAGCGTAATGCCACCGTTACGCATTTTCTGCTCGTTATAGCCGTTCACGATTTTATCTTCTGCGCGGCGTGACAACAGCCCCGTCACTTTTGCGCCCAGCAGTCCGTCGATCAGGGGACCAGAAGCGTAGGCGTTGGTCTGGAAGATATCGCCGGAATCATTGTTTTCCTGGAAGGTCGCATCGCCATGCAACGAACCGGTCCAGGCTTTAGTGTTCGAGACTTTTTTGGTAATGACGTTAATTACGCCACCCATAGCATCGGAGCCGTAAAGCGAGGACATCGGGCCGCGGATGACCTCGATGCGCTCAATGGACTCCAGCGGCGGCAGCCAGCCTTGTTCAATACCCGAGTTGTCGCTGTTGGGGCGGGTGCTTCGCGTACTGACGCGTTTGCCGTTCACCAGGAACAGGGTGTACTGAGAGGCCATGCCGCGAATACTGATATCACTGCTGCTCCCGCCGCCAGTGACGACAACGCCCGGGACGTCTCTCAGGGCATCGGTAACATCACGGTAGGCTTTATCTTCAATCTGCTGTTTTGAAATCACAGAGATGGAGGCGGGGGCATTCTGGATCTTTTGTTCAAAACCCGTCGCGGTGACGACAACGGTGTCCTGATCGGCTGCGTGAACGAAGGGGGAACATGTGGCAGCGCCAATGGCGACGGCCAGGAGCTTAATGCGCGGTATTGTCATTTGTACATTCCGTATAAAAATGAATAAAACTCCATCGGGATAACCCTGAGAACTGTATGTTTTTGTCTTGTAAGAACTCTTTGAGATGGAGAAGAGCCTGGAATTGTACAAAAGAATGTAGAATTGTAAACACAAATGATAATTGAAATCATTTGTGTTTGGGTGTCGGCGACAGAAATCAGGCTGGATTCAAGCGGATAGAAGTATGTAAAGAGGGGGAGGGGAAGACCCGGTAGGCAGGAGGCGCTACCGGGCAAAAGGCGGAACTTATCTGAACAGATGCTCCGCATGGAAGCGGAGATGATCCTCAATAAAGGACGCCATGAAGTAATAGCTGTGGTCGTATCCCGACTGAATGCGCAGCGTTAGCGGCCAGTCCTTCTGGCGCGCGGCTTCCGCCAGCACCGCAGGCTGTAGCTGTCCGGCGAGGAACTGATCCGCATCGCCCTGATCGATAAGCATCGGGATCGCATTCACCGAGTCGCTCGTCAGCATCAACGCGCAGCTGTCCCATTCCTGCCATTTTTCTGCTTCTTCACCCAGATAGTGCGTAAAGGCTTTTTGCCCCCACGGCACCTGCGTTGGGTTCACAATCGGCGCAAATGCGGACACGCTGGTGTATTTCCCCGGATTTTTCAGCGCCATGATCAACGCCCCGTGGCCACCCATCGAATGTCCGCTTATCGCGCAGCGCTCGCTGACCGCGAACTGAGAGTGCACCAGGGCAGGCAGTTCATCGCGAATGTAGTCATACATGCGGTAATGGCTCGCCCACGGTTGTTCCGTGGCGTTGAGATAGAACCCGGCGCCTTTACCCAAATCGTATCCGGCATCGTCGGCCACGTCATCGCCACGCGGGCTGGTATCTGGCATCACCAGCGCAATGCCCAGTTCGGCGGCAATACGCTGGGCACCCGCTTTGGTGGTGAAGTTTTCGTCGTTGCAGGTCAGGCCTGAAAGCCAGTACAGCACCGGTGGATTGTCCGCAGGGGGCAGGAAAATGCTGAACGTCATAGCACAATTCAGCGTGGTGGAGTCGTGCCGCCAGCGCTGCTGTCGACCTTCAAAACAACGATGCTCTTCGAGCAGTTCCATGCAGGGCTCCTTAAAGGTAAGACGATTCATAAAACGCATAATACAGAGTTTTCATTGACCTGTGAGCAACTTTCACTTTCGCAGGACGGCGAGATGTTGCATCATAAATTTACTTTTCTTTAACAATTGGAGCGATCATGGCGCTGCGTATCGCGCTCAGCGGATTTGTTGTTCTGGTCGTGGCGATGGGGATAGGGCGCTTCGCCTTCACGCCTCAGGTGCCGCTGATGATAGCCGCCGGGCAACTCACGCTTACCAGTGCGGGGCTGGTGGCGGCAATGAACTATCTGGGCTATCTGGTGGGGGCATGGGATGCCATGCGCGCCCATCGCTTCGTTGAAACGCGTCTCTGGCTTGGCATCACCGGTGCGGTGGCGCTAACGCTGCTCTCCGCGGCGGCAGATAATGCCGTTGTTCACGGTCTGCTGCGCTTTGTGATCGGCTGCATGAGCGGCTGGTCGATGGTGCTGATTGCCGCCTGGACCAACGAGCGGCTGGGGCAGCTGGGCAAACCGGGACTCAGTGCGGCCGTCTTTGCCGGACCCGGGGCCGGCATCGCCCTGAGCGGCCTGCTGGCGGTCTATATTCAGGCGAAATCCTTGTCCGCCGGGGCGGCATGGCAAATCTACGGCGTACTGGCGCTGGTGCTGATTGTGCTGGTGGCGCGCTACCTGCCGCGGTCCGGGCAGCTCCATCGGCCCGGTACCGCGCCTAAACCGCTGCTGCTGACCGCAGATCTCAAGCGTCTGGTCTGGAGCTACAGCCTGGCAGGGTTCGGCTATATCCTCCCGGCGACCTTTTTATCGCAAATGGCGGCGGTGCGTTTTCCTGGCAGCCTGTTTGCCCAGTTTGTCTGGCCGATATTTGGCGCCGCCTCGGTGGTGGGAATTGCGCTCAGCATTGCCCTGCGGCATACATCAAGCGCTAACCGCAGGCTGGCGATTGTTCTGTGGTTACAGGGGATTGGCGTGCTGGCGGCCTGGCTGCTGCCGGGCATAGGCGGCTTGCTGACGGGTGGGCTGCTGGTGGGCGGCGGGTTCCTCTGCGCCGTGCAGCTCTCTCTTTTGTACGGTCGCGAGCTGGCGCCAGACCACACGCGTTATATGGCGGGACTGCTCACCACCGGGTATGCCATTGGTCAGCTGGTGGGTCCGGTCACGTCGGCACTGTCGACCTGGCTCACGCATCGGCTGGAACCTGCGCTGGGGCTGGCGGGGATCGCGCTGTTCGTTGGCGGAGCGTTAGTCTGGAACCGTCAGGCTGAAAGGCAACAGCAATTGCAATAATTATCGTCGTGAATACTGGATTATGTGCGTCGCCTCACGCACAATGAGCGCACACTTTTGCCACAACGAGGGCAAAAGACGCCACACCTGCAGGAGAAAAGAATGTCATCACTCAGTAAAGAAGCAGCCCTTGTCCATGAAGCGCTGGTTGCGCGCGGTCTTGAAACGCCACTGCGCCCGCCCGTGCAGGAGCTGGACAATGATACCCGCAAGAGTCTGATCGCCGGCCATATGACGGAGATCATGCAACTGCTGAATCTCGATCTGAGCGACGACAGCCTGATGGAGACGCCGCACCGCATCGCGAAGATGTACGTCGACGAAATTTTCTCCGGCCTGGATTACGCGAACTTCCCGAAAATCACCGTCATTGAAAATAAGATGAAGGTCGATGAGATGGTGACGGTACGCGATATCACGCTGACCAGCACCTGCGAGCATCACTTTGTGACCATCGATGGTAAAGCGACGGTGGCCTATATTCCAAAAGATACGGTCATTGGCCTGTCCAAGATCAACCGCATCGTGCAGTTCTTTGCCCAGCGTCCGCAGGTGCAGGAGCGTCTGACGCAGCAGATCCTGACCGCACTGCAAACTCTGTTGGGTACTAACAACGTGGCGGTGTCTATCGACGCGGTGCACTACTGCGTGAAAGCGCGCGGCGTGCGTGATGCAACCAGCGCAACCACCACCACTTCGCTGGGCGGCCTGTTCAAATCGAGCCAGAACACCCGCCAGGAGTTCCTGCGCGCCGTGCGTCACCACAACTAATCAGACAGGGCAGGGACCATGGAGCGAAACGTCACGCTCGATTTTGTTCGCGGCGTCGCCATTCTCGGTATCCTGCTGCTGAATATCAGCGCCTTCGGTCTGCCGAAGGCCGCTTATCTGAATCCTGCGTGGTATGGCGACATCACGCGCAGCGACGCCTGGACGTGGGCAATCCTCGATCTCTTTGCACAGGTTAAATTCCTGACCCTCTTTGCGCTTCTGTTTGGCGCGGGACTTCAGCTTCTCCTCAAACGCGGTACGCGCTGGATCCAGTCGCGTTTAACGCTGCTGGTTATCCTCGGTTTTATTCACGGGCTGCTGTTCTGGGACGGCGATATTCTGCTCGCGTATGGTCTGGTGGGGCTGATTTGCTGGCGGCTGATCCGCGACGCGCCCGGTGTGAAAAGCCTGTTTAATACCGGCGTGATGCTCTATGTCATGGGACTGGCCGTGTTATTGCTGCTTGGCATGATTGCCGATGCTTCCACCAGTCGTTCATGGATCCCGGATGCGGCCAACCTGCAATATGAGCAGTTCTGGAAGCTGAAAGGCGGCATGGAAGCGATAGGCAACCGGGCCGATATGCTCGGCGATAACCTGCTGGCGCTGGGCGCGCAATACGGCTGGCAGCTGGCGGGGATGATGCTGATGGGCGCAGCCCTGATGCGCACCGGCTGGCTGAAAGGGGAATTTAGCCTGCGACACTATCGTCGTACGGGAGCAGGGCTGGTGCTGCTCGGCGTGATCATCAACCTCCCGGCGGTGATGATGCAGTGGCATCTTCAGTGGGATTACCGCTGGTGTGCATTCCTGTTGCAGGTGCCGCGCGAACTGAGCGCGCCGTTCCAGACTATTGGCTATGCGGCGCTGATCTACGGCTTCTGGCCCCAGCTTTCCCGCCTGTGGATCGTCAGTGCGGTGGCCTGCGTTGGGCGGATGGCGTTAAGCAATTACATCCTGCAAACGCTGATATGCACCACGCTTTTCTACCGATTCGGCCTGTTTATGAAATTCGACCGCCTGACGCTGCTGGCGTTTGTTATTCCGGTCTGGATTGTTAACGTGGTGTTTTCGGTTGTCTGGCTGCGTTTTTTCCGCCAGGGCCCGCTGGAATGGGCATGGCGACGGTTAACCGCCCGCGCTTCGGGCGTGTCATTGCGTAATACATCCAGATAACGATCTGGATCACAATCATTAACAAAACGGATGTAAGCGTTTTCATCTGTGTGAGCTTCTTCACGTAGTCTCCTCTCTCTCGCTGCCAGAATAGCCACCTTGCTAAACACAGGGGGTGTCTGTGAGTTGCTGCAATCCTTTAAAGGGTGGTGAATATGATCACCATTCGTGACGTCGCCCGCCAGGCGGGTGTTTCTGTTGCTACTGTCTCCCGCGTGCTGAACAACAGTGCGCTGGTCAGCCCTGAAACGCGTGAAAACGTAATGAAAGCCGTGACCCAGCTGGGGTACCGGCCAAACGCTAATGCTCAGGCGCTGGCGACGCAGGTCAGCGATACCATTGGCGTAGTGGTGATGGACGTGTCGGACGCCTTCTTCGGCGCCCTGGTCAAAGCGGTGGACGTCGTTGCCCAGCAGCACCAGAAATATGTGCTGATTGGCAACAGCTATCACGAGGCTGAAAAAGAGCGTTATGCCATTGAGGTACTGATCCGCCAGCGCTGTAACGCCCTGATTGTGCACTCTAAAGCCCTGAGCGATGAAGAGCTGGCCGGGTTTATGGAGCAAATCCCCGGCATGGTGCTGATCAATCGTATCGTCCCCGGCTACGCGCACCGCTGCGTCGGTCTGGATAACATCAGCGGCGCGATGATGGCGACGCGGATGCTCATCAGCAACGGCCATCAGCGCATTGGTTATCTGGCCTCCAGCCACGGTATTGAAGACGACATGATGCGCCGCGAGGGCTGGCAAAACGCCCTGAAAGAGCAGGGCATTGCGCCGCTGGAAAGCTGGGTAGGTACCGGTTCGCCGGACATGCAGGGCGGTGAAGCGGCAATGGTGGAACTGCTGGGGCGTAATCTTCAGCTGACGGCCGTGTTTGCCTATAACGACAGCATGGCGGCAGGTGCGCTTACCGCGCTGAAAGACAACGGCATTGCGGTGCCGCAGCATTTATCGCTGATCGGCTTTGACGATATCCCGATTGCCCGTTACACCGATCCGCAGCTGACAACGGTGCGTTACCCCATTGCGTCGATGGCGAAACTGGCGACAGAGCTGGCGTTACAGGGGGCGGCAGGGCTGTTAGATCCTGACGCAACGCATTGTTTTATGCCGACTTTAGTACGCCGCCATTCGGTCGCTATCCGACAAACTGTGGCTCCGATCACTAACTGATAACATCACGTGATGTAACCGTTTTCAATCTGTGAGTAAATTCACAGTATCTTAACAAGCCGCTGTCTATGATGTCAGCGTTTTAGGGGCTGAAACACAATGTAACGGTGATTATTCACTTTTACCGTTACCAGCATGCCTCAAACAACGAATAAAACGCATTTCTGGAGCGTTACCGAACACGGAAGCTGGACATTTTATAAGTGAACTTCGGCGATCAGTAACGTTTTATTAACTTCTGCCCGCCGACCGTTTTTCACAAGAACTACCCTGCATAAAAAAACCGGAGATACCATGAATAAGAAGGTGTTGACTCTGTCTGCTGTCATGGCAAGCATGCTTTTTGGCGCAGCAGCGCACGCAGCGGATACCCGTATTGGCGTGACTATCTATAAATACGACGACAACTTCATGTCCGTTGTGCGTAAAGCAATTGAAAAAGATGCTAAATCAGCGCCAGACGTGCAGCTGCTGATGAATGACTCCCAGAATGACCAGTCCAAACAGAACGATCAGATTGACGTTCTTCTGGCAAAAGGCGTGAAAGCGCTGGCTATTAACCTGGTTGACCCGGCTGCGGCAGGCACGGTGATCGAGAAAGCGCGCGGCCAGAACGTGCCAATTGTCTTCTTCAACAAAGAACCTTCCCGTAAGGCGCTGGACAGCTACGACAAAGCGTATTATGTGGGTACTGACTCCAAAGAGTCCGGGATTATCCAGGGCGATCTGATTGCGAAACACTGGGCGGCGAACCCAAACTGGGATCTGAACAAAGATGGTCAGATTCAGTTCGTTCTGCTGAAAGGCGAACCCGGCCATCCGGATGCTGAAGCACGTACCACCTACGTTATTAAAGAGCTGAACGACAAGGGCCTGAAAACCCAACAGCTGGCGTTAGACACCGCAATGTGGGACACCGCTCAGGCGAAAGATAAGATGGATGCGTGGCTCTCTGGCCCGAACGCCAACAAAATTGAAGTGGTCATCGCCAACAACGATGCGATGGCAATGGGTGCGGTAGAAGCGCTGAAAGCGCACAACAAATCCGCCATTCCTGTATTCGGTGTGGATGCCCTGCCAGAAGCGCTGGCGCTGGTAAAATCTGGCGCTATGGCCGGTACCGTGCTGAACGATGCCAACAACCAGGCGAAAGCCACCTTCGATCTGGCGAAAAACCTGGCCGACGGTAAAGGCGCCGCTGACGGGACTAACTGGAAAATTGACAACAAAATCGTTCGCGTTCCTTACGTGGGCGTAGACCAGTCCAACCTGGCTGAGTTTATCGGTAAATAAGTTATCTGCATTGTCTTCACTGGGCGCAATTCGTTGCGCCCTTTTATAACGCGATATGCGAGGCCAACAAGGTATAATTATGGTCAGCACAACTACTCAGTCGTCCGGTGAATACTTGTTGGAAATGACCGGTGTCAACAAGTCATTCCCCGGTGTTAAGGCGCTCGATAATGTTAATTTAAAAGTTCGTCCACACTCTATTCATGCGTTAATGGGTGAAAACGGTGCGGGTAAATCAACATTATTAAAATGCCTCTTTGGGATCTATCAAAAAGATTCTGGCAGCATTCTTTTTCAGGGAAAAGAGATCGACTTCCATTCAGCGAAAGAAGCGCTGGAGAACGGTATCTCGATGGTACACCAGGAATTAAACCTGGTTCTGCAACGTTCAGTTATGGATAATATGTGGTTGGGTCGTTATCCAACCAAAGGTGTCTTTGTCGATCAGGATAAAATGTATCGCGACACCAAAGCCATTTTTGATGAGCTGGATATTGATATCGACCCGCGCGCACGCGTCGGGACATTATCCGTTTCCCAGATGCAGATGATCGAAATTGCCAAAGCGTTCTCCTATGATGCGAAAATCGTGATCATGGATGAACCGACATCGTCATTAACGGAAAAAGAGGTTAACCACCTTTTTACCATTATTCGTAAGCTGAAAGATCGCGGCTGCGGCATTGTCTATATCTCACATAAAATGGAAGAGATCTTCCAGCTGTGCGATGAAATCACCATCCTGCGCGACGGCCAGTGGATCGCCACCCAGCCGCTGGAAGGGCTGGATATGGACAAGATCATCGCCATGATGGTTGGCCGTTCTCTGAACCAGCGCTTCCCGGATAAAGAAAACAAGCCAGGCGAAGTGATTCTGGAGGTGCGTAACCTGACCTCGCTGCGTCAGCCGTCTATCCGCGATGTCTCTTTCGATCTGCACAAGGGGGAGATCCTTGGCATCGCAGGGCTGGTGGGCGCTAAGCGCACCGACATCGTGGAAACCCTGTTTGGTATCCGTGAGAAAGCCGAAGGCACCATTACGCTGCACGGTAAGAAGATCAACAACCACAACGCCAACGAAGCCATTAATAATGGCTTTGCGCTGGTGACGGAAGAGCGTCGTTCCACCGGTATTTACGCTTATCTGGATATTAACTTTAACTCGTTAATTTCTAATATTCGCAATTACAAAAATAAAGTCGGGCTGCTGGATAATTCCCGCATGAAGAGCGATACCCAGTGGGTGATTGACTCCATGCGCGTGAAAACGCCGGGCCACCGCACGCAAATTGGCTCACTCTCGGGAGGGAACCAGCAGAAAGTCATTATTGGTCGCTGGCTATTAACCCAGCCTGAAATTCTGATGCTGGATGAACCTACGCGCGGTATCGACGTGGGTGCAAAATTTGAGATATACCAGCTGATCGCCGAGCTGGCGAAAAAAGATAAAGGGATCATTATTATTTCTTCCGAAATGCCGGAATTGTTAGGGATCACAGACCGTATTCTGGTTATGAGCAATGGTCTCGTTGCCGGTATTGTTGAAACCAAAACGACAACGCAAAACGAAATTTTGCGTCTTGCGTCTTTGCACCTTTAAGATCAGGGGCTCCTCATGAGTGCGTTAAATAAAAAAAGTTTTCTCACTTATCTGAAAGAAGGCGGTATTTACGTTGTTCTTTTAGTCTTGCTGGCGATTATTATTTTCCAGGACCCTACGTTCTTAAGTCTGCTGAACTTGAGTAACATTCTGACCCAGTCTTCCGTACGTATTATTATCGCGCTTGGCGTGGCGGGACTTATCGTTACCCAGGGGACTGACCTTTCGGCAGGGCGCCAGGTGGGTCTGGCGGCGGTCATTGCGGCAACCCTGTTGCAGTCGATGGAAAACGCCAACAAGGTGTTCCCGGAGATGGCGACCATGCCGATTTTCGTGGTGATCCTGATCGTGTGCGCCATCGGCGCGGTAATTGGCCTGATTAACGGCATCATCATTGCTTACCTGAACGTGACGCCATTCATCACCACGCTTGGCACGATGATCATCGTTTATGGTATCAACTCCCTGTACTACGATTTCGTCGGCGCGTCTCCAATCTCTGGCTTCGACAGCGGCTTCTCGACCTTCACGCAGGGGTTTGTTGCGCTGGGCAGCTTCCGTCTCTCCTACATCACCTTCTATGCGCTGATTGCGGTGGCGTTCGTCTGGATCCTGTGGAACAAAACCCGCTTCGGTAAAAACATCTTTGCTATCGGCGGTAACCCTGAAGCGGCGAAAGTGTCCGGGGTCAACGTGGCTCTGAACCTGCTGATGATTTATGCCCTGTCCGGGGTCTTCTACGCCTTCGGCGGGATGCTGGAAGCGGGCCGTATCGGCTCTGCAACCAACAACCTCGGCTTTATGTACGAACTGGATGCGATTGCAGCCTGCGTGGTTGGCGGCGTCTCCTTCAGCGGCGGCGTGGGGACCGTGCTGGGCGTGGTGACCGGTGTGATCATCTTCACCGTTATCAACTACGGCCTGACCTACATCGGCGTGAACCCCTACTGGCAGTACATCATCAAGGGCGCCATCATCATCTTCGCGGTTGCGCTGGATTCACTGAAGTACGCGCGTAAGAAGTAAGATCTTCAGAATGAAAAGGCCCGCTCACGTAGCGGGCCTTTTTTTGCCTGGTGGCGCGACGCTTACCGGGCCTACAAAATCGCGATCGTAGGTCGGGTAAGGCGAAGCCGCCACCCGACAAAAGTTATTACTTCTTCTGAATTTCCAGCAACTGCTCTGGCGTTACCGCCGGGTAACCCTGTGCATTCTCCGGCACTTCGTGCATCGTTGGGATCGGCACCAGCGGGCCTAAAAAGCGCGGTTCACGTTTGAATAAGTACAGGTCAGCCAGCGCGCCAAAACGAGCGCCAAACTCACGTACGCGCACGCTCAGCATATCCTTTGGCGATGGCACCGCATAACACTGCGCCTGAATGCCCATATGCAGGGCGATAAACAGCGCCCGCTCGCAGTGGAAACGCTGGGTAATGATGATGAAATCATTGGTGTCGAACACCTTGCGGGTACGCACGATGGAATCAAGCGTGCGGAATCCGGCGTAGTCGAGCACGATATCGGCCGGGTCGACGCCTGCGGCAATCAGATCTTTGCGCATCGTCACCGGCTCGTTATAGCTTTGCAGCGCGTTATCGCCGCTCAGCAGCAGATAGTTCACCTTGCCGCTGTTATAGGCGTTCAGCGCGCCCTGAATACGATACCGGTAATACTGATTTATGACGCCAGTGCGGTAATACTTGGCGGTGCCAAGCACCACACCAACCTGACGGTAGGGGAGATCCTGTAGGTCATCAAAAATGTAGGGGGCTGTTTTCCAGCTCATCCAGCGGTCGAGACCCAGCACGATCAACAGCAGTATGCCGACCAGGACAGACAGGCTGTAAAACACGCGCTTTAACATGCAGATGGCTCGTACCGATGATGAAATTTCCCTCAGGCTACTGTACCCGCCTGGTTAGCGCAAGAAACAGCGATTCAACTGAGGGGTTTTTCGTCAGACTGGCGGGCAACTCTGCCCGCCGAACAGATTATGCCAGCAGCACGCGGTCGATGGTTGAACAGCCCAGCGCTTTCAGCGTGGCTGCGGTCGCGTCCCACTGGATCAGCGGCGCATCGGCCTTTTCAGCCAGGATTGCGCGCTGAATATCCGGGTAGTCATACCCGTTCAGGCTAAGCAGGTTCAGGGCACCCTGGAGCGGAGGCAGCGTCGGGTTAAATGCGGCGTTCTCTGCATAGCTGCCGGTGAAGATGCGGCCGTCGCGGCACTGAAGGGCGACGCCGCTTGGAGATTTGCTGTATGGCGTGTGGCTTTTATTGGCGGCGGCAATGGCCGCTTCGCTCAGCTCATCTCCCGAGAGCGCATAACCGTGGTCCTGCTCGTCCATCAGCAGGGTTTTGATCTCAAGATCTTTCGGGCCGAAAGCATCCGGCAGGTAATCACCCAGCGTATGCGGTGCGCGTCCTGGCAGGTTGATACGCAGTTCAAGACCGCTGTTCAGCTCATTCATAAACTGGCGGCAGTGGCCGCAAGGGGTATAGTTGACGGTGATGGCGCGCAGGGCTTTTTCGCCGCGCAGCCAGGCGTGACTGATGGCGCTCTGCTCCGCGTGGACGGTTTGCTGCATGGTCGCACCAAGAAACTCCATATTTCCGCCGAAGTACCAGGTCCCGCTCACGCCGCGCGCAATTGCACCTACGTTAAAATGGGAGAGGTCAGCGCGGGCGCAGGCAGCCGCCAGGGGAAGCAGGGCGAAAGCCAGCGCGTCTTCGTCCAGCCCCGTTGCCTGTTTAAGCGTCGTGACCTGATCTGCCGTCAGCAGGGCGGGGAAATGCGCATCCGCCAGAACCGGAGCCAGGGCTGATTGCAAATTCTCTGCAAGCTGAGAGAAAGCAGCTTGAAAACGTGGATGCATGACGTTGCCTCATCAAGGTTAATGGATCGGTAGTGTACGGAGCCGCACGGCCTTCATATGTGATCCAAATCTCATTATGTGTGCAACTTATGAAATGAAAATGAAATTTGCGCGACGCATCGCAAATTTTAGCCCAATACTGCCAGAATAACCGGGAAGATAAACGGCGCGACCAGGGAAGTGATAATCCCGCAGATCACCAGCGCCAGCGAGCTGAATGCCCCTTCCTGATAATCCAGTTCCGCGCAGCGTGCGGTGCCCAGCGCGTGCGAGGCGGTACCCATTGCCAGACCGCGTGCCGCTTTGGTCCGAATTTTCATGATATTCAGCAGCGTATGACCAAACACCGCGCCCAGGATACCGACAAAAATCACGCACACGGCGCTGATGGCCGGAATGCCCCCGATGCTGCCGCCTACGGCCATGGCAATCGGCGTGGTGACGGATTTAGGCAGGATAGAGGCGGCGATCTGCGGCGACGCGCCCATCAATAAGGCCACCGAGGTACCGGTGATCATCGCAACAAGGCTACCCACAAAGCAGATGGTAATGATGGATTTCCAGCGCGCGCGGATCTGATGCAGTTGCTCATATAAAGGAAACGCCAGCGCCACCACGGCAGGCTGCAACAAATCGTTGAGGATCTTGCTCCCGGCGAAGTAACGCTCATAAGGAATGCCGGTGAGCAGCAGAAAAGGAATAATCACCACCATGGCGACCAGCAGCGGGTTGAGCAACGGCATTTTGAAACGCACCGCAAGCTTACGCGCAGCAAAGAACACCGCCAGGGTTAACGGCAGGGACCACCAGATATTAGCCATCATTTTTTTGTTTTCTCCCCGACGACCTTGCGTTCGCCATGCACAATGTGTGAACTCCAGCTGACGACCAGGAATACCACCAGCGTACTGATGGCGCAGGAGACCACAATCGGGCCGAACTGCGCTTTAAGCACATCGTAATACTGCATCACCCCAACGCCGATAGGCACAAAAAGCAGGGCCATATAGCGAATGAGAACGAAGCACCCCGGATTAACCCATTTCGCGGGCAGCACCTGTAATGCCAGTAGCACAAACAGGATCAGCATGCCGATAATGCTGCCGGGTATCGTAATCGGCAGCAGCGAAGCGATAAAAATGCCGGCGTACAGGCAGGCATAAATGAGGACGAAGGCGCGAAGGTATTGCCAGATAGTATTCAGTGATTTGCTCATGGTGAAAGTCCTTGCTGAGACGTATTCATCATACAATTAAACCTGAAAATGTGCCACGGATCACATCATGAATTTTGGGCATACCAGATATTCCGCAATGGAACGCCGGGCTTTCAACATACATAGAGAGCAGCTACTATAGCGCGTCTTTTTTCACAGGTACTCAGAATGCGTGTTTTACTGGCCCCGATGGAAGGTGTGCTCGACTCTCTCGTGCGCGAGCTGCTTACCGAGGTGAACGATTACGATCTCTGCGTGACGGAGTTCCTGCGCGTGGTCGATATGTTGCTGCCAGAAAAATCATTTTATCGTCTCTGCCCGGAACTGCATCGTCAGAGCCGTACCCCGTCCGGTACGCTGGTGCGTGTCCAGCTGCTCGGCCAGTATCCCGAGTGGCTGGCTGAAAACGCCGCCCGCGCGGTAGCGCTTGGTTCGTACGGCGTCGATCTTAACTGCGGCTGTCCGTCAAAGCTGGTCAACGGCAGCGGCGGGGGGGCGACGCTACTTAAAGATCCGGAGCTGATTTATCGCGGCGCAAAGGCCATGCGTGAGGCGGTTCCATCGCATCTGCCGGTGACGGTCAAAGTGCGTCTGGGATGGGACAGCGGCGATAAGCAGTTTGAAATTGCTGACGCGGTGCAGCAGGCGGGCGCCACCGAGCTGGTGGTGCACGGGCGAACCAAAGAGGATGGTTATAAAGCCGAGCGTATTAACTGGCAGGCGATTGGCGAGATCCGCAAACGGCTTACGATCCCGGTGATTGCCAACGGCGAAATCTGGGATTACGAGAGCGCGCAGGCCTGCCTCAAAGAGACCGGCTGTAATGCCGTGATGATTGGCCGCGGTGCGCTGAACGTGCCGAACCTCAGCCGGGTGGTGAAATATAATGAGCCGCGGATGCCGTGGGCGGATGTGGTGAAACTACTGCAAAAATACACGCGGCTGGAAAAGCAGGGCGATACCGGCTTGTATCACGTCGCGCGCATTAAACAGTGGCTGAGTTATTTGCGTAAAGAGTACGACGACGCGCTGGGATTATTTCATGAGATCCGTACCCTACAGACGTCTGCGGATATTGCCCGGGTGATCCAGTCAAAATCCTGAGCGAAGTGTGAAGAGTTTGCCCGGCGCGGAGCCGGGCAACAGAATCAGAAAATCATCTTGAATACGCCGGTTACCACCAGCAGCCCTATCAGAAATATAATCAAAATAACCCACAATAATATTTTCATTCGCCTCTCCTGCGTATGTCTGTCGAAGTAAGTGTAGCAGCCAATTCATAATTAGCATGAATGCATGAAATTAAATCATTGACTTGGGGAATAAATTTCCGGATATGAAAATGTATAACAATATGCGGATTGCCACGCGTTACTAAAAAACGGAACGTCAGTAAGCGTAAGTTGCGCCTTTATTTTTTTGAGTTCATGGCGTAATGAAACGTTCTCTTACTTTATCTCTGAGTGCTCCTCTTGTTTTTATGCTGGCCGCCTGCGCGCCGGAACATGCCACGGTGTCTCCAGTAAAAACGCAAGCCGCCGCCGCCGCTGTAAATACCCAACTGCGTCATGCCGACTGGCCAAAAAGCAAATGGTGGAAAGACTTTAACGACCCCCAGCTCAACGCGCTGATCGACAAAGCGCTGGCTGATGCGCCGGATATGCAAATTGCCCGTCAGCGTATTACCCTGGCGGAAGCACAGGCGAAAGCCGCTGTCGCTGCTGAGGGTCCACAGCTGGATTTTTCCGCAGATGTTGAACGGCAAAAAATGTCGGCAGAGGGGCTGATGGGGCCATTTGCGCTGACCGACCCGGCGGCGGGAACAACCGGCCCCTGGTACACCAACGGCACCTTTGGTCTGACGGCGGGTTGGGATCTGGATTTATGGGGTAAAAACCGCGCCCAAATTGAGGCCCGCATCGGTCAGGTGAATGCGCAAAAAGCGGAGCTGGAGCAGACCCGCCAGCTGCTCGCCAGCAGCGTCGCGCGGCTGTACTGGGACTGGCAGACCGAGGCCGCGGTGGGTGACGTACTCGCGCAAATCAAACGGGAGCAGGAAAATATCATCGGTGCCGATCGTGAGCTTTATCAGCACGGCATTACCTCCTCGGTGGAAGGCGTTGAAACGGATATTAATGCCAGCAAAACCGATGAACAGCTCGCTGACGTGCACGGCAAAATGAAGGTCATTGAGGCGCGTCTGAATGCGTTGACCCATACCCCTTCAGTCACGCTCGCCCGGCATGCCTTACCTGACGCAGAGGCGTCGTTGCCATCAACGCTCGGTTATGAACTGCTGGCTCGGCGCCCGGATTTGCAGGAGGCGCACTGGTATATCGAAGCATCCATGAGCGAAGTGGATGCCGCCAGAGCCGCGTTCTCCCCTGACATCAATTTGATGGCATTCTTGCAGCAGGATGCATTGCACCTGAGTGACCTGTTCCGCTCATCTGCGCAGCAAATAGGCGTAACCGCGGGGCTGACGCTGCCAATTTTTGACAGCGGTCGGTTGAATGCGAACCTGGATATCGCCCAGGCGCAAAACAACCTCTCCGTGGCGAACTACAACAAGGCCGTAGTGGATGCCGTAAACCAGGTTGCCCGGACGGCCAGCGAAGTGGAAACGCTGACCGCCAAAAATCAGCACCAGCAGCAGATCGAAAAAGATGCGGCGCGCGTCGTTGCGCTGGCACAGGCGCGCTTCAGCGCCGGGATCATTGCCGGATCCCGGGTGAGTGAAGCAAAAATTCCGGCGCTCAAAGAGCGTATTGCCGGGTTGATGCTGAAAGGTCAATGCGTGGATGCCACGCTCCAGCTCACTTCCGCGCTCGGTGGCGGATATCATCACGGCTAACATTGCGCATTATCTATACTTACCTCTTTGCAGATTTTCAGGAGGTGGATATGACGCGAGTCGCAATTGTTACCGCATCGGATTCCGGAATTGGCAAAACGACGGCCCTGATGCTGGCCGAACGCGGGTTTGATGTCGGAGTAACCTGGCATTCAGATGAGAAAGGGGCGCTGGCAACCTGCCGTGAAATTGAAGCGCGTGGGCAGCGTGCCGAGGCCATCCATCTCGACTTAAGCAATTTGCCGGAAGGTGCAAAGGCCATTGAAACCCTGATTACGCGTTTCGGGCGGCTGGATGTGCTGGTTAATAATGCCGGGGCGATGAACAAAGCGTCTTTTCTGGACCTGTCGTTTGACGACTGGCGGCACATATTCACCGTTGACGTGGACGGCGCATTTCTCTGCTCGCAAATAGCAGCGCGTCAGATGGTGAAGCAGGGGGAAGGGGGGCGGATCGTGAACATCACCTCGGTGCATGAACATACGCCATTGCCGGACGCCAGCGCCTATACGGCGGCCAAACATGCGCTGGGCGGGTTAACAAAGTCGATGGCGCTGGAGCTGGTTAAACATAAGATTCTGGTGAACGCCGTTGCGCCCGGAGCAATCGCCACGCCGATGAATGATATGGACGACAGCGAAGTGAAAGAAGGCGCAATGCCGGAAATCCCGCTGGCACGGCCAGGGCATACCAAAGAAATTGCCAGCCTGGTGGCGTGGCTGTGTGACAGCGACGCCAGCTACACCACCGGGCAGTCGTTTATCGTCGACGGCGGTTTTATGCTGGCGAATCCGCAGTTTAAGCCGGAGGGATAGGTTCCCCTCACCCTAACCCTCTCCCACAGGGAGAGGGAACTAAAAACCCCCTCTCCCTGTGGGAGAGGGCCGGGGTGAGGGCATCAGGCCGCACTCACTCCTGATCCCGCCTCTTCTCTCTGTGCCGCATCCACAGCCGTACCACAATCACCACCGCAACAACCAGGATCAACCAGGCCCAGTGTTTTAGATGCTGATCGAGATTATGCAGCCACGGACCTATTACTTCGCCACCCACGTAGCCAAGCGTGGTGAAAATCAGCGCCCAGGCAATCGCCCCGAGAATGTTCAGCGGCAGGAAGATTTTCGGCGGTAAGCGGCTCGCGCCAATCAGTATTGGCCCAATGATGCGAAAGCCGTACATAAAGCGGGTGCCAATCACAAACAGCCAGGGACGTCGCTGGATAAGCCGCTGAGCACGGCGAATTTTCTTTTGATGCTTAGTAAAACGTTGCAAAAGGGTCGGGCCAAAGCGCAGCCCCAGAAAGTAGAGCAGCTGATCGCCAATCATACCGCCCAACGCGACGGCGGCGACCACCAGCGAGAATTTCAGCAATCCCTGATGTGCGGCCACCCCGCCCAGCAGCGTGATGGTTTCGCCTTCCGCGACGCTGCCGATCACCAGCGCGGCGTATCCATATTGTTCAATAAGACCGTTGATATCCATTACGTAAACGTCATCTCCCTTACTGTGCCTGCGTTAATCATATACCCCATCCATCAACCGCGCGGCAATCAACGGAAATTTCCCACTGTACATAAAATAATCTAAAGCCTGCATTATACTTAAGCTATCGCTGACGGGCCGACAACAAGGGGGCGTTATGAACCATGTCTGGGGACTTTTCTCCCATCCCGATCGTGAAATGCAGGTGATCCGTAACGAGAACGAAACGGTCGCGCATCACTATACCCACCATGTCCTGCTGATGGCAGCGGTGCCGGTGGTCTGCGCGTTTATTGGTACTACGCAGATAGGCTGGAACTTTGGTGACGGCACCGTGGTTCAGCTTTCCTGGTTTACCGGACTGTACCTGGCCATTCTGTTTTATGGCCTGATGCTGGCCGGGGTGGCGGTTATGGGGCGGGTCATCCACTGGATGGCGCGCAACTATCCGCAGCGCCCGTCGCTGGCACACTGTATGGTCTTCGCCGGATACGTCGCGACCCCGCTGTTTTTAAGCGGTATTGTCGCGCTCTATCCACTGGTCTGGCTGTGCGCGCTGATCGGTACGGTTGCCCTCTTTTACACCGGTTATCTGCTGTATGTAGGGGTGCCAACCTTCCTCAATATCAATAAAGAAGAGGGCCTGAGCTTCTCCAGCTCCACGCTTGCCATCGGCGTACTGGTCCTTGAGGCGCTACTGGCCCTGACGGTTATTCTGTGGGGTTATGGATACCGTCTCTTTTAAGCTCACTGCATTGCTGGCGTAAATGCCAGCAATGCAGCATCTGTTCACGATTCTCCGCTGGCGACAACGCACGGTGACCGCTATGATGCCGATGCCAGCCTGCGTTTATCCGTTGACGCAGGCGGTGTACGTCATAACGTGCGTGAATCATTATCAGAAGTCTCATCATGCTGAAATTTCGAGTGTCACTCCTTAGTCTTGCGCTGCTGCTGGGCGTCTCCGCTACCGCGCCAGCCATCGCCAAAACGACCGCAGTCGCCACCACTGCTGCGCAACCCCAGATTGCGTCCGGCAGCGCGATGATCGTTGACCTGAATACCAACAAGGTGATCTACGCCAGTCATCCGGATCTGGTGCGCCCGATCGCTTCCATAACCAAAGTCATGACCGCGATGGTGGTGCTTGATGCACGACTGCCGCTGGACGAAAAGCTGAAGGTGGATATCAGCCACACGCCAGAGATGAAAGGGATCTACTCTCGCGTGCGTCTGAACAGTGAAATCAGCCGTAAAAATATGCTGCTGCTGGCGCTGATGTCCTCTGAGAACCGCGCGGCGGCAAGCCTTGCCCACCATTATCCTGGTGGTTACGACGCGTTTATCCGCGCGATGAACGCCAAAGCCAAAGCGCTGGGGATGAAAAATACCCATTTCGTAGAGCCAACCGGTCTGTCGATCCATAACGTCTCGACGGCGCGTGATTTAACCAAGCTGCTGATCGCCAGTAAGCAATACCCGCTGATCGGTCAGCTCAGTACCACGCGTGAGGAGATGGCGACATTCTCGAACCCGGCGTATACGCTGCCGTTCCGCAACACTAACCATCTGGTGTATCGCGATAACTGGAATATTCAGTTAACCAAGACCGGATTCACTAATGCGGCAGGGCACTGCCTGGTGATGCGCACCGTGTTTAACGGTAAGCCAGTGGCGCTGGTGGTGATGGATGCCTTCGGCAAATATACCCACTTTGCGGACGCCAGCCGCCTGCGCACCTGGATTGAAACCGGGAAAGTGCAGCCGGTGCCGGCTTCAGCGCTGGCGTATAAAAAGCAGAAAGCGGAACAGATGGCGACGGCGCAGAACGACTGAGCCGCCTGTCTGTGCCGGGTGGCGGCTTCGCCTTACCCGGCCTACGGCCCTAAAGCGGCCCCGATACGTAGGCCCGGTAAGCGAAGCGCCACCGGGCGAAAGCGCCTACTCCGGCAGCGTCCAGTCACCATCGTTGAGTGGACGCTGCATGATCAACGTATCCCGCCAGTCGCCCTTCTTATACCCCACGCTGCGCAGTTGACCGACAACCTCGAAACCATGTTTTTTATGCAGCCGTAACGATCCCGCATTATTGTTTCCGTCACCAACCACGGCAATCATCTGCCGCCAGGGTCCTTGTTCACAACGGGCGATCAGTGCCTGGAGTAAGGCCGAGCCAAACCCGCGCCCGGTAGTGCTGGCATCCACATAGATGGATTCCTCAAGGGTGTACCGGTAGGCCTGGCGTGGACGATAAAACGTGGCGTAGCAGTAGCCGACAACAATGCCGCGATACAGCGCAACCAGCCACGTTAAACCGCTGTCGGTCACGCTCTTCATCCGCTGACGCATCTCATCGACGGTGGGAGGAACTTCCTCGAAGGACGCACGGCCATGAAGCACATGCCAGGCGTATATCGCCGAGATGGCATGCGCATCGTCAGGAAGGGCGTCGCGCACCTCGATTTCAGTTTCGGGGAAAATTTCTACAGCCGACATGTTCTGCCCGCTCCTTGTTTGGAAAGCCAGAGAAACGTTTCTCTGGCAACAGGCAGATACTCTAGTACGTTTGAGGAGGGCTTAACAATCTCTTAAATTTGGCTATAAGAGTTCATCAGAGGCTTGCGTATTGTGTTCCTCTGTTTCGGCACTCTCTTTCCAGTATTTCTTCCGCGTTGTCTTACCAATGCCCGGGTTCATACTGTTTGTAGGGTCATTTTTGCGATAAAACTGTTTAAGCGTCTCCGGCGCTTTGTACAGGTGTCCTACGTTGTGCTCGGCAGGATATTGCGCGCCACGCTCGTGCAGCAGCGCCAGCATCTGTTCTTTCAGCGCGTGTGCATCAACCCCTTTTTTGACGATGTAATCCTGATGGAAGACATAGCACATAAAGTGGCCGTAATAGAGCTTATGCACCAGCTTGCTGTCGATCTCCGGCGGCAGATGTTCAAACCACTCGGTATCGTTGCGACGCAGGGCGATATCCAGCGCCAGAATATCCTCCACCTCTTCGGAATGCACCGCCTGATAACGGATGGCAGCACCCGCCGCGGCGAAGCGGTGCAGGAAGGCTTTGCTGCCTTCTTCCGGCGTACAGGCAAAGAAATCCCCGTCGGCGGTTTTGAAGAATTCGGTGAGCCAGCTCTGCGCTTCGGCAATTCCGTCCCCGGCCATTTTCAGCAGCAGATGGTGCTCATACTTGTCGCGCCAGGTCTTCATCCGCTCCGGTAAATGCGCCGGGAAGACGTTACCCAGCTTCTGCATAAAGCGGTCGGTGAAGTGCGGTTTGAACAACGATACTTTCTCCAGCATCGCGTCGGTGCGGCCCTTCATAGTGAAGAAGAACGGCATTTTGTCGGTGCCGAGTTTGTCGATCATCAGGAAGGTGTCTTTCCCGTAGCGCTCGGCGATGTCGTAAATGTCCCGGTGCATATACTCGCCCGCCACCGGCAGGTGAGTGAACTCGGCCAGAATATGACGACGGATCTCCGTCAGCACCTCCGGCTGATTGGTGCCGATGTAAAACACCTGCTGCTTTTTCTCTGCCGGGAAGGTATCGAGGCGCACCGCAAAAACGGCCAGCTTGCCCGCGCAGCCGGAGGATTCAAACAGGCGATCCGGATCGGCGTTATAGCGCGCCGGCGTATCGGCATTGATATCGCGCACGCGGGTGATGTAATCGTGGTCATGCGCGTGACGGCCATCGTGCTGAACGTCTTCGTCCTTTACGCGGTCATCGTCGAGTTTGCTGAGGATCTGCTCTGGCGTTACGCCCAGATCGATCCCCAGATGGTTAACCAGCGTCAGCTTGCCGTTTTCATCGATACGGGCGAACAGCGACATTTCCGTGTAAGCCGGGCCGCGCTGCACCAGCGAGCCGCCGGAGTTATTGCAGATCCCGCCGATCACCGAGGCGCCAATGCACGATGAGCCGATCACCGAGTGCGGTTCGCGTCCCAGCGGCTTAAGCGCTTTTTCCAGCGAGTAAAGCGTGGTGCCGGGGAAGGCGAGCACCTGTTCGCCCTTGTCCAGCAGGTGCAGTTTGTCGAGGCGCAGGGTGCTGATAATCACGATGTCACGATCGTAATCGTTGCCGTTCGGCGTGGAGCCTTCGGTCAGGCCGGTATTCGCAGCCTGCATTAAAATAATCTTGTCTGCCGCAACGCAGGCGCTGAGCACGCGCCACAGTTCGAGCAACGTACCGGGGAAGACTACCGCCAGCGCGTCGCCCTGGCCGGAGCGAAAGCCCTTCCGATAGCGGGCGGTTTTGGCCGGGTCGGTAAGCAGGTGAGAGTGACCAACCAGGCGAGACAGTTCGTTAATAAATGTAGTGTTATCGTCAGTTCGAACAGAAGACATCTTCCACTCCTTGTGGTGGGGCAAATTTCTCGCTGTAAAGCATAGCGCGATTAGCCGTTGAGCGGTCCGGTATTCATGAGAAAAATCAGAGAATAACCCTGCAAGGTTTTCAGGCTT
Organism: Enterobacter cloacae complex sp. S1; assembly: GCF_014930525.1. Taxonomy (NCBI): domain Bacteria; kingdom Pseudomonadati; phylum Pseudomonadota; class Gammaproteobacteria; order Enterobacterales; family Enterobacteriaceae; genus Enterobacter; species Enterobacter cloacae complex sp. S1. The sequence goes on from NZ_JADBRE010000009.1 coordinate 171,078, forward strand.
TATGGCACACTGCGCTTTTCGCACGGTCTGGCCGGGTGCTTCCCGCGGTTATTGATGAGAGAGAATAACAACATGAAATGGCTATGTTCTGTAGGTGTTGCCGTCAGCCTGGCGCTGCAACCTGCGCTGGCAGAGGATTTGTTTGGTAATCACCCGCTCACGCCCGAAGCCCGCGACGCCTTTGTCACGGATTTACTCAAAAAGATGACGGTCGATGAGAAAATCGGCCAGCTGCGCCTGATCAGCGTCGGTCCGGATAACCCGAAGGAAGCCATTCGCGAGATGATCAAAGACGGGCAGGTAGGGGCCATTTTTAACACCGTTACCCGCCAGGATATCCGCAAGATGCAGGATCAGGTGATGGAGCTGAGCCGCCTGAAAATTCCACTGTTCTTCGCTTATGACGTGGTGCACGGCCAGCGTACCGTCTTCCCGATTAGCCTCGGCTTAGCCTCCTCTTTTAATCTTGATGCGGTGAAAACCGTCGGGCGCGTTTCGGCATATGAAGCCGCAGACGACGGCCTGAATATGACCTGGGCGCCGATGGTTGACGTCTCCCGCGATCCGCGCTGGGGCCGCGCTTCGGAGGGCTTCGGTGAAGACACGTATTTAACCGCCACGATGGGCAAAACCATGGTGGAAGCGATGCAGGGCAAAAGCCCGGCAGATCGTTACTCGGTCATGACCAGCGTCAAGCACTTCGCCGCCTATGGCGCGGTGGAGGGCGGTAAAGAGTACAACACCGTCGACATGAGCCCACAGCGCCTGTTTAACGACTACATGCCGCCATACAAGGCAGGGCTGGACGCGGGCAGCGGGGCGGTGATGGTAGCGCTGAACTCTCTCAACGGCACGCCTGCCACCTCCGATTCGTGGCTGCTGAAAGACGTGTTGCGCGACCAGTGGGGCTTTAAGGGCATTACCGTCTCTGACCACGGCGCGATTAAAGAGCTGATTAAACACGGCACGGCGTCCGATCCGGAAGACGCGGTACGCGTGGCGCTCAAGTCCGGCATCAACATGAGCATGAGCGACGAGTACTACAGCAAATACCTGCCGGGGCTGGTGAAGAGCGGCAAAGTGACGATGGCAGAGCTGGACGACGCCGCTCGCCACGTGCTGAACGTGAAATATGACATGGGGCTGTTTAACGATCCTTACAGCCATCTGGGGCCGAAGGATTCAGACCCGGCGGACACCAACGCCGAAAGCCGTCTGCACCGTAAAGAAGCCCGGGAAGTAGCGCGCGAAAGCCTGGTGCTGCTGAAAAACCGTCTCGACACGCTGCCGCTGAAAAAATCCGGCACCATTGCCGTGGTCGGTCCGCTGGCCGACAGCAAGCGTGACGTCATGGGCAGCTGGTCCGCCGCAGGCGTGGCGGATCAGTCCGTTACCGTGCTGACCGGCATTAAGAGCGCCGTGGGTGATAATGCAAAAGTGGTTTACGCCAAAGGCGCGAACGTCACCAACGATAAAGACATCGTGACCTTCCTCAACCAGTACGAGGAAGCGGTGAAGGTGGATCCGCGCACGCCGAAAGAGATGATCGACGAAGCGGTGAACGCCGCGAAGCAGTCCGACGTGGTGGTCGCGGTGGTGGGTGAAGCGCAGGGGATGGCGCACGAAGCCTCCAGCCGTACCGACATTACCATCCCGCAAAGCCAGCGCGATCTGATCGCGGCCCTGAAAGCCACCGGCAAGCCGCTGGTGCTGGTGCTGATGAACGGGCGTCCGCTGGCGCTGGTGAAAGAAGACCAGCAGGCTGACGCCATTCTGGAAACCTGGTTCGCCGGTACCGAAGGCGGTAACGCCATTGCCGACGTGCTGTTTGGCGATTACAACCCGTCCGGCAAGCTGCCGATGTCCTTCCCGCGCTCCGTCGGGCAGATCCCGGTTTACTACAGCCACCTGAACACCGGTCGTCCGTATAACGCCGACAAGCCGAACAAGTATACGTCTCGTTATTTCGATGAGGCGAACGGCCCGCTGTATCCGTTTGGCTATGGCCTGAGCTACACCACCTTCAAGGTGTCTGACGTGAAAATGTCGGCGCCGACCCTGAAGCATGACGGCAAAGTGACCGCCAGCGTGGAGGTGACCAACAGCGGCAAACGCGAAGGCGCGACGGTGATCCAGATGTACATTCAGGATGTCACGGCCTCCATGAGCCGTCCGGTGAAACAGCTGCGCGGCTTCGAGAAGGTCAACCTGAAACCGGGCGAAACCAGAACGGTCAGCTTCCCGATTGACGTGAATGCGCTGAAGTTCTGGAATCAGCAGATGAAATACGATGCCGAGCCTGGCAAATTCAACGTCTTCATCGGCGTGGATTCCGCCCGCGTGAACAAAGCCGAATTCGAGCTGCAATAATCTCACCTTCCTCCCCATCCCCCGCCTGGCGGGGGATTCCTCTCATCTTGTACTAAAAACGGTTAAAGTCGCTGTTTTAAGCTACGCTTTTGTCTCAAGCCTATGAAAAAGGCCACAAAATAATGAGGAAAGCAGAATGACGATTATTAAGGGGATAACAGGATCGGCGGTGCTTCTGGCGGCGCTAAGCCTGCCGCTACAGGCCGCAGAGCCGGTTAAGGTGGGTTCCAAAATTGATACCGAGGGCGCGTTGCTCGGCAATATCATTTTGCAGGTACTTGAAAGCCACGGCGTGAAAACGGTCAATAAAGTACAGCTTGGCACCACGCCTGTCGTGCGCGGTGCCATCACGTCCGGCGAGCTGGATATCTACCCGGAATACACCGGCAACGGGGCATTCTTCTTCAAGGATGAAAACGATCCGGCCTGGAAAAATGCCAAAGCCGGGTACGAAAAAGTCAAAAAGCTGGACGCGGAAAAAAATAAGCTGGTCTGGCTTACGCCGGCACCGGCCAACAACACCTGGACCATCGCGGTGCGTAAAGATATTGCCGAGAAAGGCAAGCTCACCTCGCTTGACGATCTCAGCCGCTACCTGAAAGAGAAGGGCGAGTTTAAGCTCGCGGCCTCGGCAGAGTTTATCGAGCGCGCTGATGCCCTGCCAGCGTTTGAAAAAGCCTATGATTTCAAGCTCGATCAGTCTCAGCTGCTCTCGCTGGCGGGCGGCGACACGGCGGTGACCATTAAGGCGGCGGCGCAGCAAACCTCCGGCGTCAACGCGGCGATGGCCTACGGCACCGACGGCCCGGTCGCGGCGCTTGGTCTGCAAACCCTGACCGACCCGAAAGGCGTTCAGCCAATTTACGCCCCAACCCCGGTCGTGCGCGAGGCGGTGCTGAAAGCCTACCCGGATATTGCGGAATGGCTCAAACCGGTGTTTGAAAAACTGGATGCGAAAACGCTGCAACAGCTGAATGCCAGCATTGCCGTTGAGGGGCTGGATGCCAAAAAGGTGGCTGCCGACTTCCTGAAACAACAAGGGCTTGTGAAGTAACGGGACAAGGCTGTGCCAATAAAATGTCATAACCGCGTCCTGCTGCTGTTGGCCTGTGTGGCCATCGCGGCGGTCGCGTTACCTTTTGTGAATGTCGCGCCAAACCGTCTGGTATCGGGCGAACCGCGCGCGCTCTGGCAGATCTGGGCATTTACGCCGCTACTGCTGGGCGCGGCGCTGGCGAGTACTGTTGCCTTAGCCTTCTGGCCGGGGCGAGCCGCGCTGTGGCTGACGCTTCTGCTCAGCGAAGCGCTGTTTATCGTGCTGTTCTGGAGCGCGGGACAGGCGGCAACGCAGATGGCCTCGGTTGAAAGCCCGCTGGCGCGCACGTCGATTGGCAGCGGGCTGTGGCTGTGGCTGGCACTTTGTCTGCTGGTCTGTAGCGATGCCATTCGCCGTCTCACGCCGCTACCCGTCTGGCGCTGGCTGCTGAACGCGCAATTCTGGGTTATCCCTCTGCTGATCCTCTTCAGTGGCGATCTGAATCAACTCTCGCTGTTAAAAGAGTACGCCAACCGCCAGGAGGTGTTTGACAACGCGCTGGCGCAACATCTGACGATCCTGTTCGGGACGCTGATCCCGGCGCTGCTGCTGGGCGTGCCGCTGGGCATAGGGTGCTACCGGCATCCCAGCCGCCAGGGTGCTGTCTTTACCGTGCTCAACGTTATACAGACCATTCCCTCCGTTGCCCTGTTTGGCCTGCTGATTGCCCCCCTGGCCGGTCTGGTGAAATCCTTCCCTGCGTTGGCCGCGGCAGGCATTGCCGGAACCGGGCTGACGCCTGCCCTTATCGCCCTTGTGCTGTATGCGCTGCTGCCGCTGGTGCGCGGCGTGGTGGCGGGGTTAAGCCAGGTTCCGCCCGACGTGCTGGAAAGCGCCCATGCGATGGGGATGAGCGCGCGCCAGTGTTTCTGGAAAATACAGTTGCCGCTTGCGCTTCCGCTGCTGGTTCGCAGCCTGCGGGTGGTGACGGTGCAAACCATGGGGATGGCGGTGATTGCCGCGCTGATCGGGGCGGGCGGCTTTGGGGCACTGGTCTTCCAGGGGCTGCTCAGCAGCGCGCTGGATCTGGTGCTGCTGGGCGTTGTGCCCACGATTGCGCTGGCGGTCGTACTGGATGCCCTGTTTGCCCTGTGGCTCGCGCTGCTCAGGAGAAGAGCCAATGATTGAATTTCATGATGTGAGTAAAACCTTTGCGGGCCGTCCGGCGGCAAGCCACATCAATCTGCATTTTGCCGAGGGGGCGTTCTCGGTATTGATCGGGACGTCGGGGTCGGGAAAATCGACGACGCTGAAGATGATCAACCGGCTGGTGGAACATGACAGCGGGACGATTCGCTTTGCCGGAGAGGAGATCCGCAGCCTGCCGGTGCTGGAACTGCGGCGGCGTATGGGCTACGCCATTCAGTCCATCGGCCTGTTTCCCCACTGGACGGTGGCCCAGAACATTGCCACCGTGCTACAGCTGGAAAAATGGTCCCGGGGGAAAATCAATGAGCGTGTCGACGAGCTGATGGCGCTGCTGGGCCTGGACGCGTCGCTTCGCGACCGCTATCCGCACCAGCTTTCCGGCGGACAGCAGCAGCGGGTCGGGGTGGCGCGCGCGCTGGCCGCTAACCCGCAGGTGCTGCTGATGGATGAGCCCTTCGGCGCGCTGGATCCGGTCACCCGCGGCGCACTTCAGGCGGAGATGAGTCGCATCCACCGTATTCTAGGGCGCACCATCGTGCTGGTGACGCATGATATCGACGAAGCGCTGCGGCTGGCCGATCGTCTGATACTGATGGATCACGGCGAAGTCGTCCAGCAGGGTACGCCGCTTGAGCTGTTAACCTCGCCGGCGAATGATTTTGTGCGTGAATTTTTTGGCCGCAGCGAGCTGGGCGTCAGGCTGCTCTCGCTGCGCACCGTCAGGGACTATCTGCGTCCGCACGATGCGCAAATCGGTGGTGAACCGCTGCACGATGGGATGAGCCTGCGCGATGCCCTGTCGGCGTTTGTCGCCCGGCAGTGCGAGGTATTACCCGTTGCGGACGGGCAGGGGACGCCATGCGGGACGATCCATTTTCGCGATCTGCTGGCGGGGGAGGTGACGCGTGAAGTGGGTACGTGATCCGTTACTCTGGCTGACAGGGCTGTTTATCGCCTTACTCTACCTGATGCCGCACAGCGCGGCGCTGTTTAATGCGCTTATCCCCGGGCTGCCGCGCCCGGTGTACCAGCAGGAGAGCTTTGTTAATCTCACCCTGGCGCACTTCTGGCTGGTGGCGGTGTCAAGCGTGATTGCCATCGTGCTGGGCACAAGCGCCGGGATTGCGGTGACGAGACCCGCGGGCAGGGAGTTTCGTCCGCTGGTGGAGACCATCGCCGCAACGGGGCAGACCTTCCCGCCGGTGGCCGTGCTGGCGATTGCCGTGCCGGCGATCGGTTTTGGGCAGGAGCCTGCCATCATTGCGCTGATTTTGTACGGCGTGTTGCCCATTCTGCAAGGGACGCTGGCGGGGATTGCGGCGGTGCCTGCATCGGTGCTGAGCGTAGCGGAAGGGATGGGGATGAGCGCCTGGCAGCGGCTGGTGAAGGTCGAACTGCCGCTGGCCGCACCGGTGATTATCGCCGGCGTGCGAACGTCCGTGATTATCAACATTGGTACGGCAACCATCGCCTCGACGGTCGGAGCCAATACGCTGGGAACGCCGATCATTATCGGGTTAAGCGGGTTTAATACGGCTTACATTATTCAGGGGGCGGTTCTGGTTGCGCTGGCGGCGATTGTGGTGGATCGCCTGTTTGAACGCCTGGCCGGATACCTCAGCCAACACCGCCGCGAACAATAAATGAATAACCTGCAAGCATAACGCCACCGATACCGCTGATGGCCATCAGTGCAAAGAGGGTAATTACGGCCAGTTTCGTTGCCTTCATCATGTGCTCCTGTTGTTAACGGAACAATTATACGGTGAAGCGCAGCTGTTAATGAACCATTAAATGCCGTTACGACGCATTTGGCCCCAGCGAGTAAACGGGATAACCATGTTCGCGCCATTCCGTCAGGAGCTGCTGCTGGGAAGCGGAGGGGACTTCGCCGCACCAGACCAGCAGCGTCTGTCCCTCAAACAGTTCCGGTCTGAGCTGGGCCAGGGAGTGGGCAAGCACGTCAACGCGCCAGCCCTGCTGGGTGGCAATCCAGGCTTCGAGCCACAACCGGGTGGTATCGTGTACGTTCCAGCCGATCACCAGCGCATCTTTGCTGTTTTTATTCCGCGCTGAGGCAAGACAGACGGAAATATAGTTAATCAGCACGCCATCAAGCATGCTAAGCAGTGCCTGTAAGGTGGTTTGCTGACACTGAAGCCGACGCCGTAGGGGAATAAAAAGATGGGTAATCAGGGTTTGCGCCGGGTAGTCTCGACCCTGTTCTTTGATCCAGCCGCGCAGACGCTGCAAATTGCCACTCTGCAACAGCCTCAGCAGCGTTTCCTGCTGCTCGCGCCAGAGAAGTTGCGTATCTGGATCGTCCTGGCTCAGAAGCGATTTTACCTTGCCGACCTGTACGCCATTGTCGATCCAGCTTTTGATCTCGCGGATCCGGTCAATATCCGCATCGTTAAACAGGCGGTGCCCGCCGTCCGTTCTTTGCGGCTTAAGCAATCCATACCGTCGCTGCCACGCCCGTAGCGTAACGGGATTGATATCACACAGGAGTGCCACTTCACCTATTGTGTAAAGCGCCATTTTCGCCCCCAGGCTTGCGCGTCCCCAGCTTAACTGTAGACCCACTTTGCGGAACCAGGAAGATTTGATTCTTTTTTGTACAAATTATACGAAAGACAGGTTATCTCCGGCAAAAGGTGTGATGGCGGACACGATTTATCGCTTTTTTGGCACGTTTCAAAGAAAGTTAACCGCTATCAGTGTATGTTACGCGTTTTTAGAATGTGCGGTTTGTGAGTATGTACGAGTTTAATCTGGTGCTGCTGTTGCTTCAGCAGATGTGCGTGTTCCTTGTCATCGCCTGGTTGATGAGCAAAACGCGCCTGTTTATCCCGCTGATGCAGGTCACCGTCCGTCTGCCGCACAAATTCCTCTGCTACATCGTATTTTCCATATTCTGCATTATGGGGACCTGGTTTGGTCTCCATATCGAAGATTCCATCGCCAATACGCGCGCCATCGGCGCGGTAATGGGCGGGCTGCTCGGAGGCCCGGTTGTCGGCGGTCTGGTGGGGTTAACCGGCGGCCTGCACCGCTATTCGATGGGCGGTATGACGGCGCTGAGCTGCATGATCTCCACCATCGTCGAAGGGCTGCTCGGTGGTCTCGTCCACAGCTATATGATTAAGCGCGGTCGCCCGGATAAAGTGTTCAGTCCCTTTACCGCAGGGGCGATTACCTTCGTGGCGGAAATGGCGCAGATGGCGATCATCCTGCTGATCGCGCGCCCGTTTGACGATGCGTTACATCTGGTCAGCAGCATTGCCGCACCGATGATGGTCACCAATACTGTAGGTGCGGCGCTGTTTATGCGCATTCTGCTCGACAAACGCGCCATGTTCGAAAAATACACCTCGGCATTTTCTGCCACCGCCTTAAAAGTTGCGGCGTCGACGGAAGGGATCCTGCGGCAGGGATTCAACGAAGAGAACAGCATGAAGGTGGCGCAGGTGCTGTATAAAGAGCTGGATATCGGAGCCGTGGCGATTACCGATCGCGAAAAGCTGCTGGCGTTTACCGGCACCGGCGACGACCACCATCTGCCGGGCAAACCGATCTCCTCGGCCTATACCCTGCGCGCTATTGAAACGGGTGAAGTGGTGTATGCCGACGGAAATGAAGTGCCGTACCGCTGTTCCCTGCATCCGCAGTGCAAACTCGGCTCTACACTGGTCATTCCCCTGCGGGGCGAAAACCAGCGCGTCATGGGCACTATTAAGCTTTACGAAGCCAAAAATCGCCTGTTCAGCTCCATCAACCGCACGCTGGGGGAGGGGATCGCCCAGCTGCTTTCGGCGCAAATCCTGGCGGGGCAGTATGAACGGCAAAAAGCGCTGCTGACGCAGTCAGAAATTAAGCTCCTGCACGCTCAGGTTAATCCGCATTTTCTGTTTAACGCGCTCAACACGCTGAAGGCGGTGATCCGCCGCGACAGCGATCAGGCCGCGCAGCTGGTGCAATTTCTCTCGACCTTTTTCCGCAAAAATCTGAAGCGACCTTCGGAGATCGTCACCCTCGCGGACGAGATTGAGCACGTAAACGCCTATCTGCAAATTGAAAAAGCGCGCTTCCAGTCACGTTTACAGGTGTCGTTATCCGTCCCGGACGAGCTGGCGTATCAGCATCTTCCGGCCTTTACCCTGCAACCGATTGTAGAAAATGCCATTAAGCATGGGACGTCGCAGCTGCTGGGAAGTGGAGAGATTATGATTTCCGCTTCCCGTTTTAACCACCATCTGGTGCTGGATATTGAAGACAACGCGGGGCTGTATGAAGCTTCCGCGTCAGGTGGTCTGGGCATGAGCCTGGTGGATAAACGCCTGCGCGCGCATTTTGGTGACGACTGCGGTATCACCGTCGCCTGTGAGCCAGACCGCTATACCCGAATTACCTTACGATTGCCGCTGGAGGAGAACGCATGTTAAGAGTGCTGATTGTTGATGATGAGCCGTTAGCACGGGAAAACCTGCGTGTCCTGTTGCAGGAGCAGAGTGATATCGAGGTTGTGGGGGAATGTGCCAATGCGATTGAAGGCATCGGTGCGGTGCATAAACTGCGCCCGGACGTGCTGTTCCTCGACATTCAGATGCCGCGCATCAGCGGGCTGGAGATGGTCGGCATGCTCGACCCGGAGCACCGTCCCTATATCGTCTTTCTGACGGCCTTTGATGAGTACGCGGTAAAGGCGTTTGAAGAGCACGCGTTTGATTATCTGCTGAAGCCGATTGAAGAGAAACGGCTTGAAAAGACCCTGACCCGCCTGCATCAGGAGCGTACCGTGCAGGACGTGACGCTGCTGCCGGAGCATCAGCAGCCCCTGAAGTTTATACCCTGTACCGGGCACAGCCGGATTTACCTCCTGCAAATGGACGACGTTGCCTTTGTCAGCAGCCGTCTGAGCGGGGTATACGTCACCAGCGCCGAAGGCAACGAAGGCTTTACCGAGCTGACCCTGCGCACGCTGGAGAGCCGCACGCCGCTGATTCGCTGTCATCGTCAGTATCTGGTCAATATGGCGCACCTGAAGGAGATCCGTCTGGAAGATAACGGCCAGGCCGAGCTGGTGCTGCGCGCGGGGCAAACCGTCCCGGTCAGCCGCCGCTACCTGAAGAGTTTGAAAGAGGCGATAGGGCTGTAAAACTGGTACACTGCGCGCCATTGCATCATCGACATTCGAAGGCTCTATGCTAAGTAACGATATTCTTCGTAGCCTGCGCTACACCCTGAAAGCGAACAATAATGACATGGTGCGCATTCTTGCGCTCTCCGACATGGAATCCACGTCTGCCGGTTTCGACACCTGGATGACCAAAGAAGACGAAGAGGGCTTTGTTCGCTGCCCTGACATCATTCTGTCGGGTTTCCTGAACGGCCTGATTTACGACAAGCGTGGCAAAGATCCGGCCGCGCCAGAGCTGGCGCTGGAGCGCCGGGTGAACAACAATACGGTGCTGAAAAAGCTGCGCATCGCGTTCTCGCTGAAAACGGACGATATTGTGGCGATCATGACGGAGCAAAAATACCGCGTATCCGTGCCGGAAGTGACCGCCATGATGCGCGCGCCGGACCACAAAAATTACCGCGAGTGCGGCGACCAGTTCCTGCGTAATTTCCTGCGCGGGCTGACCCACCGGGTGCATCATCCGAAGGGGTGATTTTTAGCCGGGTGGCGGCTTCGCCTTACCCGGCCTACAAAACCCGTAGGCCCGTGCAAGCGCAGCGCCGCCGGGCAAAAAAAAGCCGGAGACACTCTCCGGCTTTTTTGTTATTTCACCTGCTGACCCGGCTTCGCGCCTTCGTCAGGGCTTAACAGGAAGATATCTTTCCCGCCCGGGCCTGCGGCCATCACCATCCCCTCAGAGATGCCGAAGCGCATTTTGCGCGGCGCCAGGTTTGCCACCATCACGGTCTGACGACCAATCAGCACCTGCGGATCGGGATACGCAGAACGGATGCCGGAGAAGACGTTACGCTTCTCGCCGCCCAGATCCAGGGTCAGACGCAGCAGTTTGTCAGAACCCTCCACGAACTCCGCGTTTTCGATCAGCGCCACGCGCAGGTCGACTTTGGCGAAATCATCAAAGGTGATGGTCTCCTGAATCGGATCGTCCGCCAGCGGGCCGGTCACCGGTGCGGCAGCCGCTTTCACCTCTTCTTTGGATGCTTCCACCAGCGCGTCAACCTGCTTCATCTCGATGCGGTTATACAGCGCCTTGAAGGTGTTCACCTTGTGGCCGAGCAGCGGCTGCTGGATGGCATCCCAGGTCAGTTCAGTGTTCAGGAATGCTTCCGCGCGGGTTGCCAGCTGCGGCAGAACCGGCTTCAGCCAGGTCATCAGCACGCGGAACATGTTCAGACCCATGGTGCAGATCGCCTGCAAGTCGGCGTCGCGGCCTTCCTGTTTCGCTACCACCCACGGCGCCTGCTCGTCCACATAGCGGTTGGCCACGTCTGCCAGCGCCATGATTTCGCGAATGGCTTTACCGAATTCACGGCTTTCCCAGGCTTCTCCAACCGCAGCGGCGGCGTCGGTGAAGGTTTTATACAGCTCAGGATCGGCCAGTTCCGCAGAAAGCACGCCGTCAAAGCGTTTGGCGATAAAACCTGCGTTACGGGACGCCAGGTTCACCACCTTGTTGACGATGTCCGCGTTCACGCGCTGCACGAAATCTTCCAGATTCAGGTCGATATCGTCGATGCGGGAAGAGAGCTTCGCGGTGTAGTAGTAGCGCAGGCTGTCCGCGTCAAAGTGGTTCAGCCAGGTGCTGGCCTTAATAAAAGTCCCGCGAGATTTAGACATCTTCGCGCCGTTCACCGTTACGTAGCCATGTACGAACAGGTTGGTCGGCTTGCGGAAGTTGCTGCCTTCCAGCATTGCTGGCCAGAACAGGCTATGGAAGTAAACGATGTCTTTACCGATGAAGTGATACAGCTCGGCATCGGAATCTTTCTTCCAGTATTCGTCGAAGCTTACGGTGTCGCCGCGCTTGTCACACAGATTCTTGAACGACCCCATGTAGCCAATCGGCGCATCCAGCCAGACGTAGAAATATTTGCCCGGCGCGTTCGGGATTTCGAAGCCAAAGTATGGCGCATCGCGGGAGATATCCCACTGTTGCAGACCGGATTCGAACCACTCCTGCATTTTGTTCGCCACCTGCTCCTGCAACGCACCGCTGCGGGTCCACGCCTTCAGCATTTCGCTGAACGACGGCAGGTCGAAGAAGAAGTGCTCGGAGTCACGCATCACCGGCGTCGCGCCGGAGACCACGGACTTCGGTTCGATAAGCTCGGTCGGGCTGTAGGTTGCGCCGCACACTTCGCAGTTATCGCCGTACTGGTCCGGGGATTTACATTTCGGACAGGTGCCTTTGACGAAACGGTCCGGCAGGAACATGCCTTTTTCCGGATCGTACAGCTGAGAGATGGTGCGGTTTTTAATGAAACCGTTCTCTTTCAGACGGGTGTAGATCAGCTCTGACAGCTCGCGGTTTTCGTCGCTGTGCGTGGAGTGATAGTTGTCATAGCTGATGTCAAAGCCAGCAAAATCGGTCTGATGCTCCTGACTCATTTCGGCGATCATCTGTTCCGGGGAAATGCCCAGCTGCTGCGCTTTCAGCATGATCGGCGTGCCGTGGGCATCGTCCGCACAGATGAAGTTCACCTCGTGGCCGCGCATTCGCTGGTAACGGACCCAGACATCAGCCTGGATATGCTCCAGCATGTGGCCGAGGTGGATTGAGCCGTTGGCGTACGGCAGGGCGCACGTTACCAGAATTTTTTTCGCGACTTGAGTCATAGTAGGCATTACTTCTTTTAACTGTGAAAAGGGTTTTCGATATTACCAAAAGGGGCATTATTAAGTAAGCACAAACCGCGGCCTTTCAGGTAAACTTGTTTGTCTAAGGTCTTATTCACAAGAACAAAGGAGTCGGGATGAGTTCTCAATCCCAGGCCAAATCACCGGAAGCCTTACGAGCAATGGTCGCCGGGACGCTGGCTAATTTTCAGCATCCAACCCTGAAGCACAATCTCACGACGCTGAAAGCGCTTCATCACGTCGCATGGCTGGACGATACGCTGCACATTGAGCTACAGATGCCGTTCGTCTGGACCAGCGCCTTTGATGCCCTGAAAGAGCAAACCAGCTCTGAGCTGCTGCGCATTACCGGCGCAAAAGCAATTGACTGGAAGCTAAGCCACAGCATCGCCACGCTCAAGCGCGTGAAAAATCAGCCGGGCGTTAACGGCGTGAAGAACATCATCGCCGTCAGCTCGGGCAAGGGCGGGGTGGGTAAATCGTCGACCGCCGTGAACCTGGCGCTTGCGCTGGCGGCAGAAGGGGCGAAAGTCGGCATTCTGGATGCGGATATCTACGGCCCGTCCATTCCAAACATGCTGGGGGCGGAAAACCAGCGTCCAACTTCGCCGGACGGCACCCACATGGCGCCAATCGTGGCGCACGGTCTGGCGACCAACTCCATTGGTTACCTGGTAACTGACGATAACGCAATGGTCTGGCGTGGCCCGATGGCCAGCAAGGCGCTGCTGCAAATGTTGCAGGAGACAATGTGGCCTGACCTCGATTATCTGGTACTGGACATGCCGCCGGGCACCGGTGATATCCAGCTGACGCTGGCGCAGAACATTCCGGTTACCGGCGCCGTCGTGGTCACCACACCGCAGGATATCGCGCTGATCGACGCCAAAAAAGGCATCGTCATGTTCGAGAAGGTGGAGGTGCCGGTACTGGGTATCGTCGAGAACATGAGCATGCATATTTGCAGCAACTGCGGGCACCATGAGCCTATCTTTGGTACCGGTGGCGCCGAAAAGCTGGCGGCGCAATACCACACGCAACTGCTGGGGCAACTGCCGCTGCATATCACACTGCGTGAAGATCTGGATAGCGGTAAGCCGACGGTGGTCAGCCGTCCGGATAGCGAATTCACGGAAATCTACCGTCAGCTGGCGGGGCGCGTTGCGGCGCAGCTTTACTGGCAGGGCGAAGTCATTCCGGGTGAAATCGCTTTCCGCGCGGTGTAACGTCTCTGCGCGTTAGTGCCGGGTGGCGGCTTCGCCTTACCCGGCCTACCTCGATTTTGTAGGTCAGGTAAGCGTAGCGCTACCTGACTTTACCCAAGCCGATAGTGCATCAAATAATACTCTCCGTCCGGAGAATCTCCCGTCGCCTCAATGTGCCAGCCGTGGCGCTGGTAAAACGCAACCGCCCGTTCATTCTTCACCAGACACTTGAGTGAACCCGTGCTGGTAAACGTCTTCTGTACGTGTTCAAGCAACACATGTCCGACGCCCAGGCTCTGATGGTTCGGATCGACAAACAGGTTGTGCAGAAAATTATCGTTCGTCCAGACTGAGGCAAAGCCAAGTCGGTGCCCATCCTGCTCCGCCACCCAAATATCTTCGTCCAGGGTTGCCGCGTCAAAATCTTCAAGCTGCCACGCAGACAAGCTGCCACGCAGACAAGCTGCCACGCAGAACTGTCCAGCCACGGCCAGGCTTCACGTCGGGCGTGGAGGAAGAGCGTGCGCAGGAAAGGGCGATCGCTCTCCTGCCACGGACGGATTAGGATCGTATCAGCGGTGATAGAAAATATCTCCGTTATAGGCTTTGTAGATTTTGCCATCGGCATCGCCAATCAGAACATAATTCTCACCCATGTAGGTCCAGTGTGTGCCGGCATCGGGCGCGGGAAGGTTACGCAGCTGGTACTGTTTGATGGTGTACTCAGGCGTCTGATACTGCGCGGGCGCGGTGTCGCCGATTTTAAACTTCGTAAAATCGGCAATAAACTCTTGCTCTTCATAGGCCTTGATGCCGGAAGGCGCTGTCGATGTTTGCGGTGCAGCGTGCGCGGCCCCCGCCAGTGACAGTAATACACCCAGAAGCAACAATTTACGCTTAGCCATTTTTTCTCCAGTCATATCGTTACTGATACTTTTTGTGTGCAGATCCGCTAACGGATGGCAGACAGTTCATTTTAAGTATCCTCACAGGGTGAGTTTGCAAAAAATGTAACAAAAGTGCACGGTTTTGTGTAGTCGCAACCGTCATTAATTATTACTTCGACGAATAAATATGAGCTTATACAGATAACATAATTATTGGTTTATTAATTAATTCTGAAAAAACATTTTCAAGGCAAATTTACTAAGATTCAGGCATGCATTCAACAAATAGAACATTTAAGATTGCCTGAAACCCTCTTTCCGAATGCCTGATTAAGACAATGCAGGGCTGTAAGAGTCTGTCCAAAGGAATGTCGTGTGGTTTTATAAATACTCTTTGTGGTTCTGTTAATTCATTGAATAACAGCAGCTTGTGCTTGAGTAAAGTGTAACAGTTTTATCCTGTGTACGATAATCACTACTATAAAAGATATTATGTAATAAATGAAAAACACAACAGTTGTATCGATATTATTTTTAATTATTACCCCATTATCTGGCTGCGTATTTTCCCCTGGCCAGCATCTCGATCTCGCTGGGAAAAAGATAATTGCCGCAGAAGATGCAAATGATCGTCTGGAGAAACGGATTGATGTTTATCCTCTTACGCCTTCGTTAATTGAAAAATTGCGGCCATCGGTTTTGAAATCTCAGGCAAATCCTAATCTGGATGAACAGGTCAAAAACTGGGAATACCGTATCGGCGTTGGGGATATTCTGACCGTCACCGTCTGGGATCACCCTGAACTGACAACCCCGGCAGGGCAGTATCGTAGCGCCAGTGACACCGGTAACTGGGTCAATGCCGACGGCACGCTTTTCTATCCCTATGTCGGTAAATTGCCGGTGGCTGGCAAAACGGTCGCACGGGTACGCGAGGAGATCACGGCCCGGCTGAACAATGTTATTGAAAGCCCGCAGGTGGACGTCAGCGTCGCCTCTTTTCGCTCACAAAAAGCCTATGTGACGGGCGAGGTGGTGAAGTCGGGGCAGCAGGCTATTACCAATATTCCGTTAACGGTCATGGATGCCGTGAACGCCGCTGGGGGGCTCTCTGCCGACGCAGACTGGCGCAATGTCGTGCTGACGCATAATGGGAAGGACACGCGCCTCTCGCTGTATGCGCTGATGCAGCATGGCGATCTCACGCAAAATAAGCTGCTCTATCCCGGCGATATTCTGTTTGTCCCCCGTAACGATGCGCTGAAAGTGTTCGTCATGGGCGAGGTCGTTAAACAGAGCACGCTGAAAATGGATCGCAGCGGCATGACCCTGGCGGAAGCGCTGGGCAATGCCGGTGGGCTGAACCAGAATATGGCCGATGCCACCGGAATTTTTGTCATTCGTTCGCTGCCGAAAAGCGAGCGTTCAGAAAAAATTGCCAACCTCTACCAGCTCAATGCTCAGGACGCGTCAGCCATGGTGTTAGGCACCGAGTTTCAGCTTGAGCCCTATGACATTGTCTATGTCACCACTGCACCACTGCCCCGCTGGAATCGCGTGATATCACAGCTTGTTCCGACCATCAGCGGGGTGCATGACCTTACCGAAACGGTTCGTTACATCAGATCGTGGCCGCAATAATGTTCAAATCAATACTCGTGGTTTGCACCGGAAATGTCTGCCGTTCTCCAATTGGGGAGCGGCTTTTACGCCAGCACCTGCCCGACAGATATATCGCCTCGGCGGGCATATTCGGGCTTGAAGGGCGCCCGGCGGATGACAGCGCCCAGGACGTAGCCTGGCGGCATGGGATTTCCCTCGACGGCCATGTGGCGCGCAGGCTGACACGCAATCTGATGCAGGGATCCGATCTTATCCTGGTTATGGAGCCGGAACATCTTCGCTTCATTGCGGCCATGGCGCCGGAGATTCGAGGAAAGTCGCTGCTTTTTGGGCAATGGCTGGAGCCGCAGGAGATCCCCGATCCCTACCGTCAAAGCCGGGAAGCGTTTGAATATGTGTTCGGGCTATTGGGTAAAGCCAGTCAGGAATGGGCACGTCGTTTAGGTCAGCAAGGAATGAAGCATTAATGTCGTCTTACACAACAGACAATTATGGTGCAGCGGCACCCCAACAACATGAAGTCGATCTCGTTCGTTTGCTCGTCGAGATGATCGACCACCGCACGATGATTCTGTGCGTGACGTTCCTGTCCATCCTGTGCGCCGGTCTCTATGCCTGGATTACGCCACCTGTTTATCAGGCGGATGCCATGGTGCAAATAGAAAACAAACAGGATAACAACCTGCTCAAAGGTTTGAGCCAACTGGGCACCGATGTTTCGCCGGATGTTGCCCCTGAAATTTTACTGCTGAAATCCCGCATGATCCTCGGCGAGACCGTCGACAAATTAGGTCTGACGCAGCAGGCTAAGCCGCGCGTTTTGCCTGTGGTGGGGCATCTCTGGCAGCGTCTGCAAGGGCGTGAGCAGGGCAACATAACGTTAGGCGAACTCCAGATCCCGCAGGTGGAAGGCAAAGCGCAAGAGCTCACGCTGACCGTACAGGGAGCAGGCAAGTATCACCTGACGGGCGAAAACATTGAGGCAGATGGTCGGGTTGGGAAAACGCTGGTTACGCAAGGGATCGTTCTGCTGGTGACGTCGATTGAGGCGATGCCAGGCACGCAATTTTCGCTTAAGTCGTTGACGCGGCTTGAGACGATCAACGCGCTGAAGAAGCGTCTCACGGTTGCGGAATCGGAGAAACAGAGCGGTATCGTGACCTTAACCCTGACGGGCGAAGATCCTGATAACATCGCCCGGGTGCTGAATGCAATTGCTGAAAATTATCTCCAGCAAAATATCGCGCGCCAGGAGGCTCAGGATTCTCGTAGTCTGGATTTTTTACAGGAGCAGTTGCCAAAAATCAGCGCGGACCTGGATCAGGCAGAAGCGCGGCTGAATGCCTACCGGGCGCAGCGCGACTCGGTGGACCTGTCTCTGGAGGCAAAATCTGTCCTGGATCAGGTTGTTAACGTTGAGAATCAGCTAAATGAGCTGACGTTCCGGGAGGCAGAGATCTCCCAGCTCTTTAAAAAGAGTCACCCTACCTATCGTGCATTGCATGAAAAGAGACAGACCCTTGAGCGGGAACGGGAGCGTCTCAATAACCGTGTGTCAGCTATGCCCTCCACGCAACAGGAGATTTTACGCCTGAGCCGCGATGTTGAGTCGGGTCGCACGATTTATTTACAGCTATTGACGCGCCAGCAGGAGCTGAATATTTCCCGCTCCAGCGCTGTCGGGAACGTGAGGATCATTGATGAGGCTGTTACGCTGCCGGACCCAATAAAGCCGCGTAAAGCGTTAATCATCGTTCTTGGCGCGCTGTTCGGGCTAATGCTCTCAATGGGGACCGTGCTGGTACGTCAGGCGTTCAAACGTGGGATCACGCTTTCCGAACAGCTGGAAGCACAGGGGATGCCGGTTCTGGCTACGTTGCCACGTTCACAGTGGCTGTGGAGTAAAACGCAGTTGCGCAGAAAAAATCCGTTTTCTCGTCGCTGGAAACACAAAACCACGGATGTGCCTTTCCTGCCCGTCGATCGCCCTGCTGATATGTTTGTTGAAGCAGTACGCGGGCTGCGGACCAGTCTGCATTTCACCATGATGGAGGCTGAGAACCGCATTGTGATGATTTCTGGCCCTACGCAGGACTGCGGAAAAACGCTGGTGGCGACGAACCTGGCGGCCATCGCCGGGCAGAGCGGTCAGCGGGTGCTGTTTATTGATGCGGATATGCGCCAGGGCTATGTTCACAATATTTTTGGTCTGGAGAACCGCCACGGATTGTCCTGCCTGCTCGAAGGGAAACGCGACTTAGCGGGGGTCATTCAGCATGCTGAAAAAGGGGGAATTGACGTCATCACCTGCGGCCCGGAACCCCTGCGCCCGTTAGAATTGCTGTTAAGCGAACGATTCCTTTCCGTCATGTCCTGGGTTAACGAGCAATATGACATTGTCATCATTGATACACCGCCGGTTCTGGCCGTCACCGATGCCGCGCTGGTTGCCAGAGCAGCCGGAACAACGCTAATGGTTGCCCGTTTCGATAAAACCAGCGTGAAAGAGATGGAGAATACCGTTAAACGGTTACAGCACGTTGGCGTGAAGGTCAGCGGCACAATCCTCAACGATATTGTTAAATCCGCAGCGCTGTATTACAGCTCGGGGTACAGCCAGTATGAATACGGTTATGCTTCGAGGAAAAAAGGGGAAAGGCGTTAGCGCGGGAAAAACAATCCCTCTCCCGGGTGGGAGAGGGATAAGTATTACTTCGCCATCACTTCCTGCGCGGTACGCTCAACCAGAGACAGCAGGATTTTTACGTCCTCCAGCGTCACGGTTGGGTTCAGCAGGGTCAGCTTCAGGCAGGTGATACCGTTATGCTCGGTCACACCGACGTTTGCACGGCCAGACTCCAGCAGCGCATCGCCAATTTTCTGGTTCAGCAGGGCAATACCGGCGTCATCCAGCTGCGCCTGCGGACGGAAGCGGAACAGCACGCTTGCCAGCTGGGGTTGCATCACCAGTTCCAGAGCAGACTGCTCTTTCACGTAAGCCGCAACCTGCTGCGCCAGCGTCACACCGTGATCGATGATTGCCGCGTATTGCTCCTGACCCAGCGCTTCCAGGCTCATCCACAGTTTCAGCGCGTCGAAACGGCGCGTGGTTTGCAGAGATTTGGAGACCAGGTTAGGTACGCCCGCTTCTTCATCGAACTCAGAGTTCAGATAGGCCGCCTGATAGCGCATCAGTTCATAGTGACGCGCTTCTTTCAGCAGGAACGCACCGCAGCTGATGGTCTGGAAGAACTGCTTGTGGAAGTCCAGGGTGACGGAATCCACCAGCTCGATACCGTCCAGGTAGTGACGATACTGCTCAGACATCAGCAGCGCGCCGCCCCAGGCCGCATCAACGTGCACCCAGATATTCTGTTTCGCAGCCAGCTCAGCAATAGCACGCAGCGGATCGATAGCACCCGCATCGGTCGTACCGGCCGTGGCCACAATCGCCAGGATCTGCTCGCCGTTCGCGTTGCACTGTTCGATTTTCGCCGCCAGATCGGTGAGATCCATGCGGGAGAATTCGTCAGTTTTCACCTGCACCACGGACTGGTAGCCCAGACCCATCAGCGCCATGTTTTTCTGCACGGAGAAGTGGGCATTTTCCGAACACAGCACGCGGATCTTACGCAGATCGCCTGTCAGACCGTCCTGCTGAACCGAGTGGCCCTGACGCGCAAAGAATGCGTCACGCGCCAGCATCAGCCCCATCAGGTTACTCTGGGTGCCACCGCTGGTGAAGACGCCTGCGTCGCCAGCCTGATAACCCACGCGGGTACGCAGCCACTCGATCAGTTTGATCTCAATGATGGTTGCGGACGGGCTTTGATCCCAGGAGTCCATACTCTGGTTAGTGGCGTTGATCAGCACTTCCGCCGCCTGGCTAACCACCAGGCTTGGGCAGTGCAGGTGCGCCACGCACTGCGGGTGATGAACGGACAAACTGTCTTTCAGGAAGAACTCCACGGCGCGTTCAATCGCCGCTTCGTTGCCCAGCCCTTTCGGGTTGAAATCCAGCTTAATACGGTCGCGCAGCTCCGCGACCGTTTTGCCCTGGTACATCTCAGGCTGTTTCAGCCACTGCATCACAGCCTGAGTGCTTTGTTCAATCGCCTGCTGGTAAGCTTCAATGCTCTGCGCAGAGGAGAACAAAATTGGGTTTGAATCAGACATCGTATTCAACAACTCCGGTTACGCCGGGCTAACGCCCGCAGCAAGCAGTGCCTGCTCGAATTTATCCAGGAAGACTTTCAGCTCGTCATCGCTGATCAGCAGAGAAGGCAGCAGACGCAGAACGATACCGTTACGGCCGCCACGCTCCAGAATCAGACCCGCTTCGAAGCATTTCTTCTGGATCAGTGCAGACAGCTCGCCATCGCCCGGGAAGCAACCCATGTGATCGGCGGCTTCATGTGGCTTAACGATTTCAATACCGATCATCATGCCCAGACCGCGAACGTGGCCGATCACCGGATAGCGTTTCGCCATCTCTTTCAGCTGGCCTTTCAGCCATTCGCCCTGTGCAGCTACTTTGCCCGCGATGTTCTGGTCTTTCAGGATCTTCAGCGTGGTCAGACCGGTAGCCATCGCCAGCTGGTTGCCGCGGAAAGTACCGGTATGGTGACCTGGCGCCCATGCATCGAACTGCTTTTTGATACCGAGCACGGCCAGCGGCAGACCGCCACCGACTGCTTTAGACATCACGATGATGTCTGGCTCAATGCCAGCGTGTTCGAAGGCAAAGAATTTACCGGTACGGGCAAAGCCAGCCTGGACTTCGTCGAGGATCAGCAGGATACCGTGTTCCTGAGTGACTTTACGGATGCGCTGCAACCACTCAACAGGCGCCGGGTTCACGCCACCTTCACCCTGAACGGCTTCGAGGATCACCGCGGCAGGTTTACGCACGCCGCTTTCGACGTCGTTAATCAGATTTTCGAAGTAGTAGGTCAGCGCCTTCACGCCCGCCTCACCACCGATACCCAGTGGGCAACGGTACTCGTGTGGGTAAGGCATGAACTGGACTTCTGGCATCATACCGTCAACCGCTTCTTTCGGAGACAGGTTGCCGGTGACGGACAGTGCGCCGTGGGTCATACCGTGGTAACCACCAGAGAAACTGATGATACCGCTACGACCGGTCACTTTTTTCGCCAGCTTCAGCGCCGCTTCAACGGCGTCAGCCCCGGACGGGCCAGTGAATTGCAGGCAGTACTCTTTGCCCTGACCAGGCAACAGAGAGAGCAGGTATTCTGAAAACGCGTCTTTCAACGGCGTGGTCAGATCCAGGGTATGTAACGGCAAGCCGCTGGTAATGACATTTTGGATGCTTTTCAGCACATCAGGATGATTGTGTCCAAGCGCGAGGGTGCCTGCGCCTGCTAAACAGTCAAGGTATTCTTTATTATCTGCATCGGTGATCCACACGCCTTCTGCTTTCGTGATCGCTAAAGGCAGTTTGCGCGGATAACTCCTGACGTTAGATTCAAATTCGGCCTGACGGGCCAGATAGGTTTCGTTGCTTTTGTGGGCATCTACGGTGTCAATACGGACTTTATCCGTCATCATATCACTCCTACAACCGCCGCTTCGTTATGAGCAACGATTGAATAAAAAGTTAAAAAACAGATGGGGCCTGAAAAAAACGCCGCCAATATAGAGCCTTTTGCCACCGGGCTCAATGGTTAATTTGTTTACTGTTTTGTGACACAGGGCACAGGGCAGGGAAGATCGCCATTTGTATGGGGAAAATCGCACTTTATGCTAAATAAAAACAGCAGCTTACGTATGATTTATCCGCATTGTAAAATCAGACAAAAGAGTGTGACAAATCGTGCGATTGTCAGGTGAAAAGGAGGCAGTGAGCCTCCTTACGCTGTTTATTTCTGGCTAACGCGTAAAATACCGTGTTCGCGTCCCTTCGTTTTATTCCACGACGCGTCCGTAATACCGTTTTCATCCAGGCTTAGCGATATCACAAAACCGTTACCACGGATCTCATAGAAATTCGCATTCAGGCGTTTAACGCTGGCTTTCTTGCCGTTAACGGTAGCGCTAAAAAAGCCGTTAGAAAGCGTGGCGTTAACCGTATCCGACGAGAACGAGGCTTCACGCAGGGGATCGTGAACGGATGTCGTTGGTTCGTGTTGTGCCGCATTTTCCGCTTTGGTTTTGCTGATATCGCAAGAGCCATCGCCAGCGCTAATTTGCGTGCATCCCGAACGCTCTAATTGAGCGCGATAATGGGCGTTTATGGCGTGCGCAGGCGAAATACACCCAGCAAGTACGGCAGCGCTTAACACTAGCATCATTGATTTTTTCATTTTATCACCTTAAAAACGACACAAATAATAAGAAACGTACATAATGCCGATCCAGACCCCGACCGAAATAAGCATTAGATACAGGGCAGCTGAAATAAAAATGTGTTTGAGCATGTTATTGGCCATCATCATACTTTCCATCAGCGAAGTACTGTCGCCCTGAAAAGCTCCCTCTATTATGAATGTAGTCGAGTTACGTGTTTTACTTAAAAGCCAATCCCGATACCTGCGCCCATAGCAAGATCATTATTTGTAGAATCGCTTACGCCAGCTTTAACGATGGTGTTGCTACCAACGTTGAAGGATGCACCCACACTAACAGCTTGCTCGTCTTTAAAGCTACCTACACCAGCAGAGAACATTACAGCCTGATCTTTCTCTACTTGAGGCATAGAGGCGATAGCTACAGCGCTAGCAGCACCTGAACGGGCTTCTTTCTGATTGCTATCAACTTCATCTTTCAGGCTCTTGAATTGAGAGTTAGTGTTAGCTTGCGCTTGTGCGAACACTTGTTGAGTAGCTTTCAGATCTTTAGCTTGTGCTGTAGTTTGGTTATTGAGTGACTTAACCAGATTGATAGTTTTAGTATCAACTTCTTTCTTAGTGATGGTAGTTGTGATTCCGTTAGAGCCAGCTTTACCTGCATCCCCTTTATCACCTTTAGCGCCAGTGTCGCCCTTATCACCTTTGATGGAATCTCCTTTATCTCCTTTCTCACCCTTAACACCTGGAGCACCATCTTTCCCAGCTATACCTTGTGCGCCTGTATCACCTTTCAAACCTTGCGCACCAGTTGCACCTACAGCGCCTGTAGCACCCGTTGCCCCGTCTTTACCGTCAACACCATCTTTACCATTAACACCGTCTTTAGGTGGTGTTTGGTTCTCTAAAGCGGTGATCCGTTGATCATGGTTAATCAATACAGAACCTTGTAACGCGCTATCATCTTGCAATGATTTAATATCGGAACCATTGTTAACAACACCTTGTAAAGCTGTGTCTGCTTTGTTTTCAATGTCATTAATCAAAATATTTTGTTTGTTGTCGGTGGTAATCTGATCAGCTTTGTTATCATCTACTTTCTGATTCAAAGTAGAGTTAAATTGTGCATTAGCATTAACACCAGCTTGAGCAGCATCAGCTTTATTTACAGCAGTGTTAGCAGTATCTTGCGCATTATTGATAGCAATGTTTGCTTTAACAATATCCCCTTGCAGATTATAGATTTGTCCGTCTTGTTGAGTGTTGCTAGCCTTGATGTTATCAAGGTTATATGCGGTGTTGTCAGTCCCTTGAACCTGAATAAAAGTACCTGGATTGGTAACATTATCGTTAAGAGTTACATTTACATAAGCAGCTTTAGCTACGTTCATTGAACCAGCAAAAAGAGCACCGATAATAGCGACAGCAATTACGGTTTTACTAACAGGTTTCATTTGAAATGACTCACAGTGTTTGGCAGATAAAATATACGCTATCGATATTGCTAACGTTTGTTTAAGCAGAGCTGAATGGGTAAGTTTAAGTGTGTCGAATTTTATAGTTATGTTGGTAACGGAGCGAAACTATAAATATTTCGCGGCAATAAATATTGATTTTAATCATGTTTTTTATTAATGGTAAGAATGAAGAGAAATAAGGTTATTGCGTTATTTCTTCTTTGAAATCAATTTGTTATTACATACTTGCGAACTGTCCTAATTTAACCTTATGATTTTAATCATATTTTATTTTGACATTTATACGGTTTTATTTAAGTGATGGAAATTATGATTTACACGGGGGTTTTCAAATGAAAATCACAACCTTTAAAGCTGAAAGTAAACATTATCGAGTGGGTGTGTTTAAATAACGGGTAAGATATTCTTC